>DWXV01000056.1 GCA_019119025.1 Candidatus Allofournierella excrementigallinarum
CCAATGTTTTTTTGTCTCTTTGTTGTGACTTGTGAGTTATATTCAAATAGAACCGTAGCATCATTCTTTTCATAATGCCATTGACAGATACGAGCGGAGAACCATCAAAAATCACTTTTTCAATTTCTAATTGTCCATTTTGCCATAACGTAGCGGTCAAAACACCACCCATTGACATTCCATAAATGGCATACACGCTTTTACCATAACGGGAAATATAATAATCCTCAAGTTCTCTTGAAGTCTGTAAAAAGGAGAAAAATTTTTCCTGCTTTTTAGGATTGTGTCCAGGCATTATTGGAATAATAATGTGAAAGTCTTTTTGATAATGTTCGATATATTTTTCCCATATTTGATAAGGACATTGAAAACCATGTATAAAGATAATCTTTCTTTTGTTTCTATCTCCAAATTCTAATATTTCCATATATGGTGACCACCTTAATTTAGATTATTCTTTGCCTTCAACATCTTCATCCTGTTCCAACTCAATCACATCCAAAATACCACAATTCAGGGCTTCGCAGATACGAACCAGCGTTTCCATGCTGATGTTCTTGCCCTTACCCATGTTGGCAATCATATTTGTGGTAAGACCGGCGGCAATCCGCAAGTCCTCTTTCCTCATGTTACGCTCAACCAGCATGTGCCAGAGGGGTTTATAGCTTATGTGCATTTATCCTCCTGCCTTTCTCCCGGTTCCGGGGGTCCTGCTCCTATTATATCAAAGTTCTTGCTATTCCACAAACATTTCTTGACACAACCGCCGGTTCCGTCTGGATTGTGCTTTTCCTTTCTTCTCTTGATTACATCTACTTAGCCATAAGCTGGTCACCGACGAGCTGCCGCAGCTGTATCTGCTGGAAGGCCACGGCGAGCAGGAGCTGCCTGCCAGCCTCAGCGAGCAGGTCGAAAAGGAGAATATCGAGACAAATGCCCTGTCGCTGCTGACGGTGGACGAGATCCCCGAAGACGCCGACTGCGTGATGATCTATGAGCCCTCCTCCGACATCTCCGAAGAAGAGAGGGAGATGCTTTCCGACTACACCAAGAACGGCGGCAAGCTGCTGGTCATCGCCGGGCCCGTGCAGGACGGCGAACTGGCCAACCTGAACAGCCTGCTGGCGGACTACGGTGTGGAGACCTGCGAAGGCATCGTGGTGGAAGGCAGCCGGGAATCCTACACCGTGCAGCCCCACATCCTGCTGCCCGACATGAACAGCAGCGACATCACCGACCCGCTCATCGAAGAACACTACTACCCCAACATGCCCATCTCCCAGGGCCTGATCGTTTCCGAGAGCGCCGGCGACAACGTTACCGAGCTACTCACCACCTCTGACCAGGCCTTCAGCAAGGTGGCCGGCTACGACCTGCAGACCTACGAGAAAGAGGACGGCGACATTGATGGGCCCTTCGCGGTGGCTGTTTCCATCGCCGGCGACAACGGCGGCCAGATCGTCTGGTTCTCGTCCGCCGCCTTCCTGGACGATATGTACAACGCCCTGTCTTCCGGCTCCAACTCCGACCTTGCCATGAACGCTCTTTCCTCGCTGATCGGCGAGACCGAGGCCATGGCCATCCGCAGCAAGTCGCTGAACTACAACTACCTTTCCATCAGCGGCTCCACCGCCTCGCTGCTCAAAGTGCTGATGATCGGCGTATTTCCCATCGGCTACCTGTGCGTTGGCGTGTATGTCATCTTGAAGAGGAGGAAGAAGCAGAATGAAGCGGGCTAAACGGCTTTATATCCTGTTCGGCGTGCTGGTGGCCGTGTGCATTGCCACCGTCTGCGTTTTGCAATACGACCAGAAGCAGGAAGAGATCCAGACCAGCGGCGAGACCATCCTCACCGTGGACGCGGACACCGTGTCCGCGCTGGACTGGGAGACGGAGACTGCCTCCCTTGCCTTCCACAAGGACGGCAGCTGGCTGTACGATGAGGACGAGGCGTTCCCGGTAAGCGAGGAAAAGATAAGCGACCTTTTGGCGGAGTTTGAGGACTTCCGGGCCGCCTTCGTCATTGAAGACGTCACCGATTTCGCCCAGTACGGACTGGACGAACCCGTCTGCACCATCGACATCACCACCAGCGACACCAGCTATGAGGTCCAGCTGGGCGATTTCAGCTCCATGGACTCCCAGCGGTATGTCTCCATCGGCGACGGGAATGTGTATCTCGCGGTGAGCGACCCGCTGGACTCCTTTGACCTTGAGCTCAGCGACATGATCGCTCACGACGAAGTGCTCTCCTTTGACGAAGTGTCGAGCATCCGCTTTGACGGACCTGAGGCCTACGACGTAGTCTGGCAGGAGTACACCGAGGACAACGCCTACACCCTGTGCAGCGACGACGTTTACTACAAGCAGGACGGCGACGGCCTGCTGCCGCTGGACACCTCTTCGGTGGAAAGCTATCTGTCCTCCATCAGCAACACCGATTTCACCGATTATGTGACCTACAACGTCACTGACGAGGAACTGGCCTCCTACGGGCTGGACGATCCGGAAGTGACCGTGGCGGTGGAATACACCGAACTGGACAGCAAGGATGAGGCTTCCTCCACCTTCACCCTCAGCGTGAGCCGCGACCCGGTGGAACAGGCTGCTCAGGCGGCTGAGGAAGTTTTGAACAACGGCTCTTCCGCCGCCGAGAGCGCCGAGGAGGCCATCACTGCTTACGCGCGCATCAACGATTCCAAAATCGTTTACAAGATCTCCGCAAGCAGCTACGAGGCGCTGATGGCCTGCACCTACGACGATCTGCGCCACACCGAGGTGCTCACCGCCGACTTTGCCGACGTGACCGGCTTTGACATCTCGCTGGAAGGCCAGGTCTACACCATCACCTCCAGGGGTTCGGGCGACGGAAAGACCTTCCTCTTTGATGATGAAGAACTGGATATCAGCGGCCTGGAGGCCGCCCTCACCGCCGTGAGTGCGGACGAGTTCACGGACGAAAGCCCCTCCCAGAAAGAGGAGCTGGGCATGACCGTGACGCTGGACAGCGAGACCCATCCGAAGGTCCAGATCGAATTCTACCGCTACGACGGCGAGCACTGCCTTGCCGTGGTGGACGGCGCCCCCTTCGCGCTGGTCCCCCGATCCGCCGTGGTGGACCTGATCGAAGCCGTGAATGCCATCGTTCTGTGATCATGCCTCCGGCGGGAGCCGCCCTGAACAGGGCGGCTCCTTTTGCTCTCCAGCCGCCTCACAGCGGTTTTTGTGCAATTGTTCAGCGGGCCTGCCTCGTTTGATATATAAAGAGTATTTTCCCGTGTTACACCACAGAGCGAGGAGAGTGCGCATCCATGAAAAAAACGCAAAAAACGCTTTGCCTTTTCAAGCGCTTTGGCGCCGCAGCGCTGGCCCTGAGCCTGTTCGGCTGCAGCCAGACCGGCGCGCCTTCCCAAAGCCTGCCCGCTTCCTCCGCTGTGCTGAGCGAGGAAACGCCCCAGGCTCAGGGTATCCCTTCCGGCACGCAGATGAGCGAGGATGAGATATTCCAGCTTGCGGCGGACCTGATCGCTCAGGGCCAGGCCCTGGACGACCAGGCCGCGGCGCCTTCCCTGTGGGAGCTGGACAAGGAGGACTCGTTCACCGAGGACCTGTACGGCCAGAGCATCGCCTTTTACCATATTCCTTCCGTGCCGGGCAAGCCCCGGCTGCGGCAGATGCTTTCAGAAGTATTCAGCGAAGCCTATACCGACGAGATACTGCAGGAGTTTTTTTCGCCGGACGCAGTGTGCGCCCTGCGGGAGCGGGACGGAAAGCTCTATGCCAGCGAGAGCTGGCTTTCCCGCCAGACTGCCCGCCGCCAATACACCGGCAAGCTGACGCTGATCGGGCGCACCGAGGACATTGTCAGCCTGCAGGCGGAACTTTCCTACCAGGGCGGCACCGTGCAGATGCTCGAAAATTACCCTCTGACCCTGCGCCGGGAAGAAAACGGCTGGAAAATAGACGGTTGGAAGAGCGAAATGTCCGCCGACAATTCCTTTGTGCAGCTTCCGCCGGAGTTGGAACAGGCGGCGGGAGACGACCCGGAACTTGCCACCTCGCTGCGGTATGCCTGGACGCTGGGCGACGCCCTCACCCGCGGCGAACAGCGCTGGGTGGACTGGTGCTTCTCCGGGCTGTTCGAAGCGCCGGCAAGCTATCAGGAGCTGGGTTATCCGCTGAAGGACATCACCGGCCTGAAGGTGACGGGGTACGGGGTGGAGACCGGCCCCGACGGCGCGGTCTATCTGCGGCTGGATGTGGACGACCCCGGCGCCACCCCGCTGCGCGCAGGCTCCAACTGGTATCTGCTGGCCTTTGGCCGTGACATCGACCGGGTGGACGGGGTGATACAGCGCATGTATCCGGACAGCGAGCAGGCGGCCTTCGGACTGGGCAGAGCCTCAGAGAGCGAAGAGACCGCCGCATTGAGCCGCGAACTTACAAGCGTTGCGGGCCTTTTCCGCAACTGGGCCAGCAGCGGGCCCGCCGGCAAAGACTGGTGGAAATCGTCCGAAAGCGACCTTCCCGCCGAGGTCCCCTACGTGGTGGTGCGAATGTCGCAGGAGGGGCGCACCGACGCGGACGGCCGGTTCACTGCCGAAGAATTCCAGCAGGCGGCGCGGGAGTATCTGGACGAGCCGGACTATACGGTGGACCTGGACAGCCTGCGGCAGAGGTGCGACGAGCAGGACGGCCGCTTTGCACTGATGCCCATGGGCGGTTTCCTTTCGGACATCGACCTGGTCTGCCGCGACCTGGGAGGCGGCCTTGCCGGCGGCGCCGCCACGGTGGTTCGCCGCTATTACAGGGATGAACTGGGCCTTGTGCCGGACTATGACCTCGTCTACACCCTGCACCGCTCGCTGGGCGGCAATGGCAGCTGGTGCGTCTCAAAATGCACAAAACAGCCCTTTGGCGCTGAGAGCGTCCAGTGACCGCCGATGCACAAAAGCGGCCCCGGCCTTTCCTTTTCGGAAAGATCGGGGCCGCTTGTTTTATCTCATCCGTTTCGGGTGAAAACCGTCATGGAAACGCCGGTGTCCTGCACCAGAACATCCTTCGGCATGCGCAGAAAGCGGAACGCGACATACAGGTCCCCTGCCGCGCCCGAGACGTTGACCATCTGCAGCAAATAGATGAACCAGAAATACTTCTCCCCCATGGCAAGGTTCAGCGCCAGGAACACCGCGCCCCACACCACCAGCGGCGCCAGCGCCACCACGATGTAGGCTCCCTTTTGGAAGTACTCGCTGCCGCCGGCAAAGGCGTACAGCCCGGTGAAACCGAAGCGCACCTTTTTTGCGCCGAACAGCTTCATGCAGGCGCCGTGCACCAGTTCATGAAGCACCATATACAGCACAGTGCAGGCAAGGAACGCCGCCAGCGCCGGCAGGCTCGCGGAGATGACAAAGGCCGGCATCAGCAAAAAGCCCGCGGCCAGCATCATCGCGGCAATGCCAACGGCCAGCCCGTTGACCACCAGCGCCAGCTTTGAGTCCTTCTGCAGGTCCAGAGTCAGAATTTTTCCATATCCGTCCGGCAGCTGCTGAAAGCAGTGTTCCATGGTTCCTCCCCCCTTTTTTTGGTTCACAGCCCCAGCTCTCTGAGCTGGGCCGCCATGCGTATGTATTCATCCACCACGTCAAAAACTTCACCCCGGCGGCGCAACGGGCGGCGGCGGAAATCCACCTCGTCCATGTGGGAAACGCCTCGCCCGGCTGCGCCCCACCAAACGCCCTGAAAGCCCGTCCATTGGGCGGACTCGGCGGTCACAAGGCCGTCGTTCTCCCCTTCCACCAGACCGATGATGAGGTTTTGCCACCACATGAACACATCGCTGCGCCAGGAGCGCATCGCCCCGGCATAACTGCGGTAGAGCACGCCCTCCTCGTCCGGGTTGGCGCGGTTGAACTCCTCGGCCCAGGCCGTGGTGAACTGGCCACAGACGGCGCAGAAATCGGGGTGGCGGTCCCCCAGCAGGCGGTACCAGAGATTCACGAAAAAGCCCGCCAGCCGGAACGCCCATCGGGGCAGCCGGGTCAGCGCATCCATGGTTTTTGAGCCGTGGTTTGGCGTCGAAACCAGCGACACCGAGGCCACACAGGGCGCCATGCCCAGTGAGGAGACCATATACCGCACGTCCAGCCCGCCCTTGGAATGGGCGATGATATGCACCTTTTCGCAGCCGGTCTCCTCCATTACTTCTTTTATCCTTGCTTTGAGCAATTCCGCATTGTGTTCCACGGTGGCCCAGCCGTCCTGCCCGCCGAAGAACACCTTTGCGCCCCGCTGCTCCAGCGCCCGGGGGATCCGGCCCCAATAGCCCCAGTCCCGAAAACCGGTGCCGTGCACAAGGATGAACGGATAGCGGGTGCTGCATTCCAATGTGTCCATACTTCTCCCCTCCTCGCAGTGCATGCCCGGCAAGGGTGCACAGCCACTGCCGCAACACTCAGGGCACCACCTCAGCGAGCACCTCACCGATGGGACGGCGGATGGTCAGCGCCGCCTGGGCGTCGCGGGGGGTGGTGCTTAGATTGATGACCGCCAGGTCTCTGCCGTGAAAATAATCCACCAGCCCCGCCGCGGGATAGACCGAAAGCTGGGTGCCGCCGATGAGCAGCATGTCCGCGGCGGCGATGGCCTCCACCGCCGCCGTAAGGGTAGCGGAGTTCAGACCCTCGCCGTAGAGGACCACATCCGGCTTGATGACGCCGCCGCAGGTGCAGCGGGGCACGCCGTCCGCCTCCAGCACCGCCTCCACCGGCCAGCTTTTGCCGCACTCCATGCAGTGGTTGCGGTACACGCTGCCGTGCAATTCCAGCACGTTGCGGCTGCCGGCCCGCTGATGGAGCTCGTCGATGTTCTGGGTGACGACCGCCGTCAGTTTGCCCTGCTGCTCCAGGCGCGCCAGCGCATAGTGGGCCGGGTTGGGCTTCGCCTCCGGACGAATGAGGTATTTGCGGTAGTAATCAAAAAACACATCCGGGTGACGCACAAAAAAGTCGTGGCTGAGCAGTTCCTCCGGCGGTCTTCCGTATGCCTTCAACGCCACATAAACGCCGTTGCTGCTGCGGAAATCGGGAATACCGCTCTCGGTGGAAAGCCCCGCTCCGCCCAGAAACGCCATGCGCTGGGCCCGTCCGATCATCTGCGAAAGCCGCTGCAGTTGTTCGTCCATCTTTTTCGCCTCCCGGCCTTATCATACCACATCCGCCGCTTTGCCGCCACCAGGAATAACGTTTCGGGCCGCGGCCGCCTTCTAAAAGGCGACAAAAAAGCCGCAAGCGCTTTCTGCTTGCGGCGATGATGGTGGACCTGGAGGGATTCGAACCCTTGACCTCTGCGATGCGAACGCAGCGCTCTCCCAACTGAGCTACAGGCCCATGTGTGACTGCCTTATCTAATTTAAAGCATTCCGGCCAAAAAGTCAAGGTTTTTTTCGTCATTGCCGCGTATTTTTTTGTGCGTGAAATCAAGACCACCGGCTTAGCCGGTGGTTTGAGTAAGCCCTATAAGGGCATTATACTGGCAAAGCCCCTTAAGGGGCCACGAATGGGTCTGCCAACTGCATTCCTTTCTCGTGGCAGGCCCCTCAAGGGGCCTCTTTT
>DWXV01000057.1 GCA_019119025.1 Candidatus Allofournierella excrementigallinarum
CAAGACGAGCAGTACGCCATCCATATTCTTGTGCGATTGAGAAGAAATTCGGAGTAGTAAACCCTTTAGTAGCATCGGTTTGCACATAGTTTGACGAGAAATACATCTCCTGGAAATGATGGATCATGCCAAGGGCGTGATTGTTAAAGAGAACAATTTTTATGGGCAAATTTTCGCGGATGACCGTTTGCAGTTCTTGTATATTCATTTGCAGACCACCATCGCCTGTGCAGCACAACACCGGCATTCCCGGCTTTGCAATCGCTGCCCCAATCGATGCCGGTAGTGCATAGCCCATGGCGCCATGGCCACCAGAGAACAGCATCGTGTTCCCTTCTTTTATTGGAAAACTCTGTGCCATCCAAACCTGGTTCTGCCCTACGTCAGTCACAATAGTGGCATCGGGCGAGACATACTGGGCCAGCTGTGCCGCAGCCTGGTTTCCCGGATTTGGCTTATCGACCTTCATTAAACTCTTTTTAGCCTCAGCGCACAAATCTTTCCAGTCCTCAAATTGAAAATGACTTCTTGTTGCTGCTTCAACAAGCGCAGGCATTAGCATTTCCAAAGAGATTGCAAACTGGATTTCACGGTCATGAACGCGATTAGTCATTTCTTTCGGATCCACATCGACCCGGTATATACGAGCACCGGGCGCGAACAGACTTTTATTTACGCCGGTTTGCCGGCAGTCAAGGCGGCTGCCCAAGGTAACCAGTACATCACAATGGTTTATAATCCAGTTTGCGTAGCGGGCCCCATAAGCCCCAATAAAGCCAAAATTACAAGGATCATTCGACGAAAGCGTATCCACTGCGATCATACTGGTCACAACCGGAATACCCGTTATCTTCGTAAAATTGCGGAAAAGACTTCTCTGTCCGGCAGTGCGCAGTCCATGCCCCGCAAGGACCAATGGGCATTTTGCCAAACTCAGCGCCTGCACGATTTGTCTTGCCACGACCAGCGGGTCCTGTTCCGGGGGCTTCTGCTTCCAGACAGTTTGCCCTTCGGAGGGATTTACTTCTGTTCGCTGCACGTTCATGGGGATATCCAAGAGCACTGGCCCAGGCCGCCCCTCCATCGCAGTGTGATATGCTTGCTCCAGAATGTCTTGCAGTTTATCTGCGTCATCCACACAAACAGCCATTTTCGTGATGGGTTTAGCCATGGACACGATATCTGTTTCCTGAAATCCCCTCTGCCTGACCTGCAGCGCTCCACGCATCTCATAGGTGTTCACCTGCCCGGTAATGAAAATCGCAGGCAAAGATTCAAAGAAAGCACAAGCAATACCTGTCAGCAGATTGGTCGCTCCAGGTCCGCTCGTAGCGTATGCAACTCCGGGTAAGTGGGTCATTTCTGCCCAGCCGCAGGCCGCCATGGCGCAGGCTTGCTCATGGTAACACAGGTGTGCACGAGGTGCATTGTCAGATCTGTCAAATGACTCCATCAGATATGTGACCATTCCTCCGGGGTACCCAAACACATCGCTGATACCTTTTTCCTTGAGAAAACGGACAATATAATCTGACGCCAGCATTGCTCCTCCTTGTTCTCGCATTCAGCGATCTGCGTTGTTGCTTTTCTGACCGATGGCTTACTTTATTTTATCCTGTTCCGCACTGTTTTTAAATGCCCACAATTTATTCGAAAAGAAATTCAGCGGTATGGTGAGGCACAGCGAAGCGAGGCTTGCGGCCCAATACGGCACGTTGAACGTCCTCAGGTACAGCTTGAGGCACGGCGCCAGCAAAAGCCCTGTTACCCCGTAGCAGGCGACCGTTTTTGCGTATGTTTTCAGGTGCTGGCGAACCGTTTTTTTCGTTTCGTCTGCAAAAACATATTTTTCGTTCCAATAGTAGGAATTCGTGACGCTTATGACAAAGGCAAGCGCCGTGACAACAAAAACTTTTGCAGGTTCCAGCCAGCCCGCGTTTTTGAAAAGAACGTAGTACCCCAGCATCTCCACCAAATAGGAAATCACCGTGTTCGAAACGCCCACCAGGCCGAACTTTATAAACTGCAGCAGCGGGCCCGCTTTTGCCAACAGGCGCTGCTTTAAGGTCTCCGGCTTATTTCTGTTCATCCGCTTTTTCCACTGCTTCGGTGATCACCCGGGCCATGTGATCGATCATGTCGTCGGTCATGCCGGGATAGACCCCCACCCAGAAGCTGTTGTTCATGATGAAATCCGTGCAGTGCAGATCCCCCACCACGCGGTAGGCCGCGGTGCCGCGGATCTCGTCAAAGCAGGGGTGCTTGATCAGGTTTCCGCTAAACAGCAGGCGGGTCTGCACATTGTTGTCCTCGATATACCGGGTCACCTCATTGCGCACAAGGCCGCTTTCCGGCTTTACCGAGATGAGGAATCCAAACCAGCTCGGTTCGCTGTTGGGCGCGGCCTCGGGCAGGATCAGCCGATCCGTCAAGGGCGCAAGGACGGCGCGCAGCCTCTCCCAGTTGTGACGGCGACGACAGATGAACTCCGGGAATTTTTTCAGCTGCTCACAGCCGATGGCCGCCTGCATGTCGGTGACCTTGAGGTTGTAGCCCAGATGGCTGTACACATACTTGTGGTCATAGCCCTTGGGAAGCTCGCCATACTGACCGTCGAACCGATGGCCGCAGAAATTGTCCCGTCCGGAGGGGCAAATGCAGTCCCTGCCCCAGTCGCGGTAGGACAGGATAAGCCGGTGCAGCAGCGGGTCGCTGGTATACACGCAGCCGCCCTCGCCCATTGTCATATGATGGGGCGGGTAAAAGCTGCTGGTGCCGATATCGCCCCAGGTGCCGGTAAATTTCGTCTGTCCGCCGATGGTGTATTTTGTGCCCAGCGCGTCACAGTTGTCCTCCACCAGCCACAGGCCGTGGGCATCGCAAAAGGCTTTCACCGTGGCAAGGTCAAAGGGGTTGCCAAGGGTGTGGGCGATCATCACCGCTTTCGTGCGGGGTGAAAGGGCTTCTTCCAGGCGGCTCACATCGATGTTATACTGCGGCACCGTGACATCCACGAACACCGGCACCGCGCCGTATTGAAGGATGGGCGCCACCGTGGTGGGGAACCCGCAGGCCACCGTGATGACCTCGTCGCCCCGCTTGATCCGCCGCTCGCCCAGCTCCGGCGCCGTGAGCGCCATGAACGCGATTAGGTTCGCGGAGGAACCGCTGTTCACCAGATGGGCATATTTTACCCCCAGCCAGGCGGCGAACTCCTTTTCGAACTGGTCGGCAAACCGCCCAGTGGTCAGCCAGAAGTCCAGCATCGCGTCGGTGAGGGCGCACATCTCCTTTTCGTCGAATACCCGGGCCGCATAAGTGATCCGTTCGCCGGGCTGAAATGGTTCCGATTTTTCTTTAAACTGGTGGTAGTACTGCGCTACCAATTCCTTGATCTGTTCCCGAGCCTGCTGCTCGCTATTCCAATCGGCAGGGATGCTCATACGCGCGCTCCTTTTCATTGTTTTCTCTGCCCATGCTGTAAGAATCTTTCGTTGCGTCAATGGTTTTCATGCTTTTTCGCACCATCATCAACTGCAAAATTTTTGATTTGCGCATCCATCTCTACAGCAATGTTTTCCCCGTGCAGCCAGGCCTTTGTCCAGCGGCAAGTCATGTCCAGCGCTTCTTCAATATGCCAGCGGGGCTGCCAGCCAAACGTGCTTTTCAGTTTTGCGCAATCCAATTTTAAGAAGTTCGCCTCATGGGGCGCATTGGGGTCACCCTTGTTTTCCCAGCTGGCTCCCTCTCCCCAAAGCCGACAGAACATATCCACGAGTTGCCCGGTGGTCACGCAGTCCTGATCGTCTGGCCCCACGTTATACCAGCCGGCCAACGACGGTTCTTCCGCCTGCCGCTGTGCAACCATCAGATAGGCCATCACAGGCTCCAGCACATGCTGATACGGCCTGATTGAATGAGGGTTGCGAACGATGATGGGCCGTTTTTCGATTACCGCTCGAACACAGTCCGGGATGATCCTGTCCCGGGCAAAATCACCGCCGCCTATCACATTCCCGGCTCTGGCGGTGGAGACCGGGATGCCCTGCGCTTTGAAAAAGCTGCTACAATAGCTGTGAGTCACCAGTTCAGAACAGGATTTAGAATTGGAGTAAGGGTCGAACCCATCCAGGGGGTCATCCTCACGGTACCCCCAACACCACTCCCGGTTCAGATAGACCTTATCTGTTGTGATATTCACAACGGAACACGGGGGTACCCCCGTGTTCGCGGCATTTCGCACACATTCCAGCAGATTTACCGTGCCCATCACGTTGGTCTCATATGTGTAGGCCGGTTCTTCGTATCCTGTGCGCACGATGGGCTGGGCCGCCAGGTGCAGCACGATCTCCGGGGCTGCTTCCCGAAAGGCTTTTTGCAGCGCGTCTCTGTCCCGCACGTCGCCGATGACCGAATGCATGTCTCGTTCAAGGTCCGCCAGAGAAAACAAATTGGGATCCGTGGGAGGCTCCAGTGCATACCCGGTCACCTGCGCTCCGGCATTCACCAGCACGCGGCACATCCAGGCTCCCTTAAAACCTGTGTGTCCAGTAACAAAAACCCGCTTACCCCGGTAGAAATCCAGATCAACCATCAATCGTTCCACACCTTCCAGGGCGCCTCGCCGGAAGCCCACAGTTTTTCCAGTTTTTCCTTCTCCCGCACGGTGTCCATACACTGCCAAAAGCCGGTGTGCTTGTAAGCCATGACTTGCCCGTCCTTTGCGGCCCGCTCCAGAGGCTCCTTTTCCAGAACGCTGTCATCCCCGTCGATGTAGTCCAGAAACTCTGGCTGGCAGACCATAAAACCGATGTTCACCAGGTTGCCGTCGCTGTCGATCTTTTCGCGGAACTCGCGTACACTGCCTGTTTCGTCGATATCAAGCACACCGAAGCGCTGCCCCACATTGTAGGCAGATATGGTGACGAGTTTTCCGTGCTCACGGTGAAAACGGATCAGTGCGTCGATGTCCACATCGGAGACACCGTCACCGTAGGTCAGCAGGAACGGCTCTTCTCCGATATAGGGCTGAATGCGCTTAACTCTTCCGCCTGTCATGGTGTTAAGCCCGGTATCCACCACGGTGACCTTCCAGGGTTCGGATGTATTGCGGTGTACAATCATATCATTACGTCCCTGGGTGAAGTCGAAGGTTATATCCGACGTGTGAAGGAAATAATCGGCGAAATACTCTTTAATGACATGCTGCTTATAGCCAGCACAGATAATGAACTCGTTGATTCCATAGTGTCCATACAGCTTCATAATATGATACAGGATAGGCATCCCGCCCAGTTCCACCATGGGTTTTGGCTTGAACTGGCTCTCTTCTGAGATTCTTGTTCCAAATCCGCCAGCCAGAATGACTGCTTTCATTTTCATACTCCCTTATCCTTATCAATTTTATAATCCTGCATGGGCAAAATAGGGATGTAGCCATAATCATTTAAATAATACACCACATACCCGACATTTGTAAAGCCGCTCACCGCTTTGCTCTCTGGGGTGGATCGCAGTCGAATTCTCCCCTTCCCCTTGGAAAATTGTTACTTTTATGATATGATTGTTACCGTATATGGCGAGGACCGCGCGCTTGCGCGAAAAGATACACCTTTCGGGAGGTTCAAAAGGATGAACAACAGCTACTTTGCCGGCAAGACCCTTCTCATCACCGGCGGCACCGGCAGCTTTGGCAACACGGTGCTCAAGCATTTTCTGGCCAGCGACATCGGCGAGATCCGCATCTTCAGCCGCGACGAGAAAAAGCAGGACGACATGCGCCACGAGGTGCAGCAGAAGCACCCGGAGCTTGCGGGCAAGCTGCGCTTTTACATCGGCGACGTGCGGGATATCTCCAGCGTGCGCAGCGCCGTGCGGGGCGTGGACTACATCTTCCACGCGGCGGCCTTAAAGCAGGTGCCTTCCTGCGAATTCTTCCCCATGGAGGCCGTGCGCACCAACATCATCGGCACCGACAACGTGCTCACCGCCGCCATCGACGCGGGGGTGAAAAAGGTGGTGTGCCTTTCCACCGACAAGGCGGCCTACCCCATCAACGCCATGGGCATCTCCAAGGCCATGATGGAAAAGGTCATCGGCGCCAAGGCCCGCACCGTGAAGGCGGAGGACACCACCATCTGCTGTACCCGCTACGGCAACGTGATGTGCAGCCGGGGCAGCGTCATCCCCCTGTTCATCGACCAGATCAAGGCCGGCAAGCCCGTCACCATCACCGACCCGGACATGACCCGTTTCCTCATGAACCTGGACGAAGCGGTGGACCTGGTGCAGTTCGCCTTTGAGCACGCGAACCCCGGCGACCTGTTCGTGCAGAAGAGCGACGCCTCCACCATCGGCGTGCTGGCCAAGGCGGTGCAGCAACTGTTCGGCGACACCGGCACCCAGATCATCGGCACCCGCCACGGCGAGAAGCTCTATGAGACGCTGATGACCAAGGAGGAGCGGGTGCGCAGCGAGGACATGGGCGGCTACTTCCGCGTTTCCGCCGACGGGCGCGATCTGAACTACGACAAGTTCGTGGTGAAGGGCGAAGTGCACACCCAGGCGGACGAGAGCTACACCAGCCACAACACCCGCCTTTTGAACGTGGACGAGACGGTGGCCAAGATCATGACCACCGAGTATGTGCGGAACGAGCTGGCCAACTGGGGCAAGTAAAGGACGGCAAGACCATGGAGAAAAGCACCCCCATCCTCATCACCGGCGCGGGTGGATTCATCGGCAAAAACCTGGTGGCCACCCTCAAAGCCCAAGGGTATACCGACTTGATGCTCTTTGAGCGGGACGACACCCCAAAGACCCTGGCGCAGTATGCCGCCAGGGCCGGCTTTGTGTTCCATCTGGCGGGCATCAACCGCCCGAAGGATCCCAGTGAGTTCTATGCCGGCAACGCCGGCCTTACCGACCATCTGCTGGACCTGCTGGCAAAAGCGGAAACGCCCGCCCCGGTGCTGGTGACCAGCAGCACCCAGGCGGCGCTGGACAACGACTACGGCAAGAGCAAGGCCATGGCGGAGGCGGCGGTGTTCGCCTACGGCGAAAAAACCGGCGCGCCGGTGTATGTGTTCCGGCTGCCGGGGGTGTTCGGCAAGTGGTGCCGCCCCAACTACAACAGCGTGGTGGCCACCTTCTGCCACAACGCCGCCCACGGCCTGCCTTTGGAGGTGCGGGACCCCGCCTATTCCCTGCCCCTTGTTTACATCGACGACGTGGTGCGCGCCTTCATCGCCGCCATGGACGGCGAGGCCCTCACCGACGGTGAAAGCCCCGCCCACTGCCGGGTGGAGCCGGAGCATGTGACCACCCTGGGCCATCTGGCCGAGGTCATCGGCAGTTTTGCCGAAAACCGCAAAACGCTCCAGGCGCCATATCTCGCGGCGGGCAGCCTTGAGAAAAAACTCTATTCCACCTGGCTTTCCTACCTGCCCACCGACCAGTTCTCCTACCCCCTCGCCATGCACTGCGACGAGCGGGGCAGCTTCACCGAGTTTCTGCGCACCCAAGAGCGGGGGCAGGTGAGCGTGAACATCTCGAAGCCCGGCATCGTGAAGGGCAACCACTGGCACAACTCCAAAAACGAGAAATTCCTGGTGGTGAGCGGCCGGGGGGTCATCCGCTTCCGCAAGCCGGACGAGGAGACGGTGTATGAGTACTTTGTCTCCGGCGACAAGCTGGAAGTGGTGGACATCCCCACCGGCTACACCCACAACATCGAAAACCTGGGCGAGGGGGACATGGTGACCCTGATGTGGGCCAACGAGGCCTTCGACCCCGAAAACCCCGACACCATCTATCTGGAAGTTTAATCCTGCGGGAAAGGCGGACAAGCAATGAGCAAGCTGAAACTGATGACCATCGTGGGCACAAGGCCGGAGATCATCCGGCTGGCGGCGGTGATCAAAAAGTGCGACAAATACTTCGATCAGATCCTGGTCCACACCGGCCAGAACTATGACTACACCCTCAACGGCATCTTTTTTGAGGATCTGGGCCTGCGCGCGCCGGACTTTTATCTGGACGCGGTGGGCGGCGATTTGGGCGAGACCATCGGCAACATCATCGCCAAAAGCTACAAGCTGATGGTGGACAAAAAGCCCGACGCGCTGCTGATCTTAGGCGACACCAACAGCTGCCTTTCCGCCATTTCGGCAAAGCGCCTGCACATCCCCATCTTCCACATGGAGGCGGGCAACCGCTGCTTTGACGAGTGCCTGCCGGAGGAGACCAACCGCCGCATCGTGGACCACATCGCCGACGTGAACCTGTGCTACTCCGAGCACGCCCGCCGCTATCTGAACGCCGAGGGCACCGCCAAGGAGCGCACCTATGTCACCGGCAGCCCCATGGCGGAGGTGCTGCGCGCGAACCTCGAAGCCATCGAGGCCTCCGACGTGCTGGAGCGGCTGGGCCTTGAGCCTCATAAATACATGCTGCTCTCGGCCCACCGGGAGGAAAACATCGACACCGAGAAGAACTTTATCGACCTGTTCACCTCGGTGAACGCCCTGGCCGAAAAATACGGCATGCCCATCCTCTACTCCTGCCACCCCCGCAGCCGCAAGCGGCTGGAAGCCATGGGCTTTGAGCTGGACGAGCGGGTGCGCCTGCATGAGCCTCTGGGCTTCCACGACTACAACCACCTGCAGATGAACGCCTTTTGCGTCATCTCCGATTCCGGCACCCTGCCGGAGGAATCCAGCTTCTTCACCAGCGTGGGTCATCCCTTCCCCGCCGTGTGCATCCGCACCTCCACCGAGCGCCCCGAGGCGCTGGACAAGGGCTGCTTCATTCTGGCGGGCATCGCCGCCGGCGGCGTGGGGCAGGCGGTGGAGACCGCCGTGGCCATGAACGAGAACGGCGACACCGGCATCCCCGTGCCCTATTACACCGAGGATGTGTCCACCAAGGTGGTCAAGATCATCCAGAGCTACGTGGGCGTGGTGAACAAGATGGTCTGGCGCAAGGGCTGATATGGAAGAAAAAAAACTGCTCATCGTCACCCAGCACTTCTGGCCGGAGGCCTTTCGGGTGAACGACCTGGCCGCCGGCTTCATCGAGCGGGGCTGGCAGGTGGACGTGCTCTGCGGCCTGCCCAACTACCCCAAGGGGGAGTGGTTTTCGGGCTACCGCTACACCGGCCCCCGGCGGGAGACCCACGACGGGGTGAACATCTACCGTGCCGGCGAGATACGCCGCAAGGGCAACACCGGCCTTCGCATCTTCCTCAATTACGTCAGCTGGCCGGTGTGCGCGGTGGCGAATCTCTGGCGGCTGAAAGGGCCCTACGCGGCGGTGCTGTGCTACAACACCAGCCCGGTGCTGATGAACCTGCCCGCCATTGTATACGCCAAACTCCACAAGGTGCCCCTGACCAGCTATGTGCTGGACATCTGGCCGGAAAACCTTTACAGCGTGCTGCCGGTGAAGAACGCCCTTCTGCGCGGCGTTGCCCACTGGGTGAGCGACTGGCACTACCGCCGGTGTGACAAGCTCATCGCCATGAGCGAGAGTTTGCGCCGGCGCCTTTGCCAGCGCACGGGCAAGCCCGAAAGCGCGGTGGCGGTGATCCCCCAGCACTGCGAGGATTTTTACGCCCTGCCCCTTCACGACGAAACACTGGCCGCCCGCTTTGCCGGGCGTTTTAACATCGTGTTCACCGGCAACTTCAGCCCCGCCCAGAGCCTGGAGACCGTTATCCAGGCGGCGGTGAAGGCCCGGCGGCAGGGCGCGGATGCTCTGCGCCTTGTGCTGGTGGGGGACGGCATGAGCGCCGGCGCCCTGAAGGCGCTGGCGAAGGAGCTGGACGCCGGTGGCACGGTGGAGTTTTGGCCCAGCGTGCGCCCGCAGCAGGTGCCCGCCTACACGGCCCTGGCCGACGGTCTGGTGGCCAGCCTTTCCGCCAGCGAGGACCTGGGCATGACGGTGCCCGCCAAGATCGCCAGCTACATGGCGGCAGCAAAGCCCCTGCTTGCCAGCATGGACGGCGAGGGCGCCGCCGCGGTGGCCGAGGCGGGCTGCGGCCTTGTGAGCGCCGCCGAGGACGTGGACGCGCTGGCCGCGAACATGGCGGCCCTCTGCGCCGCTGACGGCCAGACACGGGCGGAGATGGGCCGCAGGGCCTTTGCCTATTACGAAACGCATTACCGCCGCCGGGCCGTTCTGGACCGGCTGGAGGAATTCATCTCAGCGAGGTAACCAAGCGTGAAGATCCTGGTCATCATCCCCTGCTACAACGAAGCGGAGAACATCGCCGGCGTGGTGCGCCGCCTGAAGGAGGCCTGCCCCGAGGCGGACTATGTGGTGGTGAACGACTGCTCCACCGACAAAAGCGTCCAGGTGCTGAAAGCCGAAGGCTGCAACTACCTGGACCTGCCCGTGAACCTGGGCATCGGCGGCGGCGTGCAGTGCGGCTACCGCTACGCGGTGGAGCACGGCTACGACGTGACGGTGCAGATGGACGGCGACGGCCAGCACGACCCCGCCTTTCTGCAGGCGGTCGTCGCGCCGGTGCTGGCCGGGCATCTGGACATGTGCATCGGCAGCCGCTTCATCACCAAGGAAGGCTTTCAGACCAGCTTCATGCGCCGGGTGGGCATCCGTTTTCTGAGCAGCCTGCTCCATCTGCTCACCGGCTGCAAGGTGCTGGACGTGACCAGCGGCTACCGGGCCTGCGGCAGGGCCCTCACCGCCCGCTTTGCCCAGCGCTACGCCCAGGACTACCCCGAGCCGGAGGCCATTCTGCGGGCGGTGTGCGAGGGCTACAGGGTGGACGAGGTGCCGGTGGTCATGGCCGAGCGCCAGGGCGGCAAGTCCAGCATCAACGCCCTCAAGAGCGTTTACTACATGGTGAAGGTGAGCCTTTCGCTGGTCATCTACCGGCTGTGCTTCACCAAAAAGGATAAAAGGAGGCGCGAGGCGTGAACGACCTGCTCTATCCCCTGCTTGCGGTGGGGGACCTTGTTTTTCTGTTCCTCATCTTCCTCTTCGTCAAGCATGGCCGGCTGAGCGTGCGGTTCAGCCTGGCGTGGTTCGCCCTGGGCGGGGTGCTGCTGGTGTTCGCCGCCTTCCCGCTGGTGGCCAAGATGCTGCGGGCGCTGCTGCGCTTTGAAGTGGTCTCCAACATGGTGTTCACCCTGCTGTTCGTCTTTGTGCTGCTGGTGCTGCTCATCCTTTCGGCCGCCGCCAGCACCCAGACCGAGGAGATCAAGCGCCTGACCCAGCAGAGCGCCATCCTGGAGCACCGGGTGCGGCAGCTGGAAGAGGCCCTGAAGGCCCGCGAGGCCGAAGGCGGCGCGGATACGCCTGCCGGCGGACGGTGACGGGTCGGATACATTCCGGGTCTATGCTGTCAGACAGCAGGCCGGGGCCCCGGCAGAAACAAACGCGGTGAGGTGTGAGGCGCGATGGATTTTAATACCCCCATCTTTCTGGGCTTCTTTGCGGCAGTGGCCCTTCTGACCTACTGTGTGCCCCGGCAGGCAAAACCCTACCTGCTGCTGGCGGCCAGCTATGTCTTTTATATGTACAAGCCGGAGAACGCCCGGCTGGTGGCCCTGCTGGTGAGCGTCACGGTGGTCACCTGGTGCGCGGGCGTTGCCCTGGGCAGCCACAAGCTGCAAAACGTGTGGGCCCGCCGGGCCTTTTTGTGGCTGGCGCTGGCAGTTGCCCTGGGCATTTTGTTCTTCTTCAAATACTTCAACTTCTTCGGCCAGCTGGCGGCGGACATCGGCGCCATTTTCGGCGGCAGCGGCAGCTTCGCCCGCCTGGACCTGATCGCGCCGCTGGGCCTTTCCTACTTCACCTTCCAGAGTCTGGGCTACGTCATCGACGTTTACCAGCACAAGGCCAACCCCCAGCTGAATCTCTTTAAATACGCGCTGTTCGTCAGCTTTTTCGCCTGCATCTTCACCGGCCCCATCGAGCGGGCCGGGCACCTGATGCCCCAGCTGGAGAACCCCCGCCCCTTCAACTATTCCCGCATGGCGGGCGGGGCGTTCCGCATGCTGTGGGGCTACTTCAAGAAGATGGTGCTGGCGGACGGCATCGGCCAGTTCGTCAGCGCGGTGTACGGCGGGGCAAGCACCGCCGCCGGCCCCTATCTGGTGGCGGCGAGCCTTTTGTTCAGCTATCAAATTTATCTGGACTTTTCCGGCTGCTGCGACATCGCCATCGGCGGCGCGCGCATTTTGGGCATCGACCTTTTGGAAAACTTCAACCGCCCCTTCGCGGCCACCAGCTACACCGAGCTGTGGAACCGCTGGCACATGAGCCTGACCAACTGGTTCCGGGACTATATCTTCACCCCCCTGGCCTTCTACAACCGGGGCCTGCCCGGCGTGTGGGGCAGGCTGCAGGGCTGGTTCAACGTCTTTCTCATCTTCCCCATCAGCGGCCTGTGGCACGGGGCCAGCATGGGCTATGTCATCTGGGGCGTGCTCAACGGCCTGTTCCTGGTGGCGGGCAAGGCCACCGCGAAAAAGCGGCGCAAGCTGGCCAAAAAGAACCCCCTCTACCGCGTCAAACCCCTCAAAAACTTCATCCAGCGGGCCATCGTCTACCTGCTGTTCACCTTCTGCATCGTGTTCTTCGCCGCCGACCTCTACGGCGCCGCGGCGGGCGCGGTGTTCGCCGGGATGTTCCAGGGCTGGAACATCGGCCTTCCCGCCTTCTTTGCCGGCGTGCTGGACCGGGGGCTGACCGTGCGCCTCATCGCAGTGCTCGTTGGCGGCAGCGCCCTGGTGGAGCTGGTGGAATGGCGCGGCCCGGTGGCCGAGTGGATCCGCCGTCAGTGGGCCTTCGTCCGCTGGCCGCTTTACTACCTGCTGGCGCTGGCCATCCTGTTCTTCGCGGCCTTTGGCCAGTCCGCCTTTATCTACCAGCAGTATTGAGGGAGGCGCGGATATGCAACGAAACATCTCCTGGCCTCGCTTTCTGGCGGCGCGGCTTCTGACCTTTGCCGAGATCGGGCTCAAGCTCTGCCTGTTTTTGCCCATTTTGCTGTTCATGGTGTGGTTTAACTACAAGGTGGACGTGAGCGGCCTGTTCCAGGGCGAGCTTGCCCCCCGCCAGGTGGCGACCCTGCTGCTGGAGGGCAACACCGTCTCCGGCTACGACCAGATGGACGAGCGGCAGGTGCTGGAGGTGTATGCCCAGAACCTGCCCGAAGGCCTGGACACCCTGGCCCTTGGCTCCAGCCGGGTGCTGCAGCTCAGCGGGGACCTGGTGGGCGGCGGCAGCTTTTTTAACGCCGGCATCAGCGGCGCGGGCCCCATGGACATCATGAACATCTGGTACCTCTTTGAGCGGGAGGACAAGCTGCCCAACACCCTCATTCTGGAAGTGGACGCCTGGCTGTTCAACCCCGACCCGGACATCAACCGCAACTCTGATTCGGAGCTGTTTGCCGAGTTTTTGGAAAAGGGCCTTGGCATCGACGCCGACTATGAGGAGCCGGACACGGTGGCGCTGTGGAAGGCGCTGGTGGACCCGGCCTACTTCCAGGGCAACGTGACCTACTATCTCAAGCAGCAGCAGACCGGCGCGGTGCTCACCGAGGACGGGGACGACATCCCCTTCAAGGCCGTTACCGGCAGCATCGAAAACCTGGACTATGCGGTGAAGCGTTCGGACGGCAGCGTCCAGTACCCGCTGGGCTTCCGCAGCTGGAACTACGACCAGGTGATGGCGGAGGTGCTGGCCCAGGCGGGCACCCTGAGCGCCCTGCACGGCTTCGACCAGATGGACCCCTACTGGACCGACCTGTTCACCCGCTTCATCGAGCATGTGCAGCAAAAAGGCGTGAACGTGGTGTTTTTGATGACCCCCTATCACCCCTTCATCGCCCTGCACGTCTACAACAACCCCGAAGGCTTCACCGGCTTTTTTGAGGTGGAGCCCTGGGTGCGGGAATTTGCCGCCATGAACGGCATCTCGGTCTACGGCAGCTATCATGCCGGGCGGGTGGGCATTCAGGAGAGCATGTTCTTCGACGGGCTGCACTGCAAGCCCGAGGCGCTGCGGCTGATGTTCCCCGGCGTGGAAAAGGCGCTGGCGGGCGAACAGACCCCCTACCAGCAGCTCTATCTGGAAACCTACGGCGGCGCCGAGAACAGCGCGAACGCCCTCATCGGCTACGACGCCGGGTGCGTGGTGGTGGATGCGGACTGGCTGGCCCAGGCCGAGGCGGCCATGCTGGGACTTACCTGAGCAATTTAAAAAAACACCCGGAAGGCAAAAGCCTTCCTGCACCTGTAAACTGAAAGTAGACACTCACAAAAGTGTGGGTGTCTACTTTTTTCGTGGTAAGATGAAGAAAAGGAGGTAGAAAAATGGGAAAGAAAGGGACACCGCATCGAAAGTGGAGCAAAGAGGAA
>DWXV01000058.1 GCA_019119025.1 Candidatus Allofournierella excrementigallinarum
GAGACCATCAACTACCGCACCCTGAAGCCCGAGCGGGACGGCCTGTTCTGCGAGCGCATCTTCGGGCCCACCAAGGACTGGGAGTGCCACTGCGGCAAGTACAAGCGCATCCGCTACAAGGGCAAGATCTGTGACCGCTGCGGCGTGGAGGTCACCAAGGCCAAGGTGCGCCGCGAGCGCATGGGCCACATCGAGCTGGCCGCCCCCGTGAGCCACATCTGGTACTTCAAGGGCATCCCCAGCCGCATCGGCCTGATGCTGGACATCAGCCCCCGCCAGCTGGAAAAGGTGCTGTATTTCGCCAGCTACATCGTCATCGACCCCGGCTACACCCCGCTGGAGAAAAAGCAGCTGCTCAGCGAGAAGGAATACCGGGAGATGCGCGAGCGCTATGAGGACGAGTTCCGCGCCGCCATGGGCGCCGAGGCCATCAAGGAACTGCTGGCCGAGATCGACCTGGACGCTCTGAGCGAGCAGCTGCACGCCGAGCTGGAAGAGGCCGGCGGCCAGAAGCGGGTGCGCATTCTCAAGCGGCTGGAAGTGGTGGAGGCGTTCCGCCACTCCGGCAACCGCCCCGAGTGGATGATTTTGGACGTGGTGCCGGTCATCCCGCCGGACATCCGCCCCATGGTCCAGCTGGACGGCGGCCGCTTCGCCACCAGCGATCTGAACGATCTGTACCGCCGGGTCATCAACCGCAACAACCGCCTCAAGCGCCTGCTGGAGCTGGGCGCGCCCGACATCATCGTGCGCAACGAGAAACGCATGCTGCAGGAGGCTGTGGACGCCCTGATCGACAACGGCCGCCGCGGCCGCCCGGTCACCGGCCCCAACAACCGCCCCCTCAAGAGCCTGTCCGACATGCTCAAGGGCAAGCAGGGCCGCTTCCGTCAGAACCTGCTGGGCAAGCGCGTGGACTACTCCGGCCGTTCCGTCATCGTCGTCGGCCCCGAGCTGAAGATGTATCAGTGCGGCCTGCCCAAGGAGATGGCCCTGGAGCTGTTCAAGCCCTTCGTTATGAAGGACCTGGTGCAGAAGGGCCTTGCCAACAACATCAAATCCGCCCGCAAGATGGTGGAACGCACCCGCCCCGAAGTGTGGGACAGCCTGGAGACCGTCATCAAGGGCCATCCCGTCATGCTGAACCGCGCGCCCACCCTGCACCGCCTGGGCATCCAGGCCTTTGAGCCGGTGCTGGTGGAGGGCCGCGCCATCAAGCTGCACCCCCTGGCCTGCACCGCCTTCAACGCCGACTTCGACGGCGACCAGATGGCCGTGCACCTGCCCCTGTCCGTGGAGGCCCAGCGCGAGGCCAAGCAGCTGATGCTGGCCTCCGGCAACCTGCTCAAGCCCAGCGACGGCGCCCCCGTCACCGTGCCCACCCAGGATATGATCCTGGGCAGCTACTACCTGACCATGGTGAACCAGGGCGACAAGGGCGAGGGCAAGGTCTTCCGCGATGAGGACGAGGCCATCATGGCCTACGCCAGCAAGGCCATCACCCTGCAGGCTCCCATCAAGGTGCGCCGCACCCGTGAGGTGAACGGCGAAATGCGCTCCAAGCTGGTGGACACCACCGTGGGCCGCATCATCTTCAACCAGCCCATCCCCCAGGACCTGGGCTATGTGGACCGCAGCGACCCCGAGACCATGTTCAACTTCGAGGTGGACTTCCAGGTCACCAAGAAGAACCTGCCGGACATCATCAGCCGCTGCCTTGCCATCCATGGCACCAAGCCCACCAGCGAGATGCTGGACCGCATCAAGGCCCAGGGCTACAAATACTCCACCATCAGCGGCATCACCGTGGCTGTGTGCGACGCGGTCATCCCGCCCAGCAAGCCCGAGCTGCTGGCCGAGGCCGACGAGCGGGTGAGCAAGGTCATCAAGCAGTTCAACCGCGGCCTGATCTCCAACGAGGAGCGCTACAACAGCGTCATCCAGATCTGGCAGGAGACCACCGACAAGGTGTCCAAGGCCCTGGCCGACAACCTGGAGGACCGCAACCCCATCTTCATGATGGCGGACTCCGGCGCCCGAGGCTCCATGAACCAGATCAAGCAGCTGGCCGGCATGCGCGGCCTGCTGGCCAACACCGCCGGCAAGACCATCGAGATGCCCATCCGCGCCAACTACCGCGAAGGCCTGAACATTCTGGAATACTTCGTTTCCAGCCGCGGCGCCCGCAAAGGCCTGGCCGACACCGCTCTGCGCACCGCCGACTCCGGTTATCTGACCCGCCGCCTGGTGGACGTGTCTCAGGATGTCATCATCCGCGAGGAGGACTGCGGCGCCACCGAGGGCATCGTGGTCAGCGACATCCGAGAGGGCAAGGAGGAGATCGAGTCCTTCCGCGAGCGCCTGATCGGGCGTTTTGCCGTGGGCGACGTGACCGACCCCGCCACCGGCGAGGTGATCGTGCCCCAGGGCAAGATGATGGACCTGTTCGACGCCGACAAGATCATGGCCGCCGGCATCACCAGCCTGGAGATCCGCAGCGTGCTGAGCTGCCACAGCAAGCTGGGCGTGTGCGCCCGGTGCTACGGCGCCAACCTGGCCAACGGCAACCCCGTGCATGTGGGCGAGAGTGTGGGCGTCATCGCGGCCCAGTCCATCGGCGAGCCCGGCACCCAGCTGACCATGCGCACCTTCCACACCGGCGGCATCGCCTCTGCGGAAGACATCACCCAGGGTCTGCCCCGCGTTGAAGAGCTGTTCGAGAGCCGCCGCCCCAAGGCGCTGGCCATCATGACCGAGATCGCGGGCACCGCCCACATCGACGACACCAAGAAGAACCGCCATGTGGTGGTCAGCGGTGTGGACGAGAACGGCGCCCCCTGTGAAAAGAGCTATCTGATCCCCTTCGGCCAGCGCGTGCGCGTGGCCGAGGGCGACCAGCTGGAAAAGGGCGACATGATCACCGAAGGCCATGCCTACCCCCACGACATCCTGGCCATCAAGGGCCGCACCGCCGTGGAGAACTACCTCATCCAGGAAGTGCAGAAGGTCTACCGCCTGCAGGGCGTGGAGATCAACGACAAGCACATCGAGGTCATCGTGCGGCAGATGCTGCGCAAGGTCCGGGTGGACGACGCCGGCTCCACCAACCTCATCGGCGGCGCTCTGGCCGACAAGATGAAGGTGGAGGAGCAGAACGAGATCGTCCGCCAGCGCATCGCCGGCGGCGAGGAGGGCCTGAAGGAGGCCAAGTGGACCCAGGTGCTGCTGGGCATCACCAAGGCGTCTCTTGCCACCGACAGCTTTATGTCCGCCGCCTCCTTCCAGGAGACCACCCGCGTGCTCACCGAAGCCGCCATCAAGGGCAAGGTGGACCCGCTCATGGGCCTGAAGGAGAACGTCATCATCGGCAAGCTGATCCCCGCGGGCACCGGCCTGCCGGAGGTGGAGGAAGAACTCATCCGCCGCGAGGCCGAGCAGCTGGGCCTGCCCATCCCCGAGAAGGCCGAAGAGCCCGAAACGGCCCCCGCCGCCTCCGTGGAGGAATGAGCCACCTGGCGTAAAATGAACCGAAGCGCGGCGCTTTCCCCGTTGAGGGAGGGCGCCGCGCTTTCCTTTTGCGCAAGATCGTGCAATAAACCGGCGGCTTGTATCGTTTTTTGGTATAGACAAAAACATTGCAAAAGGGGGAGGAACACATGAAGCATTGCCGCCGCGTGGCGCTGGCTGTCCTGGCAGCGCTGCTGCTCCTTTCCGGCTGCGCCGCGCCCGCGCCCAGCGTTCCGCCCGCCGCCACGGCGGTCCCTTCTCCCAGCCCCACGCCCGCGCCCACCCCGGAGCCCACGCCCCGGCCCGCCGCGCAGCAGCTGGACCTCGCCGCCAGCGGCGAAGGGCTGGCCCTGGACGGCATCAACGACCACGACGGTTTCAGCAAGGTGCGCCTTTCCGCCGGCACTGCCATCACCCTGCAGGCAGAAACGGACATCGGCGGGCTTTACCTCATCTTTGACCGCCCGGTGGAGTGGCGGCTGGAAACTTCCGGCGGAAAGACGCAGGCCTGCGGCCAGAACGGATTCATCCACGAGTATGTGGAGCTGGAGCAGCCCGCATCCTCGGTGACGCTCCACCTGCCAGAGGGCACGGTGCTCTGCCAGGTGTACGCCTTCACGCCGGGGCAGCCGCCGGACTGGGTGCAGCAGTGGCAGCCGCCCTGCGAAAAAGCGGACCTGCTGGTGCTGCCCACCCACGCCGACGACGAGCACCTCTGGTTCGGCGGGGCGCTGCCCTGGTACGCCGGGGAAAAGGGCTATGCGGTGCAGGTGGCCTACATGACCAACCACTGGGCCGAGCCCTACCGCCCCCATGAGCTGCTGAACGGCCTGTGGACGGTGGGGGTGCGCAACTATCCCGTCATCTCCGGCTTCCCGGACCTGTACGCCTCCAAGGAAAGCCTGGAGAGCGCCCGTCAGGTCTACGACGAAGAGGCGGTCACCGCCTGGCAGGTGGAGCAGCTGCGCCGCTTCAAACCCAGCGTGGTGCTGGGCCATGACATCGACGGCGAGTACGGCCACGGGGCCCACATGCTCAACGCCGCCACCCTGCTGGCCGCGCTGGAATGCAGCGCAGACGCGGCCCAATATCCAGAAAGCGCCAACGAATACGGCGCCTGGCAGGTGCCCAAGTGCTACCTGCATCTCTGGCCCGAGAACACCATACAGATGGAGTGGGGCGAGATGCCCATGGCCGCCTTCGGCGGGCGCACTGCGCTGGAACTGGCCGCCGAGGGCTTTGCCTGCCATGTCAGCCAGAGCCAGTGGTTCGAGGTGAAGGCGGGCGGCAGCAACGACTGCCGCAAGTTCGGCCTGGCCTACACCAATGTGGGGCCGGACGAAGCGAAGAATGACTTTTTTGAGCACATTCCCTTTGCCGGGCCGGCGGAATGACGGGAAGGAGCGAGAGAGATTTTGACTACCCTGCAAGACCCTGCGGGCAGGGCCGCCGCCCAGGCCCGCTGGCCCGGGCGGCCCCGGCGCCCGGTGCTGCGAGTGCTGGCGATGGCGGGCGTGTTTCTGTGCGCGCTGGCCGCGTTCCTGCTGGGGGCGGTCTATATCGTGTGCAAAGGCCCCAGCCCCGCCGCGCGGGACCTGTTTGTGCGCACGGTGATGGAGACCAGCGCCGCCAAATTTGCCGCCCGCATTTTCCTCAGTGAAGAGGAGGTCCAGGCCATCCTGGACAAAAACGGCGTGCTGGAGACCGGCGAGGTCACCCAGGCCGGGGGCGAGTTCGAGGCCGGCGACGCCCAGGTGCCCAAGGACACCATCGAGCTTCACGACGTTACCGGCGGCAGCTTCAAGGGCAAGATGCTGGTGGTCCACGACCCCAGCCGGGTGCGGGTGGCGGCCATCGCCTCCTTCGACCCCGAGGGCAAGGGCCAGAAGCTGGAGCAGCTGGTGGCGGACGCAGGCGCGGTGGCCGGCGTCAACGGCGGCGGCTTTGCCGACGAGAACGGCGTGGGCAGCGGCAGCGTGCCGCTGGGCCTGGTCATCCAGCAGGGCCAGCTGCGGGCCGGCGGCATGGATCAGGAGTATTCCGTCATCGGCTTTGACGAGAGCGACCATCTGGTGGTGGGCCGCATGACCGGCCGTCAGGCGGTGGAGCGCGGCCTGCGGGACGCTCTCAGCTTCGGCCCGGCTTTCATCGTCAACGGCGAGGCCGCCGAGATCTTTGGCACCGGCGGCGGGCTGAATCCCCGCACGGTCATCGGCCAGCGGGCGGACGGCGCGGTGCTGCTGCTGGTCATCGACGGACGCCAGCCCCAGAGCCTGGGCGCGACCTATCAGGACTGCATCCAGGTCATGCAGGAGTGGGGCGCGGTGAACGCCGCCAATCTGGACGGCGGGTCCAGCACCCAGATGATCTACCAGGGAGAGACGGTGAACGTCTGCGCGTCGCTCTACGGCCCGCGCAACATCCCCACCGCCTTTGTGGTGGACGGGGCAGGGGAGGGGCAGACATGAGCGAACAGAAATGGCGCTATGGCCGCCCCCGCCCCTTCTGGCCCTGGCCGGTGGGCTTCGCCCTTGTGCTCTTTGCCCTGGGCGGCGCGGCGCTGGCGATGCTTTGGGGCGCGCTGGAACGCTATGAGGCATCCACCCCCGAGGCGGCCATCCTGCGCAGCGTGCAGGCGGTGCAGGCCGGGGAAGTGAAAGAGGAAGACGTACCCGCAGCCGTGCTGCCCGGGCG
Source organism: Candidatus Allofournierella excrementigallinarum (assembly GCA_019119025.1). GTDB lineage: Bacteria > Bacillota > Clostridia > Oscillospirales > Ruminococcaceae > Allofournierella_A > Allofournierella_A excrementigallinarum. The sequence continues at coordinate 6,202 of DWXV01000058.1, forward strand.
CTTTGCCACCGCGGCCCAGTATCTGAAAGAGGCCCGGGCGCTGCTGGAAGGCCTGCCCACCGACCGGGACAGCCTGCGTTTTGTGCGCAGGGGCGAAGCCGGCGGGGCCGAGGAATACGTGGTGGTGGATGAAGAAGGCGGCCGGGCGGAGTTCCTGCTTTTCCCCGAAGAAAAGGGCTGGCGGGCCTGGCCCAGGGTGCAGGCGCTGTCCACGGTGACCATCCGCGCCCCCAAAGGGGTGGCCCTCACGGTGGACGGCCGCCCGCTGGAAGAGAGCGAGCGAAGCGAGACCGCCGCCGTCCCCGGCTTTGAGGCGCTGGGCGAGGCCGCGCCCCAGCAGTGCGTCTGGCAGGTGGAGGGGCTTCTGGAACAGCCGGAGGTGACCGCCCAAAGCGAAGCGGGCAGCTGCCGGGTGGAGTGGGAGACGCCCCTGAGCGCTGTGGTCACGGTGGAGCCAAACGGGCAAGACGCCGCCTCTTTGGAGGAATTCCTTGACCGCACCGCCCGCGTCTATGCCCGCTATGTTTCCGCCGACGCCTCCTTCGCCGAGCTGAAAGGCGCCCTTGTGCCGGGCACGGAGTTTTACAACAGCCTGCGCACCTTCGACTCCAGCTGGTATGTGAGCCACGACTCCACCGCTTTTGAGGAGTTTTCGGTCTCGGAGATGGAAAGCCTTGGCCCCGACGCGGCGGCGGGCACGGTGCGTTTCACCTACATGGTCTACAAGGAGGGCCTGCGCCCCCGCAGCTATCCCTCGGTGTACCGCATGTACGCGGTGCGGGAAGGGGAGGGTTGGAAGCTGCTGGATCTGCAGGTGCAATAAACAGAAAGAGCCGCCTGTTAGCCGGGGTGGCATAAGAAAACGACGGTTCTGCCGTAGGATTTTGGAGCATAAAACACGCAGAGCGGCCCCACAAGCCACCAAGGCTTGCGGGGCCACTCTTTGTGCTTTCTTCATCCAAAATCCTGGGGCGTGGGCTGCGGGCGCAACAATGATGCGCCCGCTCTGCTTTGCAGACCGCCCAGCCGGTCCAAGGCCCCACCGGGGCCTTGGCCGCTTCGCGGACCCGGACTGCGCAGCACCAGGAAGCTGGCGATTTTGATGGGAACGCAAGGAAAAGCGCCGCAGAGGCTGCGGGCGCGACGAGGGTGCGCCCGCTCCGCTTTGCGGACCGCCCTGCCGGTCGAAGGCCCCACCGGGGCCTTCGCGGCTTTGCCGCCCCGGCACCCTTGGTGGTTGTCAAGGCGCTTTGACGCCGCGATACCGCAAAAGCGCCTGCTTCCCGGCGCCGTTTTCTTACGGCACCCCGGCTTTGCAGGGCGGCTCTCTTTCTGCCCCGCAAAAAGCGGGCTGGCGCGGCGGCGGCAGGTGTTGTATAATGAACGGGGAAAAACGACCAAAAGGGGAGAAGAGCCGAGTGAGAGGGATACTGAAAACGCAGGATCGCGGCGGGACGCAGCGGACGCTGGAGTGGTGCCTGTGGGCGCTGGCGGTGGCCGCGGTGAGCCTGAGCCTGGCCCTGGCGCGCGTCGAGACCTGCGACTATGTCTCGGTCAACGGCGATTTCCAAAGCTACAATGTGTTCCGCCGGATGCTGGCGGGCCAGACCCCTTACGTGGATTTTGTCAACTACATCGGCATGGCCCCGGTGTGGGTGAACCTGTCGCTGGTGGCGCTGAACAACACCTTTGCCGGCAGCCTGTTCGCCACAAACTTCACCTCCAACGTCCTGTTCAGCGTCACGGTGCTGCTGTGGGTCTGGCTCATCACCGAAAGCCGCCCGGCGGCGATGCTGGCCTCCGTGTGCCTCACGAAATTCGTCTCCTCCGGGCTGATGGCCACCCTCTTCGGTCCGGCGCTGGGGGGCTACTGGGCGAGCCTCTTCCAGAACCTTTACGCCCCGGGCAATTCCATGCGCATCGCCCGGCTGTTTTTGACGTTCCTGCTGGCGGGGCTGGGCCTTGCCTGGCTGCGCGCGAAGGGCGAGCCGGCAGAGGGCACGGCCCTGCAAGAGGCCTTCGCCCGCCTGCCCGCCTGCGGTGCGCTGGGGGCGCTGGCAGGGGCGGGCCTTTTGTGGAGCAGCGATTTCGGCCTTGCCGCCGCCTTCTGCGTCACGGTGCTGTTTTTGCTGGAACAGGCGCTGCGCCTGTGGGCCGGGCCCCGGGCCTTTTTCGCCCGGTTGGGCATTTATGCCGCAGGCTTTGTTTTGGGCCTGCTTGTCTGCGCCAGCCTTGTCACCGGCTTCCATCCCGGCGCGTGGCTCCAAAGCCTTGCGGCCACCGGCGGCTGGCAGTATTTCTACTTCAACGGCACCGGGGGCAAAGCCCTGCTGCTCTATGTGTTCACCATCCCCCGGCTCCTGCTGTTCGCGGTGCCCTGCGCGGCTTTTCTGATCTGGTGCCTTGTGCGGCTGTGGCAGAAAAAACTCACCGACCGGCAGCTGCTGCTGGGGTTTGTCGCCTTCACCATCCTCGCCGCCACCGGCGCCTATGTGCTCAGCGGCAGCGGCTACAACTTCAAGGAGGCGCTGGAGGGCTATTCCTGGCTGGCGGCGTTCGCTCTGGCGGGGCGCGGCGTGCTGTGGCTTGCCCGCCGCATCGCGCCCCGGCGTGACCTGGCCCTTCGGGCGGTTTCCGGCACGCTGTCGCTGGCCCTCATCGCCCTGGCGGGGCTGGATGCGGCCCGCTGGCCCTCCGCCGCCCATAGCGGGCAGTATCTGGAAGCCCTGGGCGGTTATACCACCTATCAAAAGGCCCTGGTGGAGCTGCCCGAAGTCACCGGCGGGGAGCCGGTGTTCTCCCTGTACGCCACCGGCCTGGAAGCGGTGGAAGGCACGTTCCAGCCCACCGGCTGCGACTACATCATCCACGCCCTGGGCGGCGAAAAGCGGGCGGAATATGTCTCCGCCTTCGCAGAGGGCGGCTGGGCCTGGGCCCAGACCCCCCGCATGGACCTGGAAAACTGGCTCACGATGCAGAACTGGGACGTCTACCGCCATCTCTGGGCGGGGTATGAGCGCTGCTATGCCACCGAATACAGCTGGCTGTGGCGGGCCTGCGGCGACCGCAGCCTGCCGGTGGAGGCTCAGGTGCGCGCCGAGCGGCAGAGCGGTTCCAGCTGGGCCGTCACGGTGAGCGCCCCGGAAGGGCAGACCTTCACCGCCGATCTTTACATCCGCTGGGAGAGCGGCTTCACCGGCGCGAAAGGTGCGTTTCTCTCCCTGGGCCGCAGCATGGTGGGCTGTGCGGCGCCCCTCTTCGGCGACATGCCGGGGGTGGCGGGCTATTTCCCCGCATCGGGTGAGGCGCATATCCCCGTGCGGGTGGAGGACGGGCAGGGGACGGCCACCCTGTGGAGCGCCGACGAGGCATTCACCGAACTGACCATCACCGAGGCGCGCTTTGAGCGGGCGCTGCCCGCCCTCGACCTCTACGAACAGGAGGCGGCCCAATGAAACAGACCCTTCGCCGCGCCGCCCCCCCTCTGGCGGGGCTGACCATCGGCCTTGCGGCATTTCTGCTGGTGTACGGCCCGGCGCCCCTTGACCCAACCCGGGACGACTGGCTGCTGGGCGGCTACATCGAGACCGACCTTTTGCAGCACTACGCCGCCTGGCTGGCCATCAAGAACCAGGGCCTCGGCTGGCCGCTCACCTTCACCGCCGGCCTCAACTGGCCGGCAGGCGCGGCGGCGGCCCTGGCGGACTGCATCCCGCTGCTGGCGGTGCCCTTCGGCCTGCTCCGGGGCCTGCTGCCCGATACCTTCCAGTACTTCGGCCTCTTTGTCTGCGGCAGCCTGATGCTTCAGGGCGAGGCGGCGGTGCGTCTTCTGCGCCTGTTCACAAAGCGGATGGAATGGGTGCTGGGCGGCGCGGCGCTTTTCTGCCTTTCACCCATCCTGCTGGAGCGGGCCTTCCGCCACACCGCCCTGTGCGCCCACTGGCTCATCCTCTATGCCCTCTGGCTCTACTTCAAAAGCGCCGGAGAAGGCCTTTCTGTGCGCCGGGCGGCGGGCTTTGCGGCGCTGGCGGCGCTGGCGGCTTCCATCCACCTGTACTTCGTGCCCATGGTGCTGGCCATCGCCTTTGCCGCGGGCCTGCGGGCGCTGGCGCTCACCCGCCGCTGGCAGCCCTTTGCCCTCGCCGCCGGCGGCGGAAGCCTTGCCGCGCTGGCGGCGGCCTGGGCGCTGGGCTTCTTCACCGTCAGCGGCAGCGCCGACGGGGGCTACGGCGCCTTCGGCATGAACCTGAACGCTTTGTGGAACCCGGTCAGCCTGGATTGGAACTGGTGGGTGCCGGGCTGCGGCCAGCTGCACTGGTCCCGGGTGCTGCCCATCCGGCCGCTGGTGGCCAACAGCCTGGACTCCTTCAACTATCTGGGCCTTGGCCTGCTGGCAGCCCTGGCGGGGTGCGCTTTCGCGGCGGCGTGGCTGCTGGTGCGGCGGCGCGCCGGGGCAAAAGCGCTGGCAGAACGGGCGATGAGCCACTGGCCGCTGGCGCTGGCGTGCTGCGCGCTGGCCGCCTTTGCGGTGAGCAACGTGGTCACCGCCGGCAGCCGCACCCTCTTCACCCTGCCCCTGCCCCAGTGGCTCGCCGCCCTGTGCGGGGTGTTCCGGGCAAGCGGCCGCATGTTCTGGCCGGTGTGGTACCTGATCGCGGCGCTGGCGCTGGCGGCGTTGGCAAAACTGCCCCGCCGCAGCCTGGCCGCCGCCGCGTTGGCGACAGTGCTGGCGCTGCAGGTGTTCGACCTCTCGGGAGCGCTGGCGCAAAAGCACAACTGGTTCGCCGAGCCTGCCCTGCGCGCCGCCGTGCCGGCCCCCGTGGAAGAAGAGCTGGCCCTGTTGGAGGGGTACGATGCTTTCTACACGCTGGAGGTGTGCGCCGACCGGGGGCTTGCGGTGGCGCTGGGCCGTGCGGGCCTTGCCACCAACATCAGCCTGCTTGCCCGGGGGGACGATTCCGCCCTGGCCGCCGGCATCGAAACGGTGCGCGCCGCCCTCGAAGCGGGGGAGAGCGCGCCCCTGGGCGAAGGGGTGGCCTTTTACACTGCGGACGAAGCCTTTGCCAACGCCGCATCCGCCGCTTCGGGGCTGCGAAAAGCGCCTTTTTACCAGGGCTGGGTGCTGCTTTCGCCGTAAATATGCCCTTCCCCAAAAAGTTTTTTAAAATTCAGTGTTTTGGACAATCTTTTTCGGCAAATACTGTTGACATGCACAGCCCCAGTGTGTACAATAAAACTGTTGCGCCCCTTGGCGTAATTATGCCCTTTTGGTGTTTTGGCGGCTCTGCCGCCTGAACATAAATCATTGAAGAAAGGAGATCACAATGCCTACTTTCAACCAGCTTGTACGCAAAGGCCGTGAGGTGTCTGTCCGCAAGTCTACCGCCCCTGCTCTGCAGAAGGCTTACAACTCCCTGGACAAGTCCTACAGCAATGCCAACAGCCCCCAGAAGCGTGGCGTTTGCACCGCTGTTCGTACCATGACCCCCAAAAAGCCGAACTCTGCTCTGCGTAAGGTAGCCCGTGTTAAGCTCACGAATGGTATCGAGGTAACCTCTTACATTCCGGGCATCGGCCACAACCTGCAGGAGCACAGCGTAGTACTGATCCGTGGCGGCCGTGTGAAGGACCTTCCCGGTGTGCGTTACCACATCATCCGTGGTACTCTGGACACCCAGGGTGTGGCCAACCGCAACCAGGCCCGCTCCAAGTACGGCGCGAAACGCCCCAAGGCCGGTGCCGCGAAGAAGTGATCAAACGTATACCCCGCCATCAAAGGCTTATTTATATAAATAGTAAGACCTTGCATGGCACAACGGGAGTTTATTGCTTTCGAGTACCGATGATATCATTCTGTGAAGGAGGGAAGAAAGATGCCTAGAAGAGGTATTACTGCAAAGCGTGACGTTTTGGCCGATCCTGTCTACAATTCCAAGATGGTCACCCGTCTGATCAACAGCGTTATGCTGGACGGCAAGAAGGGCGTTGCCCAGAAGATCGTTTACGATGCGTTCGACATCGTGAAGGAGAAGAGCGGCAACGACCCCCTGGAGATGTTCGAGAAAGCCCTCGAGAACATCATGCCCAGCCTGGAGGTCAAGGCCCGCCGTGTGGGTGGTTCCACCTACCAGGTGCCCATGGAAGTGCGCCCCGAGCGCCGCGAGACCCTGGGCCTGCGGTGGCTGACCAGCTACTCTCGCAGCCGCAGCGAGCGCACCATGCGCGAGCGTCTGGCCAACGAGATCATGGACGCCGTGAACGGTACCGGTAACGCCGTGAAGAAGCGTGAGGATACCCACAAGATGGCCGAGGCCAACAAGGCTTTCGCCCATTACCGCTATTGATCCTGTCTGGAGTTTTAGGAGGTTAACATGCCAAGAGACGTTTCTCTGGAAATGACCAGAAACATCGGCATTATGGCGCACATCGACGCCGGCAAGACCACCACCACCGAGCGTATCCTTTACTACACCGGCGTGAATCACAAGATCGGTGAGACGCACGATGGCGCGGCTACCATGGACTGGATGGCGCAGGAGCAGGAGCGTGGCATCACCATCACTTCTGCCGCCACCACCTGCTACTGGAGCCACACGGAATTGCTGAACGATCCCGCCGCCGCTAAAAAGAACCGGCACCGGATCAACATCATCGACACCCCGGGCCACGTGGACTTCACCGTCGAGGTGGAGCGCAGCCTGCGCGTGCTGGACGGTTCCGTTACCGTTCTGTGCGCCAAGGGCGGCGTGGAGCCCCAGTCCGAGACCGTTTGGCGTCAGGCCGACAAGTATCACGTTCCCCGCATGGCTTATGTGAACAAGATGGACATCATGGGCGCCGATTTCTACCGTGTTGTGAAGATGATGCGCGAGCGTCTGAAGTGCAACGCGGTGCCCATCCAGCTGCCGATCGGCAAGGAAGACGATTTCAAGGGCATCATCGATCTGATCGACATGAAGGCCGACGTCTACTACGACGATATGGGCAAGGATATCCGCGTGGAAGAGATCCCCGAGGATATGCGCGAGCTGGCTGAGCAGTACCATGCCGAGCTCATCGAGGCCGTGGCCGAGAGCGACGAGGAGCTGATGATGAAGTACCTGGAGGGCGAGGAGCTCACCAAGGACGAGATCAAGAAGGCCCTGCGCCGCGAGACCATCGCCAACACCGTGGTGCCTGTGACCTGCGGCACTTCCTACCGCAACAAAGGCGTGCAGAAGCTGCTGGACGCCATTGTGGATTACATGCCCGCCCCCACCGACATCGAGGACATCAGGGGCATCGATCCCCGCACCGGCGAGGAGACCAGCCGTCCTTCCGACGACAGCGCTCCCTTCGCCGCCCTGGCGTTCAAGATCGCCACTGACCCCTTTGTCGGCAAGCTGTGCTTCTTCCGTGTTTACTCCGGCAAGGTCGAAGCCGGCAGCACCGTGTACAACTCGGTGAAAGACAACAACGAGCGCATGGGCCGCATCCTGCAGATGCACGCCAATCACCGGCAGGACATCGACATCTGCTACGCCGGCGACATCGCCGCCGCCGTGGGCCTGAAGAACACCACCACCGGCGACACCCTGTGCGATCCCAAGAACCCCGTCATCCTGGAGAGCATGGAGTTCCCCGAGCCTGTTATCCGCGTTGCCATCGAGCCCAAGACCAAGGCTGGCCAGGAGAAGATGGGCATTGCGCTGAACAAGCTGGCTGAAGAGGACCCCACCTTCCGCACCTGGACCGACGAGGAGACCGGCCAGACCATCATTGCCGGCATGGGCGAGCTGCACCTGGAGATCATCGTGGACCGTCTGCTCCGCGAGTTCAAGGTGGAGGCCAACGTGGGCGCGCCTCAGGTCGCTTACCGCGAGTGCATCCGCCGTCCGGCCAGCGCCAACACCAAGTACGCCCGTCAGTCCGGTGGCAAGGGCCAGTACGGTCATTGTATCATCGACATCGAGCCGAACGAGTCTGGCAAGGGCTACGAGTTCATCAACGCCGTTGTGGGCGGTGATGTGCCCAAGGAGTTCATCCCCGCCATTGACCAGGGCATTCAGGGCGCCATGAAGGCCGGCATCCTGGCCGGCTACCCGGTGGAAGACGTGAAGGTCACCCTGAAGGGCGGTTCCTACCACGAAGTCGACTCCTCCGAAATGGCGTTCAAGATCGCCGGCTCCATGGCCTTCAAGGAGGCTATGGCCAAGGCCGATCCCGCCATCATGGAGCCCATCATGAAGGTCGCCGTCATCGTTCCCGATGAGTACATGGGCGACGTCATCGGCGACCTGAACAGCCGCCGCGGCCAGATCCAGGGCATGGAAGCCCTGACCGGCTCGCAGCAGATCAACGCCTTCGTCCCGCTGAGCAACATGTTCGGCTATTCCACCGACCTGCGCAGCAAGACCCAGGGCCGCGGTCAGTATTCCATGGAGCCCAGCCACTACGCTGAGGTCCCCAAGAACATTGCCGAGAGCATCATGGCCGGCCGCAAGAAGGACTGAGCCATCGCCCCCAAAAAGAACTTGATTTTTGGCAAATGTTTTAGTATTATAACCATAGGTTCAATGGTTCAAAAAAAGGAGGACTATTAAAATGGCAAAAGCTAAGTTTGAGCGTACTAAGCCTCATGTCAACATTGGCACCATCGGCCA
>DWXV01000059.1 GCA_019119025.1 Candidatus Allofournierella excrementigallinarum
CACGAATTCCAGTTGTCCTCGATTTTCTGCGTTCTTTACCAGCATTTTTCTCACCCTGCTCCATTATACCGCATTTCTTCCCTTTATACGACAAAAAGGCCACCGAAAGGTGACCTTTTTCGACAAGCTGACACCGTCTGCAAAAGCAGACGGTGTTTTTTTGGTTCGGAATGGATCACTCGGCGTCCTCGGCCTCGTCGTTGAGCAGGGCCTTCATGGACAGGCTGATGCGCTTCTTGTCGAAGTCCACATCCAGCAGCTTGACCTTGACCTCGTCGCCCACCTTCAGCACGTCGCTGACCTTCTCCACACGCTCGTTGCTGATCTCGCTGATGTGGACCAGACCGTCGATGCCGGGCAGGATGCGCACGAAGGCGCCGAACTTGGTGATGCTCACCACGGGGGCGGTGAACACGCTGCCGATGGGATACTCGTTCTGCAGCTTGACCCAGGGGTTGTCTTCGGCTTTCTTATAGCCCAGGGAGACCTTGTGGTTCTCGGTGTCCAGAGCCTTGACATACACCTCGATGGTGTCGCCCACGTTCACCACCTCGCTGGGGTGCTTGATGCGGTTCCAGCTCAGCTCGCTGATGTGGCACAGGCCGTCCACGCCGCCCACGTCCACGAAAGCGCCGTAGGCGGTGAGGCTCTTGACCACGCCGGTGTAGGTGTTGCCCACCTCGACGGTGGACCAGAAGGCCTCGCGCTTGGCGGCATTTTCCTCGGCGGTGACCTTGTTGATGGAACCCACGATCTTGCGGCCGGCGCACTCGGTGATGACCAGCTTGACGTTCTGCTTCACCAGGGCGTTGATGTCCTCATCGCGGCGCATGGTGGCCTGGCTGCGGGGCACGAACACCTTCACGCCCTTGACCAGAACGATCACGCCGCCCTTGTTGGTCTCGGTGACCACGCCTTCCATGACGGTGCCTTCCTCGGCGGCCTTGCGCACCTCTTCCAGGCCCTTCATGGCTTCCAGGCGCTTGCGGGACAGGTAGGCAACGCCTTCCTGATCGTTGACTTTTTCGACGACGAGGTCCAGCTTGTCCCCAACCTTGACCAGATCCTCCGCCTTGGCGTTGGGATCGTCGGTCAGCTCGCTGACCTTCACAAAGCCGGTGTGCTTGGTGCCGATGTCCACCTGCACTTCGTTGGGCGTAATGCTGGTAACAGTGCCCTCCACTACCTTGCCTGCGAACACAGGCTTGAGATTCGCTTCGCTCTCGGCAAACATCTCGGCAAAGCTCATCTCGTCACGGATTTCTTCACTCATACTGTTAAGTACCTCCTCAATAATAGACGATGGCGTGGAAGCCCCGGCTGTAACACCCACCGTTTGCACCCCGGAAAACCAGGCCGGATCCAGCTCCTTGGCCGTCTCCACCGTAACACACCGGGTGTGCTTTGCGGCGACTGCTGCCAGCTTCTGGGTGTTGGAAGAATGATGACCACCAATGACGACCATCAGGCCGCATTTCTGGCTGAGGTCTTCCGCCTCCTGTTGCCTCGTCCACGTCGCACTACATATTGTATCAAATATTTTGGCGTTTGTATACCCTTTTTTTATAAACGCGGCGCATTCTTGCCATTTTGTAACCTGAAACGTGGTCTGCGCCACCACAAAAATGGGCGTTTCGGGCGTTTCGGGGCCTTTCCAGTCCTTCAGCTGGGAAAGGTCGGAAAAGACGAACACCTCTTTGTCGGTGTGGCCCACGATGCCCTGCACCTCCGGGTGGGAAGCGTTGCCCGCCACCAGCAGCACCGCGCCCTCGTCGCTGGCTTTGCGGGCGATGCGGTGGATCTTTGCCACAAAGGGGCAGGTGGCGTCGTGGTATTTGATGCCCGCCGCCTCGATCTGGTCATAGGCCGACTGGGGCACCCCGTGGCTGCGGATGACCAGTTCGTAGCCCGCGGGCACATCCGCCAGGGCGCCGGCGGTGACCACGCCCAGCTTTTCCAGTTCGGCCACGCACTGGGGGTTGTGGATGAGCGGCCCCAGGGTGGCCACCTTGTGGCCGGCGGCGGCCAGCTCGGTGGTGAGCTTCACCGCCCGGTCCACCCCGAAGCAGAAGCCGGCGGTCTTGGCCCGGATGATCTCCATGGCGTTTCCTCCTCACTCAAACCGGTTCTCGTCGTAGAGCTTCTGCCATGCGTCCAGCAGCAGCTGCTTATTCTGGCGCAGCCTGGCGGCGCTCTTGTGCTCGCCCAGATACAGCGCTTCGGCGGGGATGGGCTTGCCAAAGCACACCCGCACCCGGCTGAACAGCCGCATGCGGCCATGGCGGTAGATGATGCGGCAGGGGATCATGTCCACCCCGGCGGCGCTGGCGATGACGAACGCGCCGCTTTTCAGCTTGCCGGGCTCGCCGGTCTTGGAGCGGGTGCCCTCGGGGAAGATGAGCAGCCCCTGGCCGGCGCGCACCTTTTCGATGGCGTCGTCCACGGCGGTGGTGTCGCCCCGGCCCCGCGTCACACCGAACACCCCCACCTGATGGAAGAACCAGGTGAAGAAGGGGTTGACGTGCATCAGCTCTTCCTTGGCCATCACCAGCATCTTTTTGCCCCAGAAGCGGGCCAGCACCACGAACACCGGGTCGATGGCACAGAGGTGGTTGGGCGCCAGCACGAAGCCCCGGCCGTCTTTGGGCAGGTTCTCCCGGCCCACCACCTTGATGGCAAAGCCCAGATGCCAGATCACCCACGCGGCGCACAAAACGATCGCATAAAACATTGTTTACCTCACTTCGGCGCGGCGCGCCTTTTCCTTTTCCTGCCCCACCCGGCTGAGGATGAGGCTTTTGAGGGCCGCAAAGCTCTCTTCAAGATCCAGCTCGCTGGTGTCCACCAGCACCGCGTCCTCCGCCTGCTTCAAGGGCGCCGTTTCCCGGTGGGTGTCCTGCCAGTCCCGCTGGCGGATGTCCTCCAGCACGGTCTCGTAGTCCGCGGGCTGGCCCTTCTGCCGCAGTTCCAGCATCCGGCGCTTCGCCCGGGCCTCAGGGGAGGCGGTGAGGAAGATCTTGACGGTGGCGTTTGGCAGGATGACGGTGCCGATGTCCCGCCCGTCCATCAGCAGGTCGTGGGTGAGGGCCATGTTCCGCTGGGCGTCCAGCAAAAAGGCGCGCACCGCCGGGTGGGCGGACACGTCGCTGGCCGCCATGCCGATGGCCTCGGCGCGGATGGCCTCGCTCACGTCCTCGCCGCACAGCAGCACCCGCTGGGCGCCGTCCACATACTTCAGTTCCAGCCGGATGGAGGGCAGCAGGGCTTCCACGGCGGCGGCGTTTTTGGTGTCCGCCCCGGCGCGCTTTGCATACAGGCCGATGGCCCGGTACATGGCGCCGGTGTCCACATAGAGATAGCCCAGCTCTTTGGCGAGGCGCTTCGCCAGGCTGGATTTGCCGGCCCCGGAGGGGCCGTCGATGGCCACAGAGATCATCGGTTCAACGCTCCTTGTCGTGTCTTTATTTTTCAAAAGGCCCGCGCCGCCGCCTGGGCGGTGCAGAAGGCGATCTGCAGGTTATAGCCCCCGGTGTAGGCGTCCACGTCCAGCACCTCGCCGGCAAAGTAAAGGCCGGGGCAGAGCCTGGAGGCCATGGTGCGGGGGTCCACTTCTTTTACGTTCACCCCGCCGCTGGTGACGACGGCGTGGGCAAGGTCGCCCCGGGCGGCGATGGGCACCTGCCAGTGCTTCATCAGCTTCACCAGTCTGCGGCGGCTCTCCTTGCCGATCTGGCTGGCTTTCAGCGCCGGGTCCACGCCCCAGCGCTCCGCCATCACCGGCTGCATGCTGGCGGGCAGCAGCTTTGCCAGCGCCCCCTGGGCGCTTTTCGCCCCCAGCAGCTGGAAGTCCCGGCACACCCGGGCGTAGAGCTGGTCCTCGTCCAGGGCGGGTTTCAGGTCGATCACCGCCGTCCAGCGGTGCTTTTCCATCTCCCGGATGTAGCTGGAGGCAGAGAGGGTCAGCGGCCCGGAGATGCCGAAATGGGTGAACAGCATCTCCCCCAGTTCGCTGAACACAGGCTTGCCGTCCCGCTCGAGGGTCAGGGTGACGTTGCGCAGCGAAAGGCCCATCATCTTTTTGCAGGCAGGGTCCGGGCTTACCAGGCTGCACAGGCTGGGCACCGGCTCCACGATGGAGTGGCCCGCCTGTTTTGCCAGTTTGTAGCCATCGCCGGTGGAGCCGGTGCCGGGGTAGGACACCCCGCCGGTGGCAATCAGCACACCGTCGGCGCGCAGGGTGCGGCCTCCCCTGGTGGCCACGCCGGCGCAGCGCCCCTCTTCCAGGCGGAGGCTCTTGGCCCCGTCCATCACGATGTTCGCGCCGGATGCGTAGCGCAGCAGCGCGGCGCGGATGTCCTCGGCCTTATCGCTGGCCGGGAACACCCGGCGGCCCCGCTCGGTCTTTAAGGGCACGCCCAGCGCCTCGAACAGCTCCATGGTGGCCGCGGGGGGAAAGGCGTGGATGGAGGAGAACAAAAACCGGGGGTTGGTGCGCACGTTCTGCAAAAAGGTAGTTTCGTCGCAGTCGTTGGTGACATTGCACCGCCCCTTGCCGGTGACCAGGATCTTCTTGCCGGGCATCCCGCTGTGTTCCAGCACCGTGACCCGGTGGCCCAGCCGGCAGGCCGCGCCCGCCGCCATCAGCCCGGCGGCGCCCGCGCCCACCACGATCAGTTCTGCCATGGCACGTTCTCCTTCCAGAGGGTGAGGATGCCCGCCGCGCTGAACAAAAGCAGCAGCGGGTGCACGGTGGCCAGATACATCGCGTAGGTGCCGATGTTGAAGCTGGCCACCTCCACGAAGGCGATCATGAAGCAGCGCAGCAGCGCCATGGCGAAAAGGCCCGCCAGCAGCAGCGCCAGCATCCCCCGCCCGGGGGCGATGGGCCGCTTTTTGCGCGCGTCGCCCAGCAGCGCCGCCGCATTTTTGCCCTGCAGCGCCACCGCCGCCGCGAAGGCCGCCGGCATCGCCACGGCGTAGACGGCGCGCAGCGCTTCCAGGCCCAAATAGACCAGCCGCTGCACCGGGCTGTAATAGGGCAGCGCCGTGCCCGCCCGGGCGGCGGAGTTGGCGCGCTGGCCGAGGTAGCTTTCCCAGGCCGCCAGGTCCTGGGCGGGCCCGATCGAGAGGTTCTCCGCGTCATAGGGCTCGCACCCGCCGAAGGTCAGCGAGTACCACAGGCTGTGCAGGCCCTCTTTCAGCACCGGGCCCACATATTCCGCCCGGATGGGGGGGGCGGTGCCGGTGCGCTCGGGGCCGTTGGCGGGCAGCTCGCCCGCGTCGCACAGTTCGTTGATGGAATCCGCCACGCCCTGCCAATACTCCTCGGCCTTTTGGGCGCTGTCGTAGACGCCCTCGTAATACGCCGCCTTGCGGATGGCCCAGTAGAAGCTGCCGGATTGATAATCGTCCAGTTCCGGGTTGCGGAAGCTGTTCTGCAGGTCCTCGTCCTCTTCCAGCCACTTTTCCAGGGGGGCCAGGGCGGGCACCTTTTCATAGAGCAGCTGCCGCGCCTCGGCGTTCACGCTCACCAGCGGCTGCCACTGGCCCGCTTCCACTCTCGTCATGGCGCCCATGGCGGCGGAAAAGCCGCCGGAGGAAAAATCGCTCACGGTGAACACGCCGTAATGGGCGTAGTTCACGGCGCTGAAGGTCAGGATGCCCGCCGCCAGCAGGGCGAAGGGGATGGCCAGCGCGGCGCACCGGGCCAGTTTTTTCGCAAGGGGCATCGCCGCCCGCAGGGCGGTGATGAGCAGGATGAGGCTGCCCGCGGCGGCAAAGGGCAGCAGCCACATGCCGTCCTCCCGGGTGAGCCAGGCCAGAGCAAGGCCAAGGCCGGACATGCCCAGCCAGGGCAGGCCCTTTGCCAGCGCCCCCCGCCAGCGCAGCGCCCAGCCGCACAGCCCCGCGAAGAAGAACATGCACAGGGCGGGGAAAATGTTGTCCCGGTAAACGCGCAGGGTAAAACTGGCGCTCACCACCGGGCTGAAGGCCAGCAGGGCGAACACCAGAAAGCGGCTTTTCTGCCGCCGCAGCACCGGGGCGAAGGCCAGCGCCGAGGCCAGCGCCCCGCCGCAAGCCAGCAGCTGGCCCGCCGCGAGATACGGGATGTGCAGCGCGTTGCAAAGCGCCAGCCACACCGCGAAGAACATGTGCTTTGAGAGGGTGAGCCAGTCGTACTCCCCCAGCCAGGCCCCGTCGGAGATGCTCTGGGCCGCACGGAACATCAGTTCGTCGTCGATGGGCGCGCCGTCCACCCAGACCCAGATCATCTGGAACCGGCTGATGGCCAGCTTTGCCAGCACCACCAGCGCCACGGCGGTCCAGAAGGCGCGGCGGCTCATATCCTTTTGAAAAAACTTTTTCATTTTTTACTCATACAGCCGGACCACCAGCACGTCACCGAACATCCGAACACATCCTTCAGCAGGCCACACGGGCATCGCCGCATACTCGTTGCTTTGCAGGATCGCTTCTTGTTCTTCTGCGCTGGCATAGGCAAAATTCGTTCCAAAATTATCGTTCATGAACACGTGGTAAGCATTGTCGCCAAAAAGGAGTGAATCCGTGTGGAGGCCCCGGATGTTCCGGCTCAGCTTATTGCCATATTCCATCAGCGGCGTATTGCTTGCGGTCTCCACCGCCTTGCCCGCAAAATACACCTTTGTGTGGATGGAATACCCTTCCTGCACTTCCATTCGCGCAAGGACCCTGTTGGCGTTCGCCATGTCCCGTTCCTGGATGACCTGCAAAAGCCGCATCGATTGGTTGGCAACGAGAATGAAATGCCAGCTCATCAGAAGGACCGCGCCCAGGGTCACCCAGCGGGTCAGCTGCACAAGGTTCAGCCGGCTGGGGCGAAGCCAGTCCACAAACACGAGCGGAATCACCACGACCAGCCCGTTCGCAAACCCGTTCAAAGAGTTATAAGGGAAATTGCCCGGCTGAAGGATCGCCAGCGCCGTCGCCCCGGCCGGCAGAAGCAGAAGCCAAATACCTGCCGCGGCCCAGTGGGCGGCGAGCGCCGCGGCCCCTGTCAGGCCGCGCTCTTTCCCGCTTTTTACGATGAGGGCAGCCGCCAGTAGCGCCATCAGACCCAAAATGCCCCAGCCAAGCAGCTGCCAGGGCAGGCTGGTGGCATAAAACAGTTTGTCCATAAAGACATGGGCCGAGCCAAAATACAGCTCTTTGAGCACCCGAAGGCTCCCGGCCGGGTCCAGCTCTCCCATGGAGGAAAACCCGCCGTAATCGCTGGCGGACAGTCCCTGCAATTGCAGCATCAGCTTGGCGGAACCCATATACGCCAGGACGCCTGCGGCCCCCATCAGCGCCATGCGCCCCGCCGCCGGCAGAGCTGCACGGGCGCCGTTTCGCAGGCTCGCCGAAAAGCACACAAGCAGGCACAAAAGCACCGCCACGTCCAGATATGCCTGATAGACCGCCATGGACAGGCAGAGCAAAACCGCGCCCGCCGCAACGCCTTTCCATCCCGGAAGTTTGCAGGCGGCCAATACCGCCGCCCCCGCCAGAACCAGCGCCAACATGTACGGGTCGGCAGCGTAGGCAAACAGCAGCGTGGTGGTAAACGCCGGCAGCACCGCCAGGCAGCCGCCGATCACACCGCACAAAAGCGGCGTTTCCACCCGCAGCACTTCCACGAACACCACGGCAAACACGCCGAGATACAACAGGCTGAGCCATGCGTTCAGCGCCGGGATCTCCATGTATGAGCTGATGGAACCTGCCCATTGCAAAAGCCACCGGCCCAGATACGAAGTGTTCTGCTCGTTGAAGGTAAAGTAGGGCGAATCGTCCACCTGGATGTAATTGGCCATTCGATAAAAATGGACCAGCAGCCCAGGCAGAACGGTTCCCCAGAACGCCCAGACCCATTGCGGTTTTATTCTCTTCTTCAGTTTGCTCAGAGTCTGCTCCGGGGCCGGGATCTCTCGCATCATAATTCAAAACCTCTTTATTTCTGCAGTTTCTCCACGCCTTCGATGAGGTAGCTCTGCTTTTTAAAGGTGAGGCGCACCAGCAGGTTCAGGTACTTCACCGCGATGGTGAGGATGAAGAACAGGCCCGAAAGCCCCGCCGAAAGCAGCAGCATGGTGGTGGTCCAGCCGGCGATGGGCTGCCCCAGGCAGAACACCGCCACCGTGTAAGCCATGGCCAGCAGGGTGAGGAACATCATCCCCAGGCTGATGCCCAGGCTCAGCTTGTAGCCCGCGTCGGTGTAGAGGGCGAGGCTGTCCACCGCTTTGTCCAGGCGGGGCTCGTCGTCCTTCGCC
The DNA here is from genome assembly GCA_019119025.1 of Candidatus Allofournierella excrementigallinarum. Taxonomy (GTDB): domain Bacteria; phylum Bacillota; class Clostridia; order Oscillospirales; family Ruminococcaceae; genus Allofournierella_A; species Allofournierella_A excrementigallinarum. The sequence continues at coordinate 8,292 of DWXV01000059.1, forward strand.
GCCGCGCCCTCAAAGGCCAGGCTGGCGCAGGCAAGGCCGCTGGCGGCATAGGCCGCCTTGCGGTAGGCCAGATCGTCGCTGATGGCTTTCACCCGGTTGACGGCCCGGCGGCTCACCAGCCGGAAGGCGTCGGTGGAGAGCTTATAGGGGCTGTTGCTGAACTTGTTGAACACCCGGTAAAACGCCGTGCTCATCAGCCGCTGGCGGCTGGGGCAGACGGTGACCACGTCAAAGCCGGCCAGGGCTTTCTGATAGGCCTGCCAGATGAGGTCCGGGTCACAGCCCATCGCCGGGCGGTCGAACTCGAACACGAAGTCGCCGATGGCGGCGTCGAGGCCGGCGTTCATCGCCTTTTCCACCCCCTGGCGCAGGCTCATGTTCACCACCGTCAGGGGCGCGGCAAGGTTTGCGGCGGCCCATTCCTTCACGGCGGGCACCGTGCCGTCGGTGCAGCCGTCGTTCACCGCGATCAGTTCATAGTGGGCGAAGTGCTGCGCCAGCACCCCGTTTAGGGCGGCGAAGAAATCCACCGCGGCGCGCCCCGCGTCGTGCAGGCAGACCACCGCCGAGATGAAATTGCTCTCTTTATTGTTATTGTTCTGGGCCATCTTGCAGCACCTCGTCCAAGTCGTATACCGTGTTGATCTTGCCGCTAAGCACGCTCACAAAGGCCGGCGCGCCGGAATACCGGCGGACCACCGTGGGGCGGGAGTCGTCGATCTCGCTGGCCTTGAGAATGGGCTTCATGCTGAACAGGCTGCCGGCGTATTCAAAGCCGTATTCCTCTTTCAGATACTTGCGGGCCAGCTGGCTCATCTGCGGCCAGGCGCTGGCGGGCTTTGCCGGGCAGTCGTTGCAATTGTAAAGGTCGCCGGGCCGGCAGCGCCCGCCGCTCTTCGCCTGGCAGGCAAAGCTGGGCAGGCCGTCGTAGCTGGTCACATGGGGGGTGAAGGTGACGCTGGTGAGGCTGTGGTAGCCCGTGCGTCCGAAGGGCATGATGGAGAAGAAAGGCCCGTCCATCACCGTGATGCCGGTATCTTTGAGCTTGTCGTTCACCGTGCAGAGGATGATCTCGCACAGCTCGTACTTTATTTTAAAGGGCTCAAAGCCCAGCATGGCATGGACTTCGTTCACCCCGGCGTAGGTGGCGTTGAGCAGAAAGGGCGCTTCGGCGGTCATGTCCCCCGCCTTCACCCGCCAGACGCTACCCGTCGGTTCGATGGCTTCAGGCTTGTGAGAATAGAGCACCGTGACGTTCTCCATCCCGGCGATGCGCTTCAGAAAGTGCTCTTTCAGGATGTTCGCGTCGTAGGTGTATTCGGTGGTGAGGAAGGCCCCGTCGCACTGGCCGGGGTTGAAATATTTCGAGGGAGCCACGTCATCGCAGCGGATGTTCGCCGCCGCGCAGAAACGCCGGAATTCCTCCGCATTGGTCCAGGAGAAGTGGGCGCTGGTGGCGTAGACCTGGTCGAACTCCCGCAACAGGCAGAAGTCGTAGTCCTTGCAGAAGCGCTCGAAGTAATGGGCACTCTTGATGGCGGTGGAATAGCTGCGGGGATAATGGTAGCCCATGTGCACCCGGGCCTGGTTGATGTAGGTGGCCCGCCGGAAGGGGGTGGGGTCTTTTTCCAGCACTAGCACCCGCTGGCCCGCCGTGCCGCACCTTTCGGCGGCGTAGAGGCCATAGAGCCCCGCGCCCAGGACGATCTTGTCGTAGGTCATGCCTTGCCTCCCTTATTTCGGGTCGTATCTGCCCGCCAGCGCAGCAAACAGTATCTTCAAAAGGTTCGAATTGCCCTTGAAGCCCTTGATCTTGGTGGGGGCGGGCTCGTTTTTGGGGTAGGCCCGCTCCACCGGCACCTCGCAGGCCGAAAGGCCCAGCTGGGTGGCCCGCACGCTGAGGTAGGCCAGCAGCTCATAGCCAGAGAAAATGTCCCGCAAGGGCTGCACCGCCGGATGGGTCAGGTAGGCCCGGCTGTAGGCCCGGTAGGCGTTGGTGGTGTCGGTGAACCAGTGGCCCGCCGCCAGGCTGATGATGGGCGCGTGGATGAAGCGCACCGCCAGCCAGCGGGAAAGCGGCGTGTTCACCGCTTTGCCGCCTTTGATGAAGCGGCTGCCCTGCACCAGGTCGTAACCCTCGTTGAGTTTTTCAATGAAGAGGGGCACGCTCTCGATGGAGTCCTTGTTGTTGCCGTCGATGGTCAGAATGCCCGCGTAGCCCCGTTCCAGCGCGAAGTGCAGCCCCATGCGCAGCTGCGCGCCCTGTTTGCCGGGGCCGGTCTTGGTGAGCAGGCAGTTCACCCCCCGGCTCTTCAGACCGGGGAGTTCCATGCTGCCGTCGGTGCTGCCGCCGTCGCAGAGGATGACGTCCACCAGCCCGCACACGCCCGCGGCCTTCGCCCTGTCCAGCTCTTTCAAAATGCGCCCGCCCTCGTTGATGATGGGGATGAGCAGGCAGTGATCGCTGCGCTTTTCCGCCAGCATTTCCACCGTATAGTCCGGCACGCCGGGGATGTTTTTGCGCTCTTCCATGGTCTTAACCGAACACCTCCGCCACATATTCCAGGCTGCGGGCCAGTTCTTCTTCGCCCGCGGCCTTCATCTCCAGCGACACAAAGCCCTGGTAGCCCACGCCCTTCAGCAGCAGCGTCAGCTCCCGGTGCAGCGGCCGCGGCTGGATGGGGGCAAGGCCCGGCTCGCTGATGTGCACATGGCTCACCCGGTGCAGGTGGGCGGCCACATCCGCCGCCGTCTCGCCGTTCGTCACCATGGCCCCCACGTCCAGATTGACGGCAAGGCCCGGCCGGTCCAGCCGCTTTGCCAGGGCGAACACCTCTTTGTGGGTGTTGAGGAAATTGGTGTTGTACATCGGGGGGTTGGCTTCCAGGGCGATCACCGCGCCCCGCCGCTGGGCAAGATAGGCCAGCTGCTCGAAAAAGCCGTCCGCCTCGGCGGCGGCGTGCCCCTCGGGGATGCTGCGGTTGCGGGGGCAGCCGAACACAAGGCTGGGGCAATGGCAGGCATAGGCGAATTCCAGCGCCTGGGCGGTGTAGTCCGCCAGGGCCGCGGCCTCGCCCGGCACAAAAATGCTGCCGGCCTGGCCGTACCAGATGCTCTGCATGCTGGGGATGGAAAAGCCGTATTTCTGCCACATCACCCCGGCGAACAGCGCCGCGCCGGGCAGGTTGTCGTAGGGCTTTTCCGGGAAGACGCGGGTGGGCGCGATCTCAAGGCCTGTGTAGCCCAGCTGCTTCATTTTCGCCCAGACGGCCTCGTCCTGCCCGGCGCTCCAGCCGATGTTGGAGGCGGAAAGTTTCATGCCCCTTCCTCCCATTTCTTCATGAAGCGGCGGATGCCCGCCAGTTCCTCCTCTTCGGTGCAGATGTAGCCGCCCGCGCCGCCGAAGAGGGCGGCGTGTTCGGTGCGCATGTCGTAGTCGAAGGGCGCGCCGGGCAGCTCGTTTTCAAAGCTTCCCCCGGTCACCGCCCGATACACCGCGGCGGCGCTCACCGGCGGGGTGGCAAGGTTCGCCACCCGCAGCCCGGCGCAAAGGGCCGTTTCGATGTGGCCCCACAGGCCCGCCAGGTCGTAGAACTGGTAGGCCGAGCGGCTGTCGGTGAAATGGAGGGCGTTCCAGCCGTTCTGCGAAAACCACGCCCGCAAAGCCCCCGCGTCCACCCGGCCGGTCAGCTTGTAAAAGCCGTTGCCCCCGTCGGCATACCCGGCGGCCACCAGCTCGCTTTTTTCCGCCAGCTCCCGGTACTTTGCCGGGCGCAGCAGCGCCGGGGTGACGGTGTGCAGGTCGTAGAGGAAGTTCTTTTTCAGCCCCCTGCCGTAGAGCGCGGGCAGCCGCACGATGAGGGCGTTGTCAAAGTCTTCCCTCACCCACCGCTCCAGCTGCAGGCGGTTGGCCCCGTAGGGAGCCAGGTCCGCGCCCTCGGGCTCGTCCGACTCGGTTTTCCCCCGGCTATCGGCATAGACGCACACCGAGGAGATGAGCACCGCCTGCTTCGGGGCGAGGCGGCGCAGGTTCTCCCGCGCGGCGCGCATCACGGCCAGGTCGGCCTCCGGGTCCTGGTTGGCCAGATACATGGCCGCCGGCACCCCGGCATAGACCACCAGATCGTTGCCTTTGCCGAACTGCTCAGCCACGTCGGTGGAGTGGCAGGCCGCGTCAAAGGCATGGCTTGCCAAGAGGTTTCCCCCCACAAAACCGGTGCTGCCCACGAGAACGGTGCGCCCCATCTTCTTTTCCCCTTTCAAACAGTCATGGCAATACAGAATACATTATACACAAAAAGCCCCCGGCATACAAGGCCGGGGACCGGCAAAGGGCCTTTGCCTGCCGCCGGGTCCAAAGCTGCGCTGTGCGGGCCCGGCAAGCGCCGGATGCTTTTGGGCCCCTTTTAAGAAATTTGTAAGAAAAAGGGCGGGCGCGTCGTAAGAATTACAGGATATACTGACAAGCGGTTGGCAAGGTCTTTGCCATCGCGTACAATAGAAGGCAAAGACGGAAAGGAGGCGCAGACGGATGGACCAGCCTTGCATCCTTGTGGCGGACGACGATGCGGACATCGTGAACGCCGTGCGGCTGTATCTGGAAAAGGAGGGCTTTGCGGTGTATGGCGCGGCCAACGGGCTGGAGGCGCTGGATATTCTGGAAAGAGAGACGGTGCATCTCATCCTGATGGACGTAATGATGCCCCGGCTGGACGGGTTTTCGGCCATCATGCGCATCCGGCAAAAGCGCAACCTGCCCATTCTGGTGATGAGCGCCAAGACCGAGGATTCGGACAAGGTGCTGGGGCTTTCCATCGGGGCGGACGACTACATTACCAAGCCCTTCAGCGCCATCGAGCTGGTGGCGCGGGTGAAAAGCCACCTGCGCCGGTATCTGGAGCTGGGCGGCGCGGGGGCCGGGGGCTCGGTGCGCCGGGTGGGGCGGCTGGAATACGACTTTGACGCCCACAGCCTGCTGGCGGACGGCGCGCCGGTGAAGCTCACCCCCACCGAGACGCGCATCATGGAACTGTTCATGAAAAACCCCGGGCGCATCTTTTCCGCCGAGGAAATCTACGCCCGGGTGTGGAACGAGGCCGCGGCCTACGCGCCGGAAAACACGGTGATGGTGCACATCCGGCGCATCCGCGAAAAAATAGAACTGAATCCGAAGGAACCGGAATATTTGAAGGTGGTGTGGGGTCTTGGGTACCGATTGGAAAAAAAGTAAGCTTGCCGCCCGCATCCTGTGCGGCTGGCTGGGCGTGATGTGCCTGCTGGCGGCGGCGCTGTGCCTGCTGGCCTGCGGGCCTGCCATGCTGGGGGGCAGCGCCCCGGGCATGGGCGACCTGCTGGCCGGGCAGCTCAGCGGCTCGGTGCACTACCAGCAGAAGATGGCGCAGCTGTTCTACAACTGCTCGCTGCTGGCCGCAGGCGGCGCCTCCGGCGACGGCATGCCCCTGACGGCGGGCCAGAACGCCCAGCTGCGCAGCCAGGCGCGGGAGGCGCTGAACGGCGACAGCGGGGCGCTGGCCTCCGGGCAGGTGCTCGTCGCCGTGCTGCCCGACAGTGAGAGCGGCGTAGTCTACGGCAACACCGACTTTGCCCTCTGGGAAGACGGCCGGGTGGCCGCGCCGCTGGGCTACTCGGTGGCGCTGGCTTCCACCGGCGGCGCTTCCTGGGGCAGCCGGGCGCTGCTGGCGGCTTACAACAAGCTTTTGAGCAGCCAGACGGTGTACCCCAGCGCCGAAGGGCTGGAAAGCGCCGTGGTGGTGCTGGCGGTGCAGGACGGCGCGGGCCCCTGGCTGCCGGGCTTTGTCGGCGAGGGCCTGCGACAGGTGGAAACGCTGCGCCCCCACCTCATCCTCTTCCTCTCCGGCTGCGCCCTCGCCCTTGCCTGCGGCGTTATGTGCCTTGCATGGCGGCGGCGTGCAAAACCCGCGCGGGCCTGGGCCGCCGCCCTTGCCGGACGGGTGTGGCTGGAAGCGAAACTCCTGGTCTGGGCGGCGGCGCTGCTCTGCCTCTGGGTCTGGCAGGTCGCCTATGTTCCCGGCGCTCTGTGGACGGCGCTGCCCGTTCTGCTCTGGCCGCTGGTGTGGCTGACCGCCGTTGACCTGCGTTTCAATGGGGCGGGCGTGTTCCGCACCAGCCTTCTGGCCCGGCTGGCGGGCCTTGTGGCGGGCGCCTGGCGGGCCCAGCCCTGGCAGCGCCGGGTGGCCGGGCCGGCGGTGCTGTGCTGCCTGGCGCCGGTGGTGATGGTTCCCCTGTTGTGGCTGATGTTCTTCACCTGCTATTGGGCGGCCCCGGGCCTTGCGCTGTTCGCTCTTTTCCTGGGGCATCTGGCGGCGCTGGCCATCCTGCTGGCAGGCCTTGCGCTGCAGCTGCGCTTTTGCCGGGACGCGGGCCGTCTTGCCGGCGCGCTGCACACCCTGCGCTGGGAGGGCGCGGCCCAGCCCCTGCATTTCAGGCCTTCCGCCCCGCTGCACGCCGCCGCCGAGGACCTGAACGCTTTGCGGGAGGGCATCGACGCGGCGGTGGAGCAGCAGCGCAAAGCGGACCGGATGAAGATGGAGCTGCTCACCAACGTCTCCCACGATCTGAAAACGCCCCTGACCAGCATCATCAACTATGCCGACCTGCTCTGCGCCGAGCCCCTGGAAGGCGCGGCGGCGGACTACGCCAAAGTCATCCAGCGCAAGGCGGACCGCTTAAAGCACATGGTGCAGGACGTATTCGACCTTTCCAAAGCGGCCAGCGGCAGCCTGCCTTTGGCCCTCGAGGCCATCGACCTTTCCAAGCTCATCCGCCAGACCCTGGCGGACATGGACGAGGCCATCGCCGCCAGCCCCCTCGCCTTCCGCACCTCCCTCGCCCCTGAGGCCTGGGTGCTGGCGGACGGCGAGCGGATGTACCGGGTGTTCCAGAACCTGTTCTCCAACGCCCTGCGCTACTCGCTGGCGGGCAGCCGGGTGTATGTGGACCTGGCCGCCGAAAACGGGCAGGCCGTGGCCCGGGTGAGGAACGTGGCGGGCTATGAGATGGAGTTCGACCCCGCTGAGATCACCGAGCGCTTTGTGCGGGGCGACCCTTCCCGCACCGGCGAGGGAAGCGGGCTGGGCCTGTCCATCGCCAAGAGCTTCACCGAGGCCTGCGGCGGCACGCTGGAGGTGCGGGTGGACGCGGACCTGTTCTGTGTGCAGGTGGCGCTGCCCCTCACCGAAAAGCCCGCGCCCGCCGGGGCCGCCGGCGAGGCCGAACCGTCCGAAGCGTGCGCCGCGGCCCTGTGAGCCGCCGCGCCCATCCCCCTGTTTTTACGAGGTTATTCCCATGTCCAGTTTTTCCCATCTGTTTTCATCCAATGAGCCGGCCCGCGCCCCCGAGGGGGCCGAGCTGATGCTGCTGGGCCGCCGCCGGGGCTTTTTCGGCGAGGAGAACCTGCTGCGGCTGGTCACCTTTGTGACCCTGCTTTTGCAGGCCATCAGCTTCATCACCACCCTGCAGGGCGCAACGGTGTTCCTGGGCGGCATCTTTGTGCTGGCGCCCCTCTTCTTCGCCCTGGCGGTGCAGGCCACCGCCTGGTTTCTGGCAGGCAGCCTGCGGGTGCGCATCACGCCCCTGCGCTGCGTGGCGCTGGGCATGGCCCTGTGCTGCTCCACCTATTATTCCTATGTGGGCATCTACAACACCGTGAATCCGCCCGCCATGTACCTCTCGGCGGAGTACGCCCAGGTGCGCAGCGAACTGGACGGCGCTTATGCCGCCCGCCGCACCCAGGCTTTCCGCACCGCCCAGGACCAGATCAACGCCATGGTGAGCGGCCTGGCCGGGCAGTACAGCCTGCTGGAGCAGGAAAGCGCCCGCCTCGCCGCCTGCGCGAAGGAGCTGGAGGAAGTGAGCGCCGAGTATTCCGGCGGCCTGCGTGCCCCCAGCCGTTCCAGCTACGCAAACTACGAGGACTATGTGGCGGCCTACAACGCCTACCTTGCCAGCGTCACCGAAAACTCCTCTGCCGAGCAGGCGGCGGCCCGGCAGGCCATCCTGGCCCGCTACGGCTTCGACAGCGAGAGCGCCCTGGCCGGGGCCACGGCGCAGAACGCCTCGGACCTTTCCGCCTTCGAGGCGGCCGCCGCCGAGCTTGGCGGCGAAGGCGAGACGGTGGCGACCCAGCTGGAAAGCGCCCGCGCCTTCCTGCTGGACGCCCTCACCGCCGCCGAGGCGGAGGGCTCCCTCTCCTCCGACGCCCGCTCCGCCCTGGGGCGGCTGGTGCAGCTGGCTTCGGCCCAGGCGGGCAGCACCCTCACCACCGACGGCCTGCTGCGCCCGGTGGACGCGGCCATGACCGGCTCCGGCGAGGGGCTGATGGCCTCCTTCGACGAGCTGGCCGCCCAGCTGGAGGGCGGGCGGGTCACCCGGGCCAACGCCCAGGAGATGAAGACCCTGCTCACCTCCGAAATTCTGAACGCGGTGCTGCGGGTGAACGAGGTGGCGGACGAGGAGGTGCTGCAGGCGGACGACCCGGCGCTGCAGATCACCGACCTGCACTTAAAGCCGCTGCTGGCCCTCACGGCGCCCGCCCAGCGGGGCATGGCCCTGTTCTGCCTGTTTCTGGCGGCGCTGATGGACGGCCTGACGCTGGTGTTCAGCATCGCCTGCCGCCGCAGGCCCACCCTGCTGAAGGCCCGCAGCCCCCGCCGCCTGCTGGCGGAGAACGGCGACGCGCTGGCGGCCCAGATCTGCGCCTGCCTGCCCGCCGGGCGGGACCCGATGGACGAGCTGGAACTGTTTTTGAGCCGCTTTTCCGCCAGCCCGGACACCCTGGCCGAGGGCTACAGCCTGGCCGCGCCCCGGCAGGAGCTGACGGACTACGAGCGGCTGTGCGCCCTGCTGTGCCAGGCGGGCCTTGCCTCCATCCGCCCGGCCGGGGAAAACGGGGCAGACGGCGAGGCGGTGCTGCTGCGCTCGGACTTTTTGCTCTTCGCAAACGAGCTGCTCACCACCCGCAGCCGGGGCCGCCTTGCCAGCGACCTTGCCGCCGAGGCCGCCGCCTCCCGCCGGGCCGCGGCGCTGGGCCAGACGGTCTGACCGCTCAACATGCAAAACGGACCCCCGCCGGAAAGCGGGGGTCCGTTCGCTGTTTCAGCCGAAATAATGCTCCGGGTCCACCCGGTTGCCGCCCTTGAGCACCTCCAGGTGCAAATGAGGGCCGCTTGCGGTCTCGGCCATCACTTCGCCCACATTGCCCAGGGCCTGGCCGGCGCTCACCCCGTCGCCCACCTCCACCTGCACGCTGTCTGCGGCAAGGCCGGCGTAGCGCCAGGTCAGCTCGCCCGCCTCCACCTCCACGATGCGGCCCCACATGCCGTCGTCGTAGATGTTGCAGACGGTGCCCGCCACCGCGCTTTTCACCTGGGCGTTCTCGCCGCAGGCGATGTCCACGCCGTTGTGGGTGCGCCAGTCCTGCAGCGTTTCGTTGTAGACCAGCTCATCCCCGGAGTAGGCCTGTGTGATCTGCCCATCGACCGGCTGCACAAAGGAGGGTGCGGGCGCAGCGGCAGCCTCGCCAGAGCCCCCATCCTGTGCGGATGCTTCGCCAGAACCAGACGCCGAGGACGACGGCTGTGACGGCTTTGCCGATGGCACGGGCACATCGTTCACCTTCTGCTCCACCTGTACGTCGGGCAAGTCCCATTCCTGCGTCCCCTCCTGTTCCAGACTGCTGTCGGCGTTCGGCCCGAACCGCTGCATCACGCTGCGGATGGCCCAGAAGCTGCTGGCCGCCGCAGCCAGGATGCAAAGGGCCAGGGCCAGGTAAAAGCCCTTGCCTTTGAAAAACGAGATGATCCTGTTCATGCTATCGCTCCTTGTTGTTTTCTGCTGCCGGCCGCGCAGGGCCGACAAAGGGCCGGGGCGGCGGGTCATCGCTTTGCCCTTAGTTTGCAGCGGGGCGGCGGGTTTTATTCATCCGCCGCCGCAATTTGCCGCCCGCCCAAAGCCCGGGCCGGGCGGCAGATTTTATGCGGCAGATTTTACATGTATCCCCTTGTAATCCGGGGGGCGGATATAGTAAAATAGTATCTTCCCAATCAACCGTTTTTCGGGAGGTGTTTTCTTGGGCCAAAGCTATGTGGCGGGCATCGGCGGAGCCAATGTGGACATCCACGGCCAGAGCCTTGCCCCCCTCATCATGCGGGACTCCAACCCCGGCCGGCTGCACGTGTCGGTGGGCGGCGTGACCCGCAACATTCTGGACAATCTCACCCGCCTGGGCGAAAAGTGCGAACTGGTGAGCGCCGTGGGGGGCGACGTCTACGGCCGCATGCTGCTGGATTCCTGCGCCAGGCTGGGCGTGGGCACCCGGGGGCTGCTGGTGCGGAAGGACCATCCCTCTTCCAGCTATATTTCCATCATGGACTCGGAGGGCGACATGCTGGTGGCCATGAGCGACATGCGGGTGCTCTCGGCCATCGACGCGGACTTTGTGGCCCAGCGCATGGACCTGTTGAACGCCGCGCCGGTGGTGGTGTGCGACGGCAACCTGCCCGCCGGCGCGCTGGAATATCTGGCGAAGCACTGCACCGCCCCCCTTTACATCGACCCGGTGAGCACCACCTGGGCCAAAGAGCTTTTGCCGGTGCTGGGCCGGTTCGACACCATCAAGCCCAACCGGCTGGAGATGGAGGTGCTGGCAGGCATGCCCATCGCCACCGACGCCGACCTGGAAGAAGCCTGCACCCGGGTTTTGGCCGCGGGCGTGCGGCGGGTGTTCGTGAGCCTCGGGGCGGACGGCATCTACTATAAAGGCCCGGCGGGCAGCGTGCACCGGCGCAGCCGCGCCTTTGACAAGCTGGTGAACGCCACCGGCGCGGGCGACGCCACCATGGCGGGCATCGTGCACGCCACGCTGGCGGGCAAAAGCGAAAGCGAAGTGCTGGACTTCGCGCTGGGGGCGGGCCTTGTGGCCATCGCCGCACCGGACACCATCAGTGAAACCATGAGCGAGCAAGCCGTTCACACTATGATAAAGGAGTATGTACAATGAACCTGAAGAACTATCTGGACATCGCGCCCGAAGTCAGATCCGCCGTGGAGGCGGGCAAGCCTGTTGTCGCGCTGGAGAGCACCATCCTCTCCCACGGCATGCCCTACCCCGAAAACCTGACCTTCGCCGCCGAGGTGGAGCGCATCATCCGCGCCGAGGGCGCCATCCCCGCCACCATGGCCATCATCGACGGCCGGATGAAGGTGGGCCTGTCCGCCGGGGAGCTGGAGCTGATGTGCAAGGGGGAGAACGTGGCCAAGGTGAGCCGCCGCGACCTGCCCATCCTGCTGGCCACCGGCGGCACCGGCGCCACCACCGTGGCCTCCACCATGATTTTGGCAAGCCTTGCCGGCATCCCGGTGTTCGCCACCGGCGGCATCGGCGGCGTGCACCGGGGCGCCGCCACCACCATGGACATCAGCGCCGACCTGCAGGAGCTGGCCCACACCCCCGTTGCGGTGGTGTGCGCGGGCGCCAAGATGATTCTGGACATCGGCCTGACCCTGGAATACCTCGAGACCATGGGCGTGCCGGTGCTGGGCTACAACACCGACCAGTTCCCCGCCTTCTACTGCCGCAGGAGCGGCTTCGGCGTGGACTACACCGCCAAGAGCCCCGCCGAGATCGCCAAGATCGCCCGCACCAAGTGGGACTTAGGGCTTGCCGGCGGCATGCTGATCGGCAACCCTGTGCCCGAGGAGTACGCCCTGGACTTTGACGAGATGAGCGCCGTCATCGACAAGGCCCTGGCCGCCGCCGAGAAGGACCATGTGCACGGCAAGAACATCACCCCCTACCTGCTGGCCCACATCGTGGAGTACACCGGCGGCAAGAGCCTTGCCACCAACATCCAGCTGGCCTACAACAATGCCCGCCTGGCCGCCAAGGTGGCCGTGGAGCTGGCGAAGCTGTAAAGCCGCCCGCTGGCTGGGGCGCGCTCTGGGCGCGGTGACCATGGCCGCCGGAGTCTGGATCGGCTGGTTTTAAAGCCATCGTTTTTCTGATATACGGCACAGCAAAGCCGGGCCTTCCCCGTTCGGGAGGGCCCGGCTTTTTCTTTGGCTGTCCTGCTGTTATTTTCCTGCCGCCGGGCCGCGGTTCAGCCGCCTGCAATAGTATGACTTCTTTCGGCATTCTGCCCAAAGCGGGGGCCATTTTGACCGTTTTCTTGCAACTTTTCCCATTTTACACGGTTTTTGCAACCATTTTTCTACACAATTCACAGTTGAAATACGCCGGATCTTTGAGTATGATATTAAAGGTGTGCCGGAGACGCGGTCACGCGGCCCCGCCGCGCCGTTCCATTTGGTTTCGACAGGTCAGCTGTCCGTCCCCCGCACCCGCCCCCCGGCGGCCTGCGCGCGGGCAGCCCTGTGCAATTCAATGTGGTGGGGGTATCGATCATGAAAAAGACCAAATCTTCTCGTTCGCTGGCTGCAAGAATGGGCGTCGCGTTACTGCTTGGCTGTATCGCGGGCCTTTTTTTTATGTGGCTGCGCGAAACACTGAACGCCACCGGCAACGCGGCGCTCTGGGGCACGATCAATAACATCCTGTTCCAGGACATCACCGCAGAAGGGGCCGCAAACGCCATCGGCCTGTTCTACATCATCGGCCAGATGTTCATCCGGGCGCTGCAGCTGGTCATCGTTCCGATGGTGTTCACCTCCATCGCGATGGCCATCGGCGCCATCTCCGACACCCGCACCCTGGGCCGCATCTCCTTCAAGACCCTGTGCTGGTTCCTGCTCTGCTCCTTTTTCGCGCTGCTGCTGGCCGCAACCGTCGGGCTTTTGATGTTCAAGGCCGGCCTGTTCACCACCTCCATCGGTTCGATGCAGGCGAGCGCCGGCGCCTCCGGCTCGAACCCCCTGAACGTGATCCTGGACATCGTGCCTTCCAACATCACCACCGCCTTCAGCAGCAACACCGCCGTGCTGGCCGTCGTGTTCATCGCCGCCGCCGTGGGCCTGTGCATCACCGCCGTGGGCGAGGACCGCTGCCTGACGCTGACCAAGCTGTTCAACGAGGTGAACAACCTCTGCGTGGTGTTCCTGAACTTCGTGGTCTCCAAGGTGGGCCCGCTGGCCATCTTCGTGCTGCTGACCCGCACCTTCGCCACCTATGGCATCGACTACCTGCGCCCGGCTGCCTTCTACATGCTCACCACCGTCGCGCTGCTGCTGGTGTATCTGGTGTTCGGCTATGCGCTGATCATCCGCATCGGCGCCAAGCTGGACCCCATCCCCTTCATCAAGAAGATCTCCAAGGTGGCGCTGTTCGGCTTCTCCACCTCCTCCAGCGCCGCGGCCCTGCCGCTGAACATGGAGACCACCTCCCAGGAACTGGGCGTGGACGAATCCGTCGCCTCCTTCGTGCTGCCCCTGGGCATGACCGTGAACATGAACGGCACCGCCATCATGCAGGTCGTCGCCACCCTGTTCGTGGCGGGCTGCGGCGGCTATGACGTCACCCCGTTCTCCCTGCTGGTCATCATGGTCCTGGCGCTCATCGCTTCGGCGGGCACCCCCGCCGCCCCCGGCGCCGGCGCGATCATCCTGTTCACCATCCTGTCCGGCGTGGGCATGACCAACGACAGCGCCCTGATGGCCTACAGCCTGATCCTGGCCATCAACCGCCCCATCGAGATGCTGTGCACCTCGCTGAACGTGGTGGGCGACTCCTGCACCTGCCTGTATGTGGCCAAGTCCGAGAACCTGCTGAACGAAGAAGTCTACAACGCCGATCTGCACGAGCTGGCTGCCCCCGCCGCTGCCGAGACTGCGTGAGATTTTTCCGAGCATAAAGAGGCTGCCGCTCAAGCACGCTTGAGCGGCAGCCTCTTTTTCATGATTCTCCCGTCAGGTCGAACATCCGCCGGGCGGTGTCGCCGCTGACGGTGCCGCCGTCCGGGGGCGCGGGCACGGCGTTCACCTCAAGATACAGGTCCTTCGCGTCCAGAAGCGTCTGGTCGCAGAAGACGCCCAGCTGGAAAGTGACGCTCTCGCCGTCCTTGATGATGTAGCAGAAGGCCTGGTGCTGGCTGTCCAGCTTTGCGTCGCCCTCCTTGGGGCGCAGGCTGAAATAGCCCAGCACGGGGAAGGCGGGCTCACTGCCCGCTTCCAGTTTGTCCATCTGCGCCATAGGGGTCAGATCGTTCGCATCCGCGATCGCCTCCCCCTCCCCTCCGGCAGGGGCGGTGTAGTCCGCCTTCAGTTCCACCAGCACAAAGGGGCGGGCAAGGATATCCTCGCTGTCCACCGTGCAGCCGTACATGTCCACCCCGGCGTCATTGATGGAATCGAACACCTTCACCCTTTCCAGGGTGTAGGTCAGGCCCTCCACGCCCCGCTCAATGGTGTTCTCGGCGCCATCCTCGTAGTGGATGGTGAAGCTTTTGTAGCCCGAAATACTCTCGCCCGTGCCCTTGATCTCCGTTTCGCCCGCGGCGGAGGGCTCCGAGGAGGGGCCTGCTTCGCTGCCGGGGGCGGCGCTTTCCGGCGCGGCGGACGACGGCTGGGTCGGCAGGCTCTGGGCCGGGGCGGACGAGGGGCTGCCCCCGCAGGCGGCGAGCGCCGCCGCCAAAACGAACGAGGCCGCCAGGGCGGCAAGTTTCATCTTCATGGTGTTCTACTCTCCTTTTATCCTGTTTTGCGGCGCTTCGCCGCAGGAAAAGTATCCCACCGCCCGGGGCAACAAGTCCCCAACAAGACGTATCGTTTTTGTAAAATCCTGCGCACAGAAAGGCCGCCGGAAAACAACTGCTTTCCGGCGGGTTTTTTTCGCTTATTTTTGGCGGCTGCGGGCCCCCGCGCCCCAGCGCAGGGGGATGGCCACCACCGCCGCCACGCCCAGCGCAAGACCCACGGCGATCTTCAGGGTCTCGGCCCCCCTGGCGGCGGCCGCCGCCGAATCGCCCATGATGAAGCTGTAGGCGGTGTAGTAGATGCCCGCGCCGGGCACCAGCGGAAAGATGCCCGGGATGAGGAACAGGGTGACCGGGGCCCTGCGCAGGATGGCGCAGGTCCGGGCGGAAACGGCCATGGGGATGACCGCCAGAAAGCTGGCCGCCACCGTGTCCGGCTGGTACTGCATGCTCAGCCAGTAGACCAGCCACCCGGCCATGCCGCAGATGCCGCAGCACCACAGATGCCGCGGCGGGACGTGGAACAAAATCGCAAAGCAGACGGTGCCGCAGAAAGCCGCCGCCAGCTGGATCAGAAGCGGGCCGGTCACAGCGCCACCCCCTCGATGAGATTTGCCAAAGCCAGCACAAGGCCCGCGCCCAGGGCGATGCAGACGGCGGTGAGCAGCGCGTTCAGCATGCGGATGACGCCGGAGAGAAAATCCGAGTCGATGAGGTCCCGGATGCCCAGGGTCAGCGCCATGCCCGGCACAAGGGGCATCAGCGCGCCGATGATGGCCTTGTCGCTGTTGACGCCGATGCCGGCGGCGAAGATGAGCAGGGTGGCCAGCGCCACGAACGCCGCGCCCAAAAAGCAGGTGAACAGCTTGCCCGCGCCCCAGCGGTCCAGCCCCAGCAGCACCAGCTGCAGGCCAAGGCCCACCGCAAGGGCCACCACGCCGTCCTGCCAGACGCCGCCGAACAGGATGGCAAAGCAGGCGCTGCCCAAGCCGCAGGCCAGCACCCGGCCCGGCGCGGGGGCGCAGGGCATTTTTCGGATGCGCTCCAGTTCGGCGTAGGCTTCGTCCAGCCCCACCTCGCCCCCGGCGATGCGGCGGGACAGCTGGTTCACCGCCTCCACCCGGCCCAGATGCACCGTGCTGGCGGGCACGCTGCGCACCTGAGCGGGCATGTTGTTCTCCGGGCCGATGCTGGTGAAGATGCCGTTGGTGAGCACATAGCCGTGGAAATCGGCCACGCCAAGGCTCTTTGCCATGATCTCCATGGTCTGCTGGGTGCGGCTGACCTCCGCGCCGTTTTTGAGCAGCAGCTCACCGGCTTCGGTGACCAGCTCCAGCACCCTCTGGGGTTCGTTCAGTTGGGCAGGCCGTTCGTCACGTCCTCCCAAAGGATCTCGCGTTTTTATCATGTCTTTTTATGCTTTCCCCTGTTGGTTTTCCGGGTTTTGGATGCGATGTTGTTTCAGCCGCGGATGGCCGCCTGCACCTGGGCGAAGGGCTCCAGCGTGGCGTAAAGGTGCGCGCCGATGACCTCCATCAGCTTGAAGTCCTCTTCGCTGTCGATGTCCAGGATGCCGGTGTCCATCATCAGGCTGGCGCCGATCTTGCCGTCCCACAAAATGCCGGTGGTGTTGCCCGCCAGGAAGGCCCGGCGGTAAACATAGATGCTGGCGTTCACGTCGTAGAACTCCGGGGCCATCTGCCGGGCGGTGAAGGCCGGGGTGCCGGGGGCGTTCTCGATGCCCTTTTCCACGTGGTCGCCGCAGCGGCGCACCATATTGAAGTAGGGGTTGCGGCGGCTCTCGGTGACGCTGAACACCAGGTCCAGGTCCTCCCGGCCCTCCGCCAGCTCGAAGGCGTTTCTGATGTCCTGCGCCGTGCGCAAAGGGCTGGTGATGTCCAGGTCCATCACACAATCGTAGGCGCCGTTCTTTTCCTCCATGCGGGCGAGGCTGTCCTGAATGACGGCCATCTTGGGCACCCGGTCGCCCCCCAGTTCCTCGCAGCGGGGCAGGTAGACCACTTCGGGGTATTTTTCCGCCACCAGGTTCGCCAGGGCCTCGCTGTCGGTGTTGAGACAGACGTCCACCTGCACGTCGGGGCGGCTTGCCTGGAACAGGCCCGCCGCCGCCAGGCTGTAGTAGACCAGGGGTTTGCCGCAGAAGGTCTTGAGGTTTTTGTTCTTGAAGCCCTTGCTGCCGGCCCGCCCGCAGATGGTAATGAGCAGTTTTTTCATGATATTCTCCTTTTTGCCGTCCCTTGGAGGCGGCCCTCACATGGTTTCGCCCAGCGTCAGGCCCAGCACCTTCTGAGCCATGGCGGGGCTGTTGATGCTTTCGCCCCTGCCCTTGCAGGCATAGCCGAGGAAATACGCCATCTCCCGCAGATAGCGCTGGTTCACCGGTTCCTCGCAGTGGATGACCTCGCCGTTTTCCAGCGTCAGGGTGCCCGCGCCGAAATCGGCGGTGACGGTGCCCTCCTTGCAGAACAGCTCAATGGAGCGGCGGTAGGCGCGCCCGAAATAGTCCAGGTGCACCTCCGCCAAAAGGCTCGGGTAGCGGGCGATGTAGACCGAGAGGTCGTCCGAGTCGATCTCCAGATGGGAGTAGGTTCCCTTGAAGTTATAGGCTTCCAGCGGCTCGCCGAACAGGTCCACCATATAATCCCACTCGTGGATGAGATCGATGGTCACGCCGCCGCCCATCTCCTTGTGGGCGGAGTAGACGGTGCGGTAGTCCACCCCGGGGCGCCAGTCCGGCAGATAGGAGGAGCAGATGACCCGCGCGGAATAAGGCGCGAGGGAAGGCATACGCTCCTTGAGGGCCAAAAAGGTGCCGCACCAGCGCATAGGCGCGGCCACATAGGCCTTCTGCTCCGGCCCGAGGCCCAGCTGTTCCAGGTCGTAGCCGGTGCCCTCAAAGATGGGCTTTTCGATGAAAAAGCAGTCCACCCTGCCCGCCAGCTCCGCAAGGGTGTGGGCGTGCAGGTGGGTGGGGTTGGTGATGAAGGCTGCGTCGTAATGGCCCAGCTGGTCATAGCTGACATACTGGGCCCGCAGAAGGCCCTCCACATCTTCGGCCAGCGGCCGCATGGAGGAACGCAGGGCGTCCGCCTGCACCTGGACGCCCTTTTCCTTTGCCACCGCAAAGAGGTTGCGCAGATGACGGGTGCCGATGGACCCAAGGCCCACGAACAGTACTTCCATGCTTATGCCTCCTCGCTGCTCACCACCGGCGGGCGGCGGCTGTCCGCCATAAAGCCCGCCCCGCCGGGCAGGGCCCGCAGCTTTTCCTCCAGCGCCTCGGCGCCGCGGTCCAGCTTGAACTGCATTTCCTCGCCGCGCACCGGCACCACGATGTAGAGCATCAGCCGCTTTCCGGCGCCCAGCTTCACCGCTTCCAGGGGCTTTGGGCCGTTCTTTTCGCCGGGCAGGAACAGCACCGCCCCGGTGAAGGGGCAGCCCTCCGCATAGGGGTGGGGCGGCTCGCCGTTGGGGATGGAGTGCCCCGCCCCCAGCCAGGTGTTTCCCTTGCGGGGCAGGCCCGCCAGCAGCCGCAGAAGGCGCAGGGGCCAGGCGGCGGGCTTGTCCTCGGCATCGTTCAGATGCTCGGGCCAGCGGGTCTCGTCCACCGGCCAGTCGCCGGGCAAAAACATCACCAGCTCCGCCCAGCGCAGCCACTCGTACTGGCGTTTTTTGGGCATGTCGTCCAGGTTCATGGGCTCGGCGCTCATGCCGATGGTGTAGGCCACATAAAAAGGCTCGGCGGCGGTGGGCTTCATCACCGCAAGCTCGATGCCGGTGGCCTTGTCGTCCCAGACAAGGGTCTCGCGCCCGGGGAAAGCCGCGTCAAAATGGGCCAGCAGCCGGTCTTTATAAGCGGTGCGGAAATGGCGCACCGTCACGCCGCTGGGCAGCGTGTCACGTCCTGAGCCGGCCAGCAGCCCGTCCAGAAATCCCATAGTCTTATTCCTCCTCAATGGCCTCGATCAGCCGGATGGTCTCAAGATCTTTTTCAAAGCTGTAGCGCGCTTCTTCCCTGCCCGCCAGCACGCCCAAAAAGTTCTGCAGCTCGTCCACGTAGGCGTTTTCCACAATGTTGTCGCTGTAGCGCGGGTCGTGCTCCACGCTGGCGTAGGTGTCCACCGCCCTTTTTTCGCCGCTGGCGCGGTCGAAGTCGTAAAGGCTCCTGGGGTTGCCCTCCCAGAAGAGGTGCAGCCCTTCGCCGAAGCACTCGAAGTTGCGCACCGCCTTGGGGCTCACCACATCCACCGCCAGCATGCCCTTGGTGCCGTTTTCGTGGCGCAGGGTCACAAAAACGCTGTCCGGATAGGAGATCTCCAGCTCGCTGAGCTTGTCCTTTTCCGCGTGCAGGCTCTTCACCGGGCCGAAGGCGTCCAGCAGCCAGGGCAGGTCGACGCCGAAAATTTCCCGCACGCCGCCGGTGCGCGCATCGCCCACGAAGAAATTCTTGTAGTTCTCCCAGGGGTGCCAGTCGGGCAGGTACTGGCCGATGTGGTAGATGTAGTTCACCGGCTTTTCAAAAGCTTCCACCCGGCTCTTGATGTACCGGGTCTCGCCCCGGTAGAGCATGGTGGAGGAAAGGAACAGGGGCAGCCCCTTCTCCTTTGCCAGCGCCATGTTCTCGGCGTAGCCGTCGCTGACCAGGTTCAGTTCGGTGAACACCGGCAGGCCCGCCGTGAGCAGCTGCCGGATGATGGCCGCGTGGGAGAGGGGCGCGGTGCAGACCAGCGCGCCGTCGAACTGTTTTGCCGCCAGCGCCCCGTCGATGCTCTCGAAGCCTTCCACGCCGAGGGCCGCCGCCTCCTGGCGGCGGGAGGGGTTGGTGTCCACCCCAAAGAGGGCGATGTCCTTGTCGATGCCCTTCAAAAGCCGGGCGCGGCGCTTGCCCATGCTGCCCAGGCCCACGATGAGAAGTTCCATAGGTTCCACCTCGTTTGTATTGTTTGCGGCCTTATTTGCCGTCGTAAAACACTTTGGGCGCGCCGAAGTCCGGCCGGCGCACTGCGTCCAGCAGGATGTCCACGATCCTGCCGCTGGTGTCTCCCCCATTATAGGGGCTTTTCGCGCCCTTTGCAACGGCGGCAAACTCCGGGCTGAGGGCCTTGCGCACCGCCGCGGCGATGGCCTTTTTTTCCGCCGGGCAGCACAGGACGTTTTTGCACACAGGCCGCCCCTCCTGCCGCCCGCCCACGTTCACCGCGGGCACCCCGAAGGTGGGGGTCTCCACCACGCCGCTGGAGGAATTGCCCAGCACCAGCGCCGCGGCGGCCATGGCGGAGAGATACCGCTTCACCCCAAGGCTTGCGCGCACCGCCGCTGTTTCGGGGTGCTTTTCGCCCCATTCGTCCCACATGGCGTTGATGGCAAGGCCGCCCGCGTCGGCGTTGGACTTGGTCACCAGCCACACAAGGCCCTCGGTGCGGGCAAGCTCGTCCATCGCGTCCAGCAAAGCGCGCATCTGGGCGGCCACATCCGCGCCGCCCGCCGTTTCGGGATGGAAGGTGACGAGGCCGAAGGGCCGCGTCAGATCAAAGCCCACGCTCTCGCTTAAATGCACGGCATCCAGCTTTTCCATCGTGCGGATGTTCTCGTCCCCCAGGCCCCCCACGTTGAACACGGCGGCGGGCGCTTCGCCCATGCGGACGAGGCGGGCGGCGGACTCGGCGCAGCTGGGGAAGTGCAGGTGGGCGATTTTTGTGATGCAGTGGCGGTACCAGTCGTCCTGCGCCCCCAGGGTCACATCGCCGCCGCTGATGTGGGCCACCGGCACGCCGGCGAAGGCCGCGCCTTGAGCGGCGGCCAGAATTTCGTATCGGTCGCCCAGCACAAGGCAGCAGGCAGGCTTGTTTTCTGCGAACCACTGGGAAAAGCCCCGGATAGCCCGCTCCACCGCCCTGGCGGTGGCCAGGGGCCCCTCGTCCTCTTCAAACAGGATGGGGATGTGGGCCGCGATGGGCATACCGTCCGCTTCTATCTCGCTCACCGTGGCCCCGTGGCGCTGGGACAAATGCGCGCCGGTGACCAAAAGGGCCGGCTTCGCGTCCGTCCGGGCGGCCAGCTTTTGCAAAACGGGCCGCAGCAGGCCGTACTCCGCCCGGGTGCCGGTGACGACGGCGATGAGGGGTTGTTCCATGGCCCTTCCCTCCTTTTCGTTACAATTCGATGGGTTCGTCCTCGGCGAAGTCCCGCTTTGCGGCGCACCCCAGCACCTCGTGCCAGCGCATGGGGGACACGCCGTCGCCCGGGCGCTTGGTGGTGAGGTTTTCGGCGGTGAAAATTTCGCCCTGCTTGATGGCCTTGGCGGCCACGATGCTCTTGCGGGCGATGGGCTTGTTTTTTGCCTCGCTGGCACTCACCGCCTTGCGGCCGGTGCCGAGGGCGGCCTGGGTGCGGCGCACTGCCTGTATCATAGCGGTAAGCTCCGGTACGTCCAGGCTGGCCTTGTGGTCGGGGCCGGGCAGGGTCTTGTCCAGCGTGAAGTGCTTTTCGATGACCACCGCCCCCAGGGCCGCCGCGGCCACGTCGCACTCCCAGCCGGGGGTGTGGTCGGAAAGGCCCACCGGCACGCCGAACTGCTCCGCCAGTTCCAGCATGGCCAGCAGGTTCGCGTCCTCATAGGGGGTGGGGTACTCGGTGTTGCAGTGGAGCAGCGTCACCCCGGGGCAGCCGCCGTCCTCCAGAACGGAGAGGGCGTCCTCGATCTCCGGCAGGGTGCTCATGCCGGTGGAGAGCACCACCGGCTTTTTGGCCGCCGCCACCGCCTCAAGATAGGGCAGGTTGGTGATCTCGCCGCTGGGGATTTTAAAGAAGGGCAGGTCCAGCTCCTTCAAAAACTCCACGCTGGGCAGGTCGAAGGCCGCCGAGAGGTACTGGATGCCGATGGAATCGCAGTATGCCTTCAACTGCCGGTGGCCCTCAAAATCAAAGTGCAGCCGCCGGATCATCTCCAGCTGGCTCTCGCCGTCCCCCGTCCGGGCCTTCTGATACTCGGCCTTGGGCGCGAATTTCGACACCACCAATTCCGGCACGGCGGTCTGGTATTTCACTACGTCCGCCCCGGCGTTTTTGGCAGCCAGCGCCATCTGTTTTGCCATTTCCAGGCTGCCGTTGTGGTTGACGCCCGCCTCGGCAATGATGAGAACGTCCTGCATATCGTTATCGCTCCTTCCCCTTTGTTTTCTTGTGCCAGAATGCCAGCGCCGCGAGGCCCAAAGTCCCCGCCAGCGTCAGGCCAAGGCCCGCCGCCGCGCCCGGCTGGGCGTAGGCCAGCGTGAGGGTGTGGCCGCCCGCGGGCAGTTCCACCGCCAGCAGCGCCCCCGCCGCCCTCTGGATCTCAGCGGGCACGCCGTCCACTTCGGCCCGCCAGTTTTCGTCATAGGGCACCGTGAGCACCACAAGGCCCTCCGCCTGCGCGCCCGTTTCCAATGTGATGGCCCCGTCCTTCCAGGCCGTCACCGCCGGGGCCGCCGAGCGCAGCCGGCCGCAGGCGGCGGCCAGGGCTTCTTCGTCCAGCACCGCGAAGCGGGCAAAGTCCACCGCCGCGCCCAAAGCGACGTTCACGGTCTGCCCTGCCTCAAACCGGCCCAGGTCCACCGCGGCGTCCGCCGAACGGCCAATGGAAAGGATGCTGCCCTTCTCCTGGCCGTTCACCGCCAGGGGCACATCCGTCCCCGCGCCGGAAAAGACAGCGTAGAGGATGCCGCTTTCGGGCATCGTCAGGTCGAATGCCGCGCCGCTTCCGCCGCTCTCCACCGGGGTGAACAGGGCCGCTTCCTCGCCCAGCAGGGCGGTATAAAGGGCCTCGGCCGCCTCAAAGGCGTCCAGGCCTTCCGCCAGTTCGAAGGCCCCGGCGTCCGAGGGCGACCAGAGCGCCCGGGGCAGGGCGTCCGGGTTTTTATACACCTGCCAGGGGGCGGCAATGTCCGTCTTTTCAAAGTGGGTGGGCGCCGCGTCCCCCTCCCGGGCCAGGAACCACCCCACCGACAGAAGGCTGTCGGCGGCGGCGGTGCTGCCCGAAAGGTAGCCATAGCTGGAGCCATAGTTGCGGTAGCCCAGGGCCATCAGCAAAATCGACGAGGCCCCGTCCTGCACGCTGCTGAAATGGGTCAGCCCGTCGTAGCCCAGCAGCATGGGGTCGTTGAGGGTGCGGAAAAAGGTCTTTTCCACCCGGTAGCGTCCGGCGTTCGCTTTTTCCACCGCCTGCACGGTGGCCCGCCCGGCCCGCACAAAACCGGCGTAATCCGCCACGGGGTAAACTTCAAAGAGGCGCAGCGCCCAGTATCCGTTCAGCGCCAGCTCCCCGGCGGTGAGGGCGGCCAGGGCCAGGGCGGCCAGCTTATTTTTGCCGCCTTTGAGGCGGCCCCACAGCCAGACGAGGCCGATGCCCGCCGCCAGCAAGCAGCAGGCCAGCAGCCAGCGCCGCCGGCCGTAGGTCTCGGCGCGGACGAAATACACCAGCACCCCCAGCGCCGCCGCCAGTGCCCCGGCGGCAAGGCCGGTTTTGAGGCTCACCGGCCCGGCGAGGGCCCCCGCGCCCAGGGTGAGCAGCAGGAACACCAGAAGGAAGCTCTCCCGGTAGGGGAACCAGTTGGGGGCGGCAAAGCCATGCCACGCGAGGTCCAGCGGCCGCCACCAGAGGCTGGCCAGCAGCAGGGCGGCGAACAGCCCATAGACCAGCTTTTCCCGCCGGGGCCTTGCGGAGAAGAAATAGAGCAGCGCCGCCCCAAGCCCCAGCATGCCGCAGTAGACCGGGGGCAGGCCGCTTTGCACGTCCGCCCAGACGAAGTTTCCGGTGAAGAATTTCTGGGTAAGGTCCAGCGGTGAAAACTGCCCGCCGCCAAAAAAATCAAGGCCGGTGCTCTTCACCCGCAAAATCTCGGTCACGGCAGGCAGCAGCACCGCGCCGGCCAGCGCCGCCGCCGTGGCCCCCGCCGCCGCAAAGCGGCCAAAAGCCGAAAAAACGGCCTTCCGTCCTGGGCGGGGCGAGCGCGCCGCGAGCCCCGCAATAAAATACAGCGCGGAGAAGATGCACAGCATATACCCCATGTAGAAGTTTGTGAAGATGGCCGCGGCCAGCGCCAGGGCGAAGCCCACGGCCCCTTTGCCCGCCAGCAGACGGTCCAGCCCCGCCGCCACCAGCGGCAGCAGGATCACCGCGTCCAGCCAGAGGACGTTCTGGGCGTAGGCCACCGAATAGCCCATGAGGCCATAGCACCAGCACAGGGGCAGCCAGAGGGCCTTTTCGCCGCCCCAGCGCCGCTCGAGGTAAAAGCAGAAGGCCGCCGCCGCCAAAACCACCTTGAGGGCCCAGACAAGGCAGCACAGCTGGCCGTAGAATTCCGGCGCGATGAGAAGATACAGCCAGGCGAAGGGGCTGGCAAAGTAGTAGGCAAACAGGGCGAAGGCCCCGCCGCCCAGGCCCAGATCATCGGCATAAAAGAGGCTGCCGCCCCCGCGCGCCGCGTCGTAAAAATGGGCGTAGAAGGGGATATACTGGCTGTTGAGGTCCCCGGTCATCACCGAGTTCGGCCCGAAGGGCCAGAAGCCGCAGGCGGCATAGACGGCGCAGACGATGAGCGCCATGCCCCCCGCCGCCAGAAACAGGCGGCCCCGGCGGCCCTTAAAAAAGCGTTTTGCTCGTTCCATTCCAAACCTCTCGCGGCGGGGCGCTTCAGCCCCGCTTTTTCAAAAGCCGCCCCTTCCAGAAAAGGCCCAGGTCCAAAAGCACCGCCGCCGCGGCAGGCAGCGCCGCCAGCGCCAGCGCCTGCCCGGCCCGGGGCACGAAGTACCGCCAGAAGGCCACCGGCGCGTTCACGGTGAGGCTGGCGTTTTCGCCCTCGGCCAGCACCACGCCCGCCCCTGCGGCGGGGTCGATGCGGATGGTATCCGCCGTTTCCGGGAACACCAGCAGCACGCCGTCCTCCACGCCCTGGGCAAACACCCGGCGGCGCAGGCTGAAGTCCTGCCCGGCGGCGGCCCAGTAGCCCTCAAAGCCGGAGGCCGGCGCATCGGTCTTCAAAAACACGCTGCGCACCGGCCGCCCGCCGGCGAAGACAAACTGCGGGTCGGCCCCGGTGGTGACCCAGAGGCCGTCCCCGGTGAGGGCGATATCCTGGCTTTGCAGCGAGGAAAGGGGCACTTCCCCCGCGGCCAGCCGCCCGGTGGCAAAGCCGAGGGCGTCCTGCCCGGCGTTTCCTAAGGCCCACAGCGCCCACAGCGCCAGGGCCAGGAGATAGCAGGCGGCCACCAGGTGGGCCGCCGCCCATGCAAACACTCGTTTCATCCTTCGGCCCCCACGTTGCAGACAAAGTCAAATTGGCCCAAGGCCCCGTTCCAGGCGTACACCGCCGAACCCGTCTCACAGCCCGCCAGCCCGTCGCTGAACAGAGCCGCGTAGCCATCGGCAAAGAGGCCGTCGCTGCGCTCCACGAACACATAGTCGCAGCCCCGCCCGCGGATACACTCCAGCAGTTCTTCGGCGGTGTAGGGGTGGTAGTAGGGCGCACCCTCTTCCAGCGCCCCGGGCACAGCGAAGGTGCCGCCGCCGCCCTGGCCGTCGTTGCCGCTGTAGTCCAGATACCAGGGGTAAAGCTCATAGGAATAGAGGAACCAGCGGCTGCCGTCGTCCCCCTGGCTGACGAAGAAGATATGGGCGTCCTTCGGCACCGCCGCCTGCACCTGGGCCGCTTCGTCCCGGGCGGCCCAGCGCGCGGCGTAGGCGGCGTTTCCCCCGCCGAACACGGTGAGGCTGAAGGGCAGCCGCAGCCACACCAGCGCCGCCAGCGCCAGCGTCATCGCCGCGAAGCCGGTCTGCACAAGGCCCTGGATGCGCTCGGAGCCCATGGCCCGCAGCACCAGCGCCGCCGAGGCCAGCAGCCAGCCCAGCAGATAAGGGTACATATACCGCTCAAAGCCCACCAGCCCGCCGGACACCTCGTCCCGGAACACATACACATAGGTCAGGCCGATGAAGAAAAAGTAGGCCGCAAAGCCCGCCGTGCCCAGCACGGCAAAGAGGCCCGCCTGACGGCGCAGGGCTTTTTCCTTTGTGAGGACGGCCGCCCCCGCGGCCATGGCCACCGCCAGGGCGGCGACTGCCGCGAAAGGCCCCACCATGGTGGTTTGGGAGGTGAAAAGCGCCCGCACAAGGCCCCCCATGATGGTGGCGAATTTCCCGGTGCGGCCGATGCCAAGCAGCTCCTTCACGCCGGTGAGCACCATTTCGGCCATGCCCATCTGCTGGGTGCCGCCCACGTTGGTGGTATCCGCCGCGCTTGCCACCGAGAGGTATTTCTGCCAGCTCCAGAAAGAAAGGCCGCAGGTGGCAAAAAGCCCGGCCCAGCCCGCCGCGGGCTTTGCCCAGCGGCGCAGGGGAGCCTTTTCCAGCAGCAGGGCAAAGGCCCCGTCGGCGGCGATGAGCCCCGCCGCCACCAGCGCCAGGGCAAAGCCGGTGTCTTTTTCCAGGCACAGGGCGGCCAGCGCCAGGGCCGAAGGCCACAGCGCCTTTTTCTCGTTGATATAGTAGGCCGCCAGCGCGCCGCCGAAGGTCAGGCCCAAAGGGATGTCCGAGAGGGCCGAGGCGTAAAGGTCGGTGGGGCGGGCGACGCTGCCGTAAAGGGTGATGACGAAGGGCAGCAAAAAGCCGAAGCCCAGCGCCGGCACCCACTGCCGGGGCCTGCCTTTTTCGCAGCCGGCGGTGAGGGCGGCGAAGATGGAAAGAAGCAGGATGTCATAGCCCGCCAGCACCCGCCACTCGGCGTATTCGCCGAAGAACTGGAAGAACCAGCCCAGCACCACCAGCGCCGGGCGGTGGGTGCCCACCCAGGCCCAGCCGATGTCGGCGTTCACATAAAGCCCGCCGCTGGTTTTGACGATCTTGGCGGCGGTGCCCCAGAAGGAGAATTCGTCCCAGGTGGAGAACATGGGCTGCCGCCAGGCGAAAAAGGCCAGCAGCGCCGCCGCCAGCACGAAAAAGGCGGCAAAGCCGGGGGCTTTCAGCGCGGCGGCGGGCTGTTTTGCCCCCGCCGGCCAGACCGCGAGCGCCCAGGCCGCCGCCGCCAGCGCAAAATAGAGCCACCCGGCCGCCGCCAGCACGCCCAGCATGCCCGCGGCGGAAAACCACACCATGGTGGCGCACACAGCCGCAAAGGGCGCAAGCGGCGCGGGCAGCTTTGTGCGCCGCGCCATGAGCACGGCAAAGCCCGCCAGCGCCGCCAGCGACAGATAGCTGTAAAAAAGTTCCATACGCAAAGCTCCCTGCGCGTCAGGCCTGCTGTTCCAGGCGGCGGCGCATCTTTTCCAGTTCTTCCATCTGGCCCATGTCCATCCAGGCGGACTCGTTGATGGGATACACCCCCACCGGCAGGCCCCTTTGACGGTATTCGTCGATCACGTCGGGAAAGCCCACCTTGCGGCCCTCCTCCATCTCCTCCACCACCTGCGGCTCCACCACGTAAACGCCGGTGTTGGTGAGGAAGTTCAGCTCCGGCTTTTCCCGCATGGCGGCGATGGCTCCGTTCTCCCCCATCTCCACCACGCCGTAGGGCACGGTGTAGTGCTTGTAGGCGCAGATCATGGTGATGAGGTTGCCGTGCTTTTTGTGATACTGATACACATCGCCGTAGTCCACGTCCAGGAGGGTGTCGCAGTTGGAGAAGAAGAAGGTGCCGTCCAGCTTGCCCTTCAAAAGGCTCAGGCCGCCGCCGGTGCCCAGAAACTCTGTCTCGTCCACATACTCCACCTGGTAGCGCAGGTCCTCCAGGTCGTTGAAATAGGACTTGATCATATTCTTTTTGTAGTTTACCACCAAAACCATGCGGCGGCAACCGAAATCGGAAAAGCGCTCCAGGATGAGCTCGCAGATGGGTTTCTCCCCCACCGGGATCAGGGGCTTGGGCAGGATCTTGGTGTAGGGATAAAGCCGAGTGCCCAGGCCCCCGGCCATCACCACCACCGGGATGTTCGCCTGCTTGCGGTTGTCCACGTCAAGGCCGGTGGCGAACACCACATCCGTCACATGGCCGTCCCGGTCCAGAAGGGGAAGCGCGTCGATGGAATGCCGCTCCAGCATGGCCTTGGCCCGCCCACGCTCTTCCAGCGGCAGGCTCTTGGGGGAATAGTTCGCCGCAAGGCGCACCGGGTCCTCCAGCCTGCCGCCCCGCAGCAGGAACTTGCGCAAATCGCCGTCGGTGAGCACCGCCTGCAGCCTGCCCTCCGGCGCGATGAAGAGGATGCGCTGGCCGGTCTCGTCCAGCTGCTTCATGGTCTGGAGGATGGTGGCGTCCTCCCGGATGAACAGTTCTTCCAGTTTCAATCGTCTTCCCCCTTTTCCCGTTTCAGCGTCAGGGCGCATCCGGCAAGGCCGGGCAGCACCGCCAGCCAGAACAGCTGCCATGGCGACGGGATGAAGTATTCCTGCAAAGGCACTCGCTCGTTGAGCAGGATGGCGCAAAACTCCACCTGCACGCCGGCGGTGTCCGCCAAATCCAGCCGCACCCCCTGCCCGGCAAACCGGGGCAGGGTGTAAAGCCAGCTGCCGTCCTCCTGCCTTTCGGGCCACACCCGCAGGCGGGGTGTGTAACCAAAGCCCGGCAGGTGATAATAAAGGTCCTTTTCGGCGGAGGCCTCCCCTTCATACCGCGCCACAAGGCGCAGCCGCCGCACCAGCGTGCCCGGCGCCAGCAGCAGCTGGGCGTCGCCGGTGGTGCTGGTGAGCGTGCCGCCGGTGTTTTCCATGTTCACAAGGGCGTATTGCCCCGCATCTTCCAGCGTGACGGTCTTTTCCTCCAGAACGCCCGCGGCGTAAAGCAGCTGGTCCAGGGCGAAATTGCCCACGAGGGTCAGCGCCAGCAGGCAGGCGCCCAGGGCGTAAAGGGCACGGAAGGGCCGGCGGCGCGCCGCCGCCCAGAGGTTTTTCAGCCGCTTCATCCCGTCACCTCCCCGGCAAGGGACGCTGCGGGCGTCCAGCCCGCTTCGCTTTTTTCATAAAGGGCGGGGCCCTGCTTCGCGGCGGCCAGGCCGTCGGTGAAAAGGGCAGCGTAGCTCTCTTCAAAGATGCCGTTCACACGGCTCACCAGCAGCAGGTCCACCTGCTCGGCCTTTAGCAGGGCGGAAAACTCCTCTTCTGTGTAGGGCGCGCTGTAAGGCATGCCCTCCACCAGCGCCGGTTCGCCGTAGGTGGCGCCGCCCTCGCCGTAAACAAGGGCGGGGCACAGCTGCTGGTTGAACAGGAACCAGGAAAAACCCTCGTCGCCCTGATGGATGAGGAACACCTTCTGCCCCGGCCGGATGGCCGCTTTCGCGGCCTTCGCCACCGCCAGCTCCTGCCGCACCGGGGCGTACTCGCCGCCGCCCACCCCCAGCAGGGTGAACTGAGGCTCTGTGCCCGCGGCCAGCGCCGCCGCGAACGCCGCGCCCACGGCCAGCGCCGCCGCCCGGCCAAGCGCCGGGCGCTTCGCCGAAGCGCAGCTGACCGCCAGCACCGCCAGCGCCAGCAGCAGCCAGCCGGTGTAGTAAGAAGCAAAATACCGGGGATAGCTGGCAAGGTTTTCGGGGGTGGAATCTTTCAAAAGGAAGGCGTAGCTCAGCCAGAGCATCAGCCAGTAGCCGGCAAAGCAGGCAGAACTGCCCACAGCGAACAGGGCAGCCCGCAGCCGCGCCCGTTTGCCGGCCGCCAGCAGCACGGCGGCCAAAAACACCGCCAGCGTCAGCGCCGCCACCGCCGCGCCGGCGCCGAACACCGACACCTTGCGGTGCCAGAACGCGTCGGTCATGGCGCTGCCGTACTGCCAGAAGATCTCGCTGCGGGCCTCGAAGTAGCTTTCTGCCGGCAGGCCCAGCAGCAGCTTCAGGCCATTGGCCACCACCGCGGGCAGGCTGGCGGAGGCGGTGTCGCCCATGCCGCCGGCGGCGGCGTTGCGCCGCACAAGGCCCGCGATGTAGTTGTTCCAGAGAAGGTATTGGGCGGCGGGGGCGGTGAGGCAGGCCGCGCCGAAACCCAACCGGGCGGCAAAGCCTTTTGCCCCCCGTTTTTCGCCGGGGGCAAACAGCGCCGCGTCCAGCGCCACAAGCCCCGCCGCGGCAAGGCCCAGCACAAAGGTGTTGCTTTTCACGTTCGCCGCCAGCATCAGCACCGGCAGGGTGAGCCACCGGGCCGCGGGGCCCTCGTCTCTCACCGCCAGCCAGAAGGCCGCGGCCCCGCCAAAGAGCATGCCGGCGGGCAGATCGCCTAAAAATTCCAGCCATGCGGTGTTCAAAAGGGCGGTGTGGCCCGCCACCGTGACCAGCGTGGGCAGGCTCAGGCCCGCCAGAAAGAGCGGGCAGGCCAGCCGGGCGCGCTTTGCGCAGCCCGCGGCGGCGGCCAGGGCCGCCAGCATCAAAAGGTCGGCGGCGAAGATGGCCCGCCAGGGCGCGAAGGGCCCGAACAGCTGGAAGAAATAGCTTGCCAGCGGCAGGGCGGCCAGTTCGGTCATCTGCCAGGGCAGGCCGGTCTCGCAGACGGTGTAAAGGGCGTCGTTTTCGCAGGTGAGCTTCGCGGCGGTGCCCCAGAAGGAGTATTCGTCAAAGTTCAGAAATTCCGGCCGCAGCAGCCAAAGGCCCACGGCCAGCGCCAGCGCCGCAGCCCAGAAAAGCTTTGCGGCGGGGCTTTCCAGCGCCGCCGCCAGCGGGCAGGTCTCCCCTTTTTTCTTTGCCAGAGCGGCCTCAAGGCCGCCGCCCAAAAGGCCCAGCGCCGCCAGGGCAAGGCCCGCCGGGCGCAGAACGCCCAGGAGCCCCGATGCCAAAAGCACCAGTTCCGCCAGGGCCAGCGCCGCCAGCGGCGCGGCGGCGCTGCCCACGCCGGCGCGGCGGGCAAGCACGGCGCTCATGCCGAAGAGGGCCGCCAGCATCGCCAGCAGGCCGAACAGTTCGCCCCAGGCCACGGCAGGCCCTCCCTTCTGTTTTTGGTCTGTTTACAGGGCCAGAACGGCCTCGATCACCCGGGCGCACTGGGCCTCGGTGAGATTGGTGGAACAGGGGATGTTCACGATGCGGCGGCGGTACTCCCGGGCGATGTCCATGGCGTGGGTCTCGTTGCGGCCATAGTCGCACTGCTCGTTGATGAGGGACCAGACCGGGCGGGTCTGGATGCCCTGAGCCTGCAGGCGGGCGATCACGTCGTCCCGCTCCAGGCGGTCGGGCAGCAGCAGGCTGTAGAACCAGTGGTTGGAACGGGTCCCCTTTCGGAAGGGCAGCATGGAAAAGCCCTTCACGCCGTCCAGCGCGGCCTTGTACTGCTCGTAACGGGCGGTCTTGTGCTCAATGAAACCCTCCAGCAGTTCCATCTGGGCAAGGCCCAGGCAGGCGTCGATGTTGGTCATGCGGTAGTTGTAGCCCACCTCGTCGTGCCTGAACTGCAAGAGATCCGTTTTGGCCTGGGTGGACAGATGCTTTACCCGCGCCGTCCACTCCGGGTGGCTGGACACCACCGCGCCGCCGCTGCCGGTGGTGATGATCTTGTTGCCGTTGAAGCTGTAGACGCCCACGTCGCCCATGGTGCCGGCGAATCTGCCCGCCAGCTCCCCTTCGGTATACCTGGTGCCCAGGGCCTCGGCGGCGTCCTCGATGAGGGTGAGTTTATAGTCCTTCGCGATGCGCAAAAAACGGGGCATGTCCGCCATGTTGCCGAACACATGCACCAGCACCAGCGCCGAGACCCTGGCCCCGGTGCGCTTGTTGTAAAGGCCGTCTGCCCTCAGCTCGCACTGGTTGGCGCAGAAGTCCTCCACCGCGTCCGGGTCCATGGTGGCGGTGGCGTCGCAGCCGAAGAACACCGGCTCGGCGCCCACGTACCGGGTGGTGGGGTTCACCGAGGCGATGAAGGTCAGCGCGGGCACGATCACCTCGTCGCCCGCCTTCACGCCCGCCGCCAGCGCCGCCAGATGCAGCCCGGCGGAGCCGGAAGCACAGCACACCGCCGCAGGGCTTCCCACATAGTTTGCGATGCACTCTTCCATCTCGCCCACCTTGGCGCCGCTGGTGGACACCCAGGCGCCGTCCAGCGCCTCGTCCACATATTTGCGCTCGTTGCCGCAGAAATTGGGCACCGAAAGGGGAATGAACTCACTCATTGTTATGACCTCGCTTTTCGTTGGATCGTTCGTCTTTTTTCAAAAAAGCGCCCAGCGCCCGGCGCAGCTGGCAAAGCGCCGCCAGCGCCAGCGGTGGCGCGAACAGCAAAAGCATCCCTTCGCCCGCGCCGGGCAGGAAGGCCGCCAGCGGGGAGAGGCCCGGGTTGAACACAACGCCGTCCAGCCGGGTGACCACGCCGCCCTGGCTGTCCGGGTCGATGCGCACCTCGCTCACCTTCACGCCGCCCACATCGAAGGAGTAGACGCCGGGGGCGGTGAGAACCCCGTAGACCGACTGGCGGGGGGAGAAATCCGTCTGGCCCGGCGTTTTCCAGTAAAGCATCACCGCCTGGGGCGGGCTTTGGTGCTCTGCAAAAAGCCACACGGCGTCAAGATAGGCTTCCCCCTGCCACAAAAGCTGGGGGTCGCCGTCGGTGGAGATATACCAGGGGCCCTCCTCCCCCGCGTCGTAGGGCTGGATGCCCACCGGCGTGAAGTCCGCGGCGGCAAGGCTTTGGGTGGCGGCCAGGCCCTGGCGGGCGTACCAGGCGGCCCTGGCAAGGCTCACACAGCCCAGCAAAAGCCAGAGGGCCAGGCCCGCCGCCCAGGCGATGAGAAGCGGTCGTAATTTTCTCATGCCGCGCCTCCTTCCACCCGGCTCCAGCGCACGCCGCCGCCGTCGTACTCGACGGCCAGCAGCACCGGCTCGTCGGGCTTGTCGTCCGGCAGGCCCTCGCAGCCGAAGGCGGGGCCGATCGCGTCGGCGATGTAGTCGTCGCTGGCGTCCACCAGCACGTGGGTGTATTTTTTGTCCAGCAGGAACAGCCGCAGGTCGTCGGCGTCCGCCACCGTCTGGTAGCTGTAGACCTCCGGCACGCCCTCCCCCGCCGCCTCGGGCGAGACGATGTTCATGTGGGTGGTGTCCCAGTTATAATCGCCCTCGTGGCCGTAACCGAAGCCGCCGAAGCCCCGGGCGAGGGTGGCGTTCAGCTCAAAGCCGTAGTAGTTCCAGCGGACGGCGGTGTCGCCCTGGCTGATGAGCAGCACCGTGTCCTCCCAGTCCAGCAGGCCGTTCACCGTCTCCGCCCGCTCCTTCACGTCCTGGCGCACGGAATACACCGAGTGGGGGTAGTTCCAGAAGCCCGCGGTGGGCATGCCCCGCCAGGCGATGAGCGCGCAGAAGCCCAGCAGCACCCCGGCGGGCACTGCGCCCGCCAGCTTTGCCGCCCGGCTTTCGGCGGCGGCGTACCGGGCCAGAAGGCCCAGCGCCATCAGGAAAAAGCCCATGTAATAGGGGCCGATGTAGCGGATATAGTCCTGCAGATTGGCCGCATCGGTCTCGCGGAAGTTGTAGACATAGAGGAACAGATGGAAGATGAGGAAGGCCCCCAGCGCCAGGGTGGCGAACACCCCCAGGCACACCGGGCGCAGCCGTTCGCCCTTCGGCGCGGCCAGCGCCGCCACTGCCAGCACCAGCCAGATGAGGGCCAGGGCCAGCGCGCCGCCGCCCAACAGGCACACCGGGATGGTGAAGGGGCTGGCGAACATGGCGTTTCGCACCTGGGCGAACTTTTCGGTGGGCTCCATGAAACCCAGCAGCTGGGCCACGCCCTCGGCCATGGCCTGGCCCTGGGTGACCTCGTGGATCTCGCTGCCCACGGTGGTCTTGCCCAGGCCCGTCACCGCCGCCACATAGCGGCTCCAGCCAAGGTAGGCAAGGCCCCCGGGCAGGATGGCCAGCAGGGCCGGCAGCGTGTCTTTCAGGCGGCGGGAAGCTTTGCGTTTCGGCCCGCAGAAGAGCCGGTCGGCGCAGACCAGGCCCACCACGATGCACCCGTAGGCAAGGCCCACGTCCTTGGTGAGCACCAGGAAGGCCGCCAGCAGCGCGGTGAGGCCGAGGGCCGGGGCGGGCCGCTGGCGCAGGGAGAAATAGACGCACAGGCTCGCCCCGAACACAAAGCCCAGGGGCAGGTCGCCCATGAAGGAGATGTAAACGTTGGAGATGCCGCCGAGGGATGGCGCGCTGAAAAAGAAGGGCGTCAGGAAGCCGCAGGCGGCCGCCACCGCCGCCCCCGCTTTGGAGCGGCGGGGCAGGCTGGCCACGGCGGCCACGGCGGAGGCCAGCAGGGCATCCAGCGCAAAATAGGCCGACCATTCAGAGAAGCCCTCGCCAAAGAACTGGAAAAGATAGGCCACCAGCATCAGCGCCGGGGTGGCGGTGCGGGCCAGGAGGTTGCCCGGCGCCGCCGGGTGCAGCATGTCGTGGAGCTTGGTCAGCTTTGCCGCCGAGCCCCAGAGGCTGAACTCGTCGGTCTGGGTGAACATGGGCCGGGTGGCGGCGAACACGGCCAAAAAGAAGGCCGCCGCCAGCAAAAAGGTCATAAAGCCGGGGGTCAGAAGCTCCTTGAGCGCCCCGGCAAGTTCCTTTTTGAAGAGGAGCCACGCCGCCAGCGCCGCGGCGGCCAGATAGAAGGCCCAGCCGCCCGCCTCCAGCAGCCCCAGCATGCCCCAAAGGCACAGCCAGACAGCCCCGCCGGCGATCACCGGCAGGGCCAGCAGGCCCGCGTCCAGTTTGAAACGGCGGGCCAGCACGGCGCTGTAAAGGCTGATGGCCAAAAGCGCCAGTATCCCACTGAGCAGCGGCAAGCGCGCCGCCCCCTTTCGTTTTGGAAATCAGCCGATGACGTACACCGGCCCGATGAAGTAGTGCTGGAACAGCAGCACCGCGCCCAGGGCCCCGAACACCGCCGAGACCCCCAGCGCCACCCGCCGGGCCCTGGCCTGCCCTGCGGCCAGGCGGGGCTCCAGCACATGGCTCAAAAGGGCCGCCACCAGCACGAAAAGCATCAAAAAGGCGGGCAGGAAGTACCGCGCCTGCAAGCCGATGATGCGGATCATGCCCACCGGGGTGCTGGTGATGTACATCGCGGTGGCCGCGCCCGCCATGTAGACGATGCTGAGTGCCCCCAGGCCAAAAGCGGGCATGGGCCGAAGGCTGCTCTTCTCATGCACCGAAAGGGCCGCCGCGAAGAACAGCACCAGGGGGCTGACCAGGCTGATGAAAGGCACTTCCAGGTCCAGCGCGCCGAAGAGGCCCAGCTGCCCCAGGAAGAAGTCGTTTTCATAGAAGCTGCCCAGCAGCACCGAAGCATAGCGGAAGGGGTTGGCCAGGATGCCCAGCAGCTGCGGCACCTCCGCCGCGCCCTCGATCTGGCGGCCCACATAGGGGTAATTGAAGCGGAAGGCGGTGCCGTACCAGTCGAACAGCTTGCCCAGGGCAAGGCCGCCCACCAGGCACCCCGCCGCCAGCTGCCACTTTTTGACCCGGGTCTTCCAGGCCGAGCGGGGCAGCACCAGCGGCAGCACCAGCCAGAGCAGGCTGATATAGGGCTTTGCCAGGTTCATCATCAAAAAGGCCGCGACGAACACGAGGATGTCCCTGTCCAGGATTTCGTCCTTGCAGTAGAAGCTGGCCACCAGGTAGTAAAAACCCAGCAGGGTGGCGTCGTAGCTCACCGATGCGGCCATGTAAAGGCTCAGGGGCAGCAGCATGAAGGCGGTGAACACCGGCTTGTAGCGCTTGCAGTTTTTCAGCGCCAGCCAGCACAGGGCGGCGTAGGCCAAAAGGTTTGCCAGCCGCGCGGCGTAAAGGCAGCCCAGTGCTTTGAGGCCCAGGACCCGGGCCACCAGAATGCCCAGCGCCTGGGGCAGCATGGAAAGGGTCATAAAGAAATAGGGCTCGCCCACTTCCTCTTTTGCGGGCTGGCCGTCAAAATAGGCGGCGAAGCCGTCGGCGATGCTCTCCACCCGGCCGTCCTCCCCCCGCTGCTTGAGGGCATAGCCCGCGGTGGTGTAGCTGCGCTCCTCGCCCTCCTCGGTGTAGGTGAGGCCCTGGCTGGTGTGGCTGGCAACCCACGCGCCGGGGAAGCTCTCCACCAGTTTTGCCACGTCGCCGGGATAGAGACGGTCGTGGTCGAAGGTGAAGCGGCCCTGGCTCAAAGAATAGCTGCGCAAAAAGTGGGCGGTCTCGTCCGGCACCTGCAACGGCGGGTTCGCAAAGCAGAACAGCGCCCCGCAAAGGAAAATGGCCAGCGCCGCCTTCGCGTCGAAGCTGCGCAGCTTCGAGCCGGCCCACACCGCCAGCGCCGCGGCCAGCACGAACACCGCCGCCGCGCCGTAGAGCAAAAGGGCGGGTACGCCCCGGTTGTCGAGATAATACACCACCCGCCAGTAGTACATGAAGCCCACGGCGGCGGCCAGCGCGGCCAGAAGGCCCAGGGCGGCGAGCGCCGGGCGGGGCGGGCGCTTAAAATATTTTGAAAGCACGTTTTGCACGAAATGACCTCGCTCGCTCAGTTTGCGGCCCCTTTGACAAAGGGCCCTTTAAAAACGGCACAAGCCGGGCCGCCCCTCGCCCGAGGGCCCGCCCGGCAGCCGGAACGGCCCGGCGGCAGCCGGGCCTTTTTTACAGATTGTAGACGTCGGGCTTGTACCGCTCCATGTTGCCCCGCAGAAACTCGATGGTGGCGGCAAGGCCCTGTTCAAAGGTATAGGCGGGCTTCCAGCCGGTGAGGGCGCGCATCTTGGAAGCGTCGCCCAGCAGGCGCTCCACCTCGCTGTTTTCCGGGCGCAGGCGCTGGGCGTCGCACACGATCTTCGCCTCGGGGTTGATCTGGCGGATCAGCTCGTTCGCAAGATCGCCGATGGAGTGCTCCTCGCCGGTGGCGATGTTCACCTCCTGGCCGATGGCCCCCTCGCAGTCGCCCAGGGCCATGAAGCCGGCGGCAGTGTCCTTGACGTAGTTGAAGTCGCGGGTGGGCTCGAGGCTGCCGAGTTTTATCTCGGTCCTGCCCGCCAGCAGCTGGGTGATGATGGTGGGGATGACCGCCCGGGCGCTCTGGCGGGGGCCGTAGGTGTTGAAGGGCCGCACGATGGTGACCGGCAGCCCGAAGCTGCGCCAGAAGCTCTCGGCCAGGCGGTCCGCGCCGATCTTGGTGGCGGAATAGGGGCTCTGGCCCTGGAAGGGGTGCTTTTCGTCGATGGGCACGTACCGGGCGGTGCCGTAGACCTCGCTGGTGGAGGTGACCAGCAGGTGCTTCGTGCCCACCTGGCGGGCGGCGTTCAGCACGTTCAGGGTGCCTTTGATGTTGGTGTCCACATAGCTGTCGGGGCTGTGGTAGCTGAAGGGGATGGCGATGAGGGCCGCCAGATGATAAACGATCTCCTGGCCTTCCATGGCGCAGCGCACGCCGTTGGGGTCGCGCACGTCGCCCATGAACACCTCGATCTCGTTTTTGATCTCGGGGGGCAGGGTGTCCAGCCAGCCCCAGGTGCCGAAGGAGTTGTACAGGCAGAAGGCCTTGACCCTTTCGCCCTTTTTGACCAGTTCCTCGGTGAGATGGCTGCCGATGAAGCCGTCGGCGCCGGTGACCATGACGGTATGTGCCATACTTGCGCTCCTTTTTGACGACGGGCCCTGGGCCCGGTTTTCACAAAATCAGGTAAAAACAGTATACCCCATTTACGGCCGGATTTCAACCGCCTGCGCCCTTTACACCGCCGCGCAAAACAGATATAATGATTTAGATATTGCCCGCATTTGCGCTGAAAGGAGGCCGCCGGGGTGAGTTTTCAGAGTTTTTCCTACTTTGCGTTCCTGCCCGCGGCGGCCTTTTTGTATCTGAAAGTCTGCCCCCGGCGCTTGCAGAACGCCCTGCTTTTGGCGGCCAGCGTTTTATTCTACTGGTCGAACCGGCCCACCGGGGCGGACTGGCCCGGCGCGTGGCCGCTGGCGCCGCTGGCGGTGCTGGCGGCGGTGTGCCTGTTCGTCTGGCGGGCCGCCCTCGTCCTCGCCCGCAGGGAAAAGGGTCAGAGAGGCCGGCTGCTGGCCGCCGCCGTCGCCGCCCTGCTGGCGGTGCTGGCGGCGTTCAAATACTTTAACTTCCTTCTGCCGGTGCTGCCCCTGGCCCCCGGCGTCCTCCACGCCCTGCCTTTTCCCCTGGGCATCAGCTTCTACACCTTCGCCGCCGTGAGCTATCTGGTGGACGTGGCCCGGGGCGACATGGAGCCGGAAAAAAGCTTTGCGGCCCTTGCGGCCTTCCTCTGCTTTTTCGGCTCCATCACCGCCGGGCCCATCTGCCGGGCAAGGCAGCTGCTGCCGCAGCTGAGGCAGGAGCACCGCTTTGACGCTTTTCGCACCGTGCGGGCGTTGCAGCTGTTCGCCTTGGGCCTGTTCAAAAAGGTGGCGGTGGCGGACGTCATTATGATGTATGTCCAGCCCATCTACGCCGACCCCGCCGGCCACGGCGGGGCGGCCCTTGCGGCGGCCACGGTGGGCTACACCCTCTATCTCTACTTCGATTTCGCGGGCTATTCCGAGATGGCCCGGGCCAGCGCCCTTTTGCTGGGGCTGGACATCCCCGAAAATTTCAAGACCCCCTTCTTCGCCTCCAACTTCTCCGGCTTCTGGAGCCGCTGGCACATCAGCCTTTCCGGCTGGCTGCAGGACTATCTCTTCACCCCTCTCGTCTGGGCGGACGCCTCCAAGCTGCCCCTCATCGGGCGGCGGGTGAGCCGTCTGTCGCCGGTGCTGTGCGTCTTTCTGGTGTTCTTCGTGTCCGGCTTTTGGCACGGCAGCACCCTGCCCTTCGTGGTCTGGGGCTTTTTGCAGGGCGCTTACCGCGCCGGGGAGGAACTCATCCACCAGAAATTCGGCAAGCCCAAAAAGAAGGCCCCCGCCCGCCTGCTCTGGGCCAAGCGGGCCGGCGTGTTCGCTTTGTGGGCCTTCGGCATGGTGTTCTTTGCCGCCGGGTCCAACGTGGGCGGCGCCGGCCTGGGCCAGGCCTTTGCCGTTCTGGCGGGCTTTTCCCGGGGCTGGAGCCCCGTGCGCTTTGCCGCCGAGAGCTGGCAGGCGGTGCTGGACGGCTTCTACGCCCAGAACATGATGGCGGCGGCCTGGTGCGCCTTTCTGGCCTTCACGCTGGCGCTGGCGGTCTGGCTGGACTGGCAGCGGGCGTTCCGCTTCAAAAACAAAAGCGCCGAGCTGGTGCTGCAAGCGCAAAAGGGCGCGGTGCGCTGGGCGCTCTATTACGCGCTGGTGCTGGCCATCTTCGGCGGCCTTTTGATGGCCAGCGGCGGTTTCGGCGGCGCGAGCTTTGCCTACGGCGGCTTTTAAAACATAAGCGAAAGGGGGCGCGGGAATGCGCGGTATCTTAAAAAAGCTGGCGCTGCTGGCGCTGCCGGTGGCGGCGTATTTCTGCGTCTTTGCCGCTTTCGAGCCCAACAACTACTTCGGCCTCAAAGCCTCCACCTCCAGCGAGGCCCCGGTGGCCCGGCTGAAAAGCTACGCCGCCGAGCCCGGCGAGCGCATCATCGTGGGGGATTCCCGCCTTGCCCACTTCGATATGGAGCAGGTGGAAGAGGTCAGCGGCCGCCCCTGGCAGAACCTGGCCTTCGGCGGCGCTTCCCTGCGGGAGGGCGTGGACGTGGTGAACTGGGCGCTGGAACAGAACCCGGACCTCGAGGAAGTGGTGTTCGGCCTCTCCTTCTACACCGTCACCGAGACCTACGACGCCGACCGGATGAGCACGCTGGAAAAGACGCTCAACAATCCCCTGGCCTACATGTTCAACCTGGAATACAACGTGAACATGCTCACCGCTTTGTCCGAGCGGCTGCGGGGCATCCCGGGCGGGGCCGCCGAGGAGACCGGCGACTGGGCGTATCCCGAAGACTACACCGGCCCCGACGGCACGGTGTACCAGCTGCACGCCCGCCTTGCCACCTACCCCGAGGCCCTTGTGCCCCGGTGCAAAGGCTGGCGGCTCAACGAGGAGCAGCTGGCCCGCTTTTGCGAGATGGCCGCCGCCTGCCGGGAGAAGGGCGTGGAACTGACGGTGGTGCTGCCCCCCATGGCGGACATCGTGCTCACCGACGCCTGCATGCCCTTTGGCATCGACGAGGCCATGGCCGCCGAGTTTCTGCCGCGCCTTGCCGAATGGGCCGGGGAATACGGCTTCGCCGTGCTGGACTACGAGTGGGCGGACCGCCCGGACTTTGACGACGACAAGCAGTTCTTCGACGGGTTCCATCTGGACACCCGCTATGGCCTGCCCCAGTGGGTGGACCATCTGTTCACCGACATCGGATAACTTTGCAAAAGGGAGGCGCCCGGAATGGGCCTTGACTTTCTGATTTTATACGAACACACGGTGCGGGAGTACGAGAGCGACCTGCTGCTCAAGCTCGAGCTGGAGCGCCGGGGCTACACCGCCGAGATCCGCCAGCTGCTGGACCGCAAAAAGCTCAAGTATTTCACCTGGAAAAAGCCGAAAGTGCTCGTTTCCAGCTGCATGTACGACAACGAGGCCATCAACAGCCACGTCTACAACAACGTCGGCCGGTGCGACAAGATCGTGAACCTCCACTGGGAGCAGATGCTCAGCGACACCCAGGAGGCGGGCGACTGGTTCAACATGAACGGCAACGCCAAAAAGTGCGTGCAGACCTGCTGGGGCCGCCGCACCGCCGGCCGGCTCATCGCCCACGGCATGGAGGAAAAGAACACCCCGGTCACCGGCGCGGTGATGATGGATTTTCTGCGCCCGGAGTTTGCGGGTTACTTCAAATCGAAGGAGCAGCTTTGCGCCGAGCACGGCCTCGACCCCGCCAAAAAGCTGCACCTTTACATCTCCAGCTTCGGCTACGCCAGCATGACCGACGCCGAGGTCAAAGAGCTCAGCGAGATGGCGGGCACCGATTTTTCCGGCTTTGCCGCCACCAACCGGGTGAGCATGGCCGAGACGCTGGCCTGGTTCGACCGGTATCTGGCCGGCCACCCGGAGGTGGAGCTGGTCTACCGCCGCCACCCCAGCGAGTGGAACAGCCCCGCGCTGGCCGACCTCAGCCAAAAGCGGCCCAACTTCCACGTCATTTTTTCCGACAGCGTGAAGCAGTGGATCGTGGCGGCAGACTCCATCTCCATCTGGATGAGCACCGCCATCGCCGAGGTGTACATGGCGGGCAAAAGCTGCCACATCCTGCGCCCGGCGCCCATCGAGCACGAGTACGACCCGGTGATCTATGCCGGGGCGAAGTATGTCACCAATTACGAAGATTTCGCCGCCGCCATGGCCGAGGACGCGCCCCCCTTCCCCATCGAAAGGCAGGTCATCGAGGGCTACTTTGACCCCAGCCCCGTCCCCGCCTACAAGCGGATGGCGGACCTTTTGGAGCAGGTGCGCAACGAGCCGCCCCGGGACGAGCCCATGGGCGAGGGCTTCACCCCTCATTTCAACTGGCTCAAATTCTTTGCTTTGTGGGGGGTGCACATCCTGTTTGCTTTGCGCCTGGAGCCCAAAAAGGTGTTTTTCTTCCACAAGGGCCTCGCCGGTTTCGCCCAGCGCATCTACGGCTATGTGGAGAAGGCCCATGTGCCCAAAGCCGACGCAAAGGCCATGGAGGCGCGCATCGCGCCCTTTGTGAAGTAAAGGAGGCGGCGCTTTGAACCCCCAGCTGTGCAAGAATCTTTTGTTCAACACGGCGGGCAGCCTGCTGTTTTATCTGTGCCAGGCGGCGCTGAACCTGCTGGTCACGGCGCTGGCGGGCGTTGCCGCCAACGGCATGCTGGCCACCGCCATGACCATCGCCAACGTCTGCCTCTCGGTGGCCAGCTTTGGCATGCGCACCTTCCAGGTGTCGGACCTTGCGGGCAAATACGCCGACCGCACCTATCTTTTAAGCCGCTATGCCACCCTGGCGGCGGCGGGCGCGGGCTGCCTTGTGTTCGCCTTCGTCAACAGCTATTCCGCCGAGCAGCGGTGGGTCATCGCCCTCTACACCGCCTACCGCCTCATCGAGAGCTGGTCGGACGTGTGGCACGGCTTTCTGCAAAGGGGAGAGCGGCTGGACGTGGTGGGCATCAGTTTCGGCGTGCGTGGCCTTGTCACCGCGGGCACGGTGACCCTGGGCCTTGTGCTCACCGGCAACCTTGTGCTCACCCTGGCGGCGCTGCTGGCGCTGAACGCCGTTTATGTTCTGGCGGTGGATATGCCCCTGGCCCGCAGATACGCCGACCTTGCAAAACGGGGGGGCGGCAGCGTGCCGGCCCTTTTGGCCGAGTGCGCGCCGCTGGCGGTGTATGCCGCGCTGAACACCGCCATCCCCTCGGTGCCCCGCTATTTCTGCGAGCGGGTGCTGGGCGCCGTGAAGATGAGCTATTTCAACAACGTGTTTCTGCCGGTGCTTGTTTTGCAGGTGGCGGTCGTCTACCTGTTCGTGCCCTTCATCACCACCTTTGCCCGGCTGTGGAGCGGGAAGGACAAGGCGGGCTTTTTCCGGGGCCTCCTTCTGCTGGCGGCGGCGCTGGCCGCCATGTGGGCCGCCGGGGCCGCCGGCGCGGCGCTGCTGGGGCGCTGGGGCCTTTCGATCCTCTACCCCACCAGCCCGGAAATTCTGGACTACGCGCCCCTTTTGCAGCCGCTGGTGGTCGCCACCGTCTGCACCGTGGCTTCCACCGTTTTGTGCCACCTGCTCACCATCGCCCGCGACATGCGCGGCCTCATCCTGGGCAATCTGGCGGGCCTGGCCGCCGCCGCTGTGGTAAGCGTGCCGCTGCTTTCCGCCTTCGACATTTACGGCGCGGCCTTTGCCACCATCGCCGGCATCGGCGTGCAGGCGGTGTGCCTGCTGGCGTTTTTGCTGGCGAAATGCCGCAAACAGTTCGCCTGACGCGGGTTTGTAATCCGCCGTCCGCCGTGGTATAATAACGCCATCGGACCCATTCGATTTTTTTACAGGGAGGTACCCACCCGTGAAATACTGCAAAAAATGCACCATGCCCGACACCCGCCCCGGCATCACCTTCGACGCCGAAGGGGTGTGCAGCGCCTGCCGCCATTACGAAAGCCGCTCCAGGGTGGACTGGGACGCCCGCTGGAAAGAGTTTGAGGCCCTGTGCAACAAATACCGCGGCATGAACGGCCCCGGCGGCTACGACTGCGCCGTGGCGGTGAGCGGCGGCAAAGACAGCCACTTCCAGGTTTACATCCTGAAAGAGGTCATGAAGATGAACCCCATCCTCTTCAGCGTGGAGGACAACTTCCCCATGACCGAGGCGGGCAAGCACAACCTGAAAAACATCTCCGAGGCCTTCGGCTGCACCATCATCAGCTGCAAGCCCAACATCAAGGCCCAGAAAACCCTGATGCGCGCCTTCTTTGAAAAGTACGGCAAGCCCACCTGGTATGTGGACCGTCTCATCTACACCTTCCCGCTGCACATGGCCCTCAAGTTCAACACTCCGCTGCTTTGCTATGGCGAGAACGTGAGCTTTGAGTACGGCGGCAACGCCGACGAGGAGACCTACTCCGCCCGCGGCCAGATCGAAAACGGCGTGGCGGTGGGCTTCCCCACCGAGGAGCTGCTGGGCTACGGCGTGAGCGAAAACGACCTGGCCCTGACCAAGGCCCCCACCGCCGAGGAGCTGGCAAAGCTCGACCCCTTCTACCTGAGCTACTTTTTGCCCTGGAACAGCTACAAAAACTACCAGCTGGCCAAGAGCCGCGGCTTCCACGACCTGACCCACGAGTGGGACCGCACCCACCACGCCGAGAACTTCGACCAGATCGACAGCCGCGCGTATCTGGTGCACAGCTGGCTGAAATACCCCAAGTTCGGCCATGCCGCCGCCACCGACTACACCGCCCGCTACATCCGCTACGGCATGATGACCCGGGAGGAGGCCATCCCCATCATCAAGGCGCGGGACGGCGCGCTGGACCCGCTGAGCGTGCGGGACTTCTGCGAGTTCTGCGGCTACAGCGAGGCGGAATTCTGGTCCATCATCGACAAGTTCTACAACCGGGACATCTTCTATAAGGACGAATTCGGCCGCTGGATGCTGAAAGAGCCCATCTGGGAAGAAAAGTAAGTTTTTTTCGG
This sequence comes from Candidatus Allofournierella excrementigallinarum, assembly GCA_019119025.1. Lineage (GTDB taxonomy): Bacteria > Bacillota > Clostridia > Oscillospirales > Ruminococcaceae > Allofournierella_A > Allofournierella_A excrementigallinarum. The sequence continues at coordinate 52,042 of DWXV01000059.1, forward strand.
GCGCTCCCCTTTTTGGAGCGCCCGCTTTTCTTGTGACAAAGCCGTTACAAAAGGCCGCGGAAGGCTGTTTTTCCGCTGCCGCCGTGCTATGATGAAGGCAGAAAAGGAGGCGTGACCCATGCTGAAAAAGAGACTGCTTTCCCTGCTGGGCCTGTTTGCGCTGGCGCTGGCTGTGCCCTTTGCCGCCTTTGCGGACATGGGGCCCAAACCCAGCGTAGAGGTGCAGACTGTGGGCCTTCCGCAAAGCTGCTGGGTCACCCTGCTGGCCCAGGAGACCGTCATCGGCCCCTGGCACGAGACGGAGAAAGGGACCGTTGCCGCGGTGGAGCCGGAGGAAGCCCCCGTCGTGGAGGCCTTCGACGCTTTTGAGGACCCGGACGGTTATCACTTTTTGCAGTGGTTCGACCGGGTGCGGGACGACTCGCCCGCCACCTGGAGCTACATGGCCCCAAGGCACTTCAAAATTCTGTTCTGGTTCCCCGAAAGCGGCGGCTACGCCGTGACCGAAACGCTGGACCGCTACGCCTATTCCGCCGTCTACCGGGTGGACTTTTCCGGCTTTGACCCGGCGGCGGGCGGGGTGCAGGCGGTCGCCGCCCAAAAGAACTACGACTACGCCGGTGAGCTGCTGGGCCTTGCCGCCCGCTTTGTGCTGACGCTGGCGGTGGAGCTGCTCATCGCCCTGCCCTTCGGCTACTTAAAGCGGCAGCATCTGCGGGTGCTGCTCATCGCCAACCTCGTCACCCAGCTGGCGCTGAACCTCGCCCTCAATCTCACTTGCTATTTCTCCGGGGCGCTGGCCATGTGGCTGCTCTATCCCCTTTTGGAGCTGGCGGTGTTCATCGTGGAGGCGGTGGTGTTCCGCTTGGCGTTCAAGCCGGAAGCGGGCAAGGGCCACCCGGTGCTTTACGCCTTCGCCGCCAACGCCGCTTCCTACGCCTTCGGCCTGTGGCTGGGCAACCTTGTGCCGGAGCTGTTCTGAAAAAAAGTGCTTGACAAACCCCACCACTGTGGGTATCATAATGCATATACGCAAAGACGTTGACGAGAAGAGTAGATTTTCGGCATCGGCCTTTTCCAGAGAGCCCGGTCAGGTGGAAGCGGGCAAGGCACAGGAAATCGAACATGGCCTCTGAGTCGCGCGGGTGAGAGGCAGGAGCCTTAAATCCGCGACGGGCGCGCCCGTTAAAGCGCCAGGCTGTAACCGGCTTTTTGCCGCCGCAGCCGCGAAGGCTTTTCCCCGCGAGGGGAAGGCGAACCAAGGTGGTACCACGAAGCTTTTTATGAGCTCTCGTCCTTGCAGCCGTGCAGGGACGGGGGCTTTTTTGTTTGCCCGTTCGGGCCAACACCGGGTGGGAGTGAGAAGAAAAACCATGATCGAGATCAAGAACTTAGGCAAAGTATTCACCGAAAAGAGCGGCAAGGTGGTGGCGCTGCGCAACGCCTCGGTCACCATCAACGACGGCGACATCTTCGGCGTCATCGGCATGAGCGGCGCGGGCAAAAGCACCCTTCTGCGCTGCCTGTGCCTGCTGGAAAAGCCCTCGGAAGGCCAGATCCTGCTCAACGGGCGGGATCTGGCGGCCCTCTCGGGCGCAGACCTGCGCAGCGCCCGAAGGCAGATGGGCGTGGTGTTCCAGGGCTATAACCTGCTGATGCAGAAGACCGTGGCCGAAAACGTGGCCTTCCCCTTAAAGCTGGGCAAATACGACAAGGCCGCGGTGGACGCCCGGGTGAAGGAGCTTTTGGAGCTTGTGGGCCTTGCGGACCGGGCGGGCAGCTATCCCAGCCAGCTTTCCGGCGGGCAGAAGCAGCGGGTGGCCCTGGCGCGGGCCCTGGCCAGCAAGCCTCAGGTGCTTTTGTGCGACGAGCCCACCAGCGCCCTGGACCCCCTGACCACCAAGAGCGTGCTGGAACTTTTGAAGGACATCAATCAGAAGCTGGGCGTCACCATCATCATCATCACCCACGAGCTGGCGGTGGTGCGCAGCATCTGCAACCGCATGGTGGTCATCGACAACGGCCTGTTCGTGGAACAGGGCGAGACCGCCGAAATCTTTGAGGACCCGCAAAGCGAAGTGGCCCGGCTTTTGCTGGGCAAGGAGGAGGTGTGAAGAGCATGGCGCAGTTTTTTGCAGAATACGGCGGCCTTCTTTGGGAGGGCACGCTGGAGACCCTGTACATGACCTTCGTGCCCACCCTGGCGGCCTACCTCATCGGCCTGCCCATGGGCGTGCTGCTCACCACCACCAAGCCCGGCGGCATCATGGCCGCCCCCACCTTCAACGCGGTGTTCGGCTGGCTGGTGAACCTCTTCCGCAGCATCCCCTTCATGATCTTGATTTTCTTTGTCCTGCCCGTCACCCGCCTCATTGTGGGCACCTCCATCGGCGCCACCGCCGCCAACGTGCCCCTGGCCATCGCCGCGGCGCCCTTCGTGGCCCGCATGGTGGAGCAGAGCCTGGAAGAGATCGACCAGGGCGTGGTGGAAGCCGCCCGCTGCATGGGCGCCACCAACTGGCAGATCATCACCCGGGTGCTGCTGGTGGAAAGCGTGCCCAGCCTGCTACGGGGCCTTTCCATCACCATCATCACCATCTTCGGATACACCGCCGTCACCGGCGCGGTGGGCGCGGGCGGCCTTGGCAACATTGCCTTCCGCTTCGGTTACCAGCGGTATCAGACCGACGTGATGTACGCCACCGTGGTGCTGGTGGTCATTCTGGTCTGCATCATCCAGAGCGTGTGCAGCTTTTTGGCCCGCAAGTCGGACAAGCGCAACCGCTGAACTTTCGCTTTAAGGCTGCCCGGCGCAGAGGGATGCCGGCGGCTTTTAAGAGATACACTCAACAGAAAAGGAGAGAGAAAAACATGAAAAAGATCGTTGCATTGGCCCTGACCCTGTGCCTGGCGCTGGGTCTGGCTGCCTGCGGCTCCTCCGGTGAGCAGCTGCAGATCGGCATCCCCGCCGACGCCACCAACGGCGCCCGCGCCCTGCTGCTTCTGCAGGACCTGGGCATCATCACCCTGAACGACGGCGTGGGCCTTGCGGCCACCGAGCGGGACGTGAAGGACAACCCCTACAACGTGAAGATCGTGGCCATGGAGGCCGCGAACCTCCCCAGCAGCCTGCCTGACCTGGACTTTGCGGTCATCAACGGCAACTACGCCTCCGGCGCCGGCATCGGCGACACCGTCCTGGTGACCGAAGACGCCGAGAGCGTGGCCGCCCAGACCTACGGCAACGTGCTGTGCGTCAAGGAAGGCCGCGAGGAGAAGCCCGCCGTGCAGGCGCTGCTGGCCGCCCTGATGAGCGAGGACACCCAGAACTGGATCGCCGAAAACTACAACGGCGTGGTCATGCCCATGGGCGCGCAGGAGCTGGCCTGGCCCGAGATCGCCGAGCCCGTCACCCTGAAGGTGGGCGCTTCCCCCAGCCCCCATGCGGAGATCCTGGAATATGTGGCCCCCATCCTGGCCGAGCACAACGTCACCCTGGACATCGTGGAGTTTGACGACTACGTGATGCCCAACACCGGCGTGGAAGATGGCAGCCTGGACGCCAACTACTTCCAGCATCAGCCCTATCTGGACGACTTCAACGCCGAGAACGGCACCCACATCGCGAGCGTGGGCGTGGTGCATTACGAGCCCATGGGCCTGTATCCCGGCAAGACCTCCAGCCTGGACGTGTTCAACAAATAAGCGGCTCAAAAAAGGAGCCTGCGCGCCGCGCAGGCTCCTTTTCTTTTTTGTATTCACGCCGCGGCGGGCAGGGCGCGGCGCCGGTCCGCCCAGGCCAGCGGCCCCCGGTAGACCACCCGGAACCCCGGCATGCGGGCAAAGTCCTCCGGGCGGATGAGGCTGGAGTGGCAGGGCAGGGTGAGCGCCCCGGTGCGCTCCAGCACGTCCGCCACGAACTGGCTGCAAAAGTATTTGCCCGGCCGCACGTGGGGGATGCCCAGCCCCGCCAGCGCAAGGCCCAGCACATCGTAGTCCCAGCAGGAGCCGGCGGAGGCCATCACCGTCATCTGCCGCTCGATGGCTTCGTAGGCGGCGCGGCTCACCTCCAGCTCCAGCAGCAGGCTGTCCGCCCCGCCGCAGCGGCCGAACACCCCGGCGTGGATGTTCTCCCGGATGAAGCCGCCGGGCAGCATGAAGGGCTCGTAGCGCCGGGCAAAGCTGTACATCCGCACAAGATCCCGGTCCAGCGCCAGGCTGGCATGGGTGTAGCGGCTGCCGCCCACGCCGTGCAGCAGCCGGGCGAACAGGGTGTCGGTGCGGGTGAGAAGGATGTAAACACAGGGCATGGGAGGTCACTCCTTTGGGGCAGCGCTTGTCGGTTTTGACGTCTTATTCATAAAAACGAGACTGCGCCCTCAATTTTTTCAACGCCCCGACAAGGGATTTGACAAGGCTTTTCGCCGCCACTATAATGGAGGAAATCTCGCACCGAAAGAAGGCCTTCGCCATGCGTCATCTGGGCACCGTTCCCCTGCTCACGCCCCGCCTTTCGCTGGCGCCGCTGCGCGCGGCGGACGCGGAGGAAATGTTTCGGAATTGGGCCGGCGACGAGGCCGTGGCCCGGTTCATGCGCTGGCCCGCCCACAAAAACAGCCTGGAGACCTTTCAGCTTTTGGCTGCCTGGGAGTGCCTTTATTCCAGCGCCGGCTACTACAACTGGGGCATCCGCCGCCGCGCGGACGGCGCGCTGATGGGCTCCATCGGCTTTGTTTTGGGCGAGGAGCAGAGCCCGGAAGCCTGGCGCGCGCCGGGGCTGGATTTTTCCGCCGGGGTGTGGGAGCCGGGCTACTGCCTGGGCCGCGCCTTCTGGGGGCAGGGCTACGCCGCCGAGGCGCTGGCCGCCGTGCGCGATTTCTGGTTCGACGAGGTGGGCGGCGCCTGGCTGGCCTGCTGCCACGCGGAAGAAAACCCCGCCAGCGGCCGGGTGATGGAAAAGGCGGGCTGGCGCTTCGACCACGCCGCCGCCTGTCACAAAGCCGACGGCACGCCGGTGGCCTGCCGGGCATACTATCTCAAAAAGGAAGAAAGGCCGAAAACGCCTTTGAGGTGAAACGATGAGCGAACAGATCACACAAAACGCCCCGCCGGTAAAGGTGCTGCTGCTGGGGCTGGACATGGGCCAGTTCGACGCCGAGCGCAGCATGGACGAGCTGGCGGCGCTGTGCGAAGCCAACAACATGGAGGCGGTGGCCAGCCTCCTCCAGAAAAAGGACGCCCCCGAGGCGGGCACCGTGCTGGGCGAGGGCAAGCTGGCCGAGGCGCGCCTTACCTGCGAAAATCTTGGCGCCGAAGCCGCCGTGTTCGACGGCGAGCTGTCCGGCAGCCAGCTGCGCAACATCTCCGACGCGCTGGGCGTGGAGGTCATCGACCGCACCATGCTCATTCTGGAAATTTTCCGCAGCCGGGCGGTCACCGGCGAGGGCAAGGTGCAGACGGAGCTGGCCCTTCTGCGCTACCGCCTGCCGCGCCTTGCGGGGCTGGGCGAGGCCTTGAGCCGCCAGGGCGGCGGCGGCGGGGGCGGCGGCGGCGCGCGGCGCGGCGCCGGCGAGAGCAAGCTGGAATACGACCGCCGCCATGTGCGCCGGCGCATCGAGGCGCTGGAGCAAAAGCTGGCAGAGCTGGAAAAGCGCCGGGGCGAGAACCGCCGCGCCCGCCAGCGGGCGGGCACCCCGGTGGTGAGCCTGGTGGGCTACACCAACGTGGGCAAATCCAGCCTTTTGAACGCTTTGTGCGGCTCCGACGCGCTGGAGGCGGATATGCTTTTCGCCACGCTGGACCCCACCGCCCGCAAACTGACCCTGCCCAGCGGCCTGAACGTCGTCGCGGTGGACACGGTGGGCTTTGTGAGCCGCCTGCCCCACAAGCTGGTGGAGGCCTTCAAAAGCACTTTGGAGGAGGCCGCCTATTCCGATGTGATCGTGAAGGTGGCGGACGCCGCCGACAGCGAGCGGGAGGCCCAGCTGGAGGTGACCGACCAGGTGCTGGCGGAGCTGGGCTGCGGCGGCATCCCCCAGATCACCGTCTACAACAAGTGCGACAAGGCGGGGGCGGTGCCCTTCCAGCCGGGGGTGCTGCTCACCAGCGCCCGCACCGGCCGCGGGCTGGACGCCCTGCTGCAAAAGCTGGACGAAGCCCTTTCCGACCGGGTGCGGGCGGTGAAGATGCTGCTGCCCTACGACAAGCTCTCCCTGGCCGAGGCCATGCGCAGCCGGGGCAGCGTCACGGTGGAGGACTACCGGGAAGACGGCGTCTGGTTCGAGGGCTTTGTCAAAAGCACCGACCTGCACCTCTATCTGCCCTATCTGGAACAATAAGCGAACGGGGCCGCGGCGCAGCCGCGGTCCCGCCTTTCTTTATAATGCAACAGGACCCGCCTTGCGGCGGGTCCTGTTGCATAGAGGGGTGGGAAAGTATAAATAAGGTGAGAAAGCATTTTCATGAGCACTCGTTGGGTGCTGTGGTTATTATTATACGGGTTTCGCTTTATATGTCAAATCGAAAACCGGGGATTTTCTTTCTCATTTTTCTTTACAATTCCTCTTTTTGTTTATATAATTAAGATAACCCCAAAATCTCCGCTCTGTTTTTTATTTTGTTAATTTTTACAGGCAAAACCCTTTAATTTATCAGTTTTTTATCACTATTGCCACTATGTCGTCGGGAGGGAGACACTATGGACAAACTGGACAAAAAGATACTCGGCCTTTTGGCACAAAATGCAAGAATGTCGGTGAAAGAGATCGCGGAACACGTTTCGCTCACCAGCCCGGCGGTGTCCAGCCGCATCCACCGGATGGAAAAGGAGGGCATCATCGACGGCTACACGGTGCTGCTGAAAAGCCCCGAGAGCCGGCAGACGGTGAACGCCCTCATCAGCGTGTCGGTGGCCCCCGCCGGCCGGGAGGAATTTCTGGCGGCAGTGCACGCCGAGCGGCAGGTGACCCAGTGCTTCCACGTCACCGGCAGCCACAGCTACATCGTCAAGGTGGCCTGCGACACCATGCAGTCGCTGGAGCACCTCATCACCCGCTGCCAGCGCTCCGGCCCCACCAGCACCCAGATCATCCTGTCCACCCCGGTGGACCGCCAGCCCGACCCCATGGGCAGCCCGGTGCAATGATCGGCCCTGCCGGCGCGTTTATGCATCAAAGCCTCCTTCGGGGGGCACAGTATTCAAAAAGGAGATTTTTATCATGAAACGTATTTTCAGCCTGATGGCTGTCTGCCTGCTGGCCCTGGGCCTTGCGGCCTGCGGCTCCTCCCCCGCTTCCTCCGGCGAGCCGAAGGACTACACAGCCATCCTCACCGCTGCCCGCCCCGCCAAAGAGAACGAGGACCTGGTCATCTTCCACCTGAAAGACGGCGCCTACACCGCCACCGGCGGCTACGCCGCCGACCTGACCGAGGAGGACATTGCCAGCCAGGGCGCCATGTGCCTGCAGGTGCTGGGCCTGGCCGAAGAAGACGTGGAGGAGGCCGCCTTCAGCGTGAGCATGATGAACGTGCAGTCCTACGGCCTTGCCATCGTCAAGCCCGCCGAGGGCCGGCAGGCCGCCGTGACCGAGGGCCTGCAGGCCTTCATCGACGGCCAGAAGGCCGCCCAGGAAAACTACCTGGCCGACCAGTACGCCATCGCCAAGGCCGCCAGGCTGGACGCCGTGAAGTCCGGCGAGGTGGTGCTGGTGATGTGCGCCGAGCAGGACGCCGTGTTCTCCTCCATCAAGGACGCGCTGGCGTGATCGCGCAAACCTCCCGCCGCCCGGGGCGTTGCCCCGGGCGGCGTTTTTTGTTATAATGGTGCGGGCGGGGCCTTTCCCCCGCCGAACTTCTGCAACGAAAGGCGGCGCGCCATGAAAGCCACCGTTGTGATCCCCAACCTGAACGGCGCGGGCTGGCTGCGGGATTCCATCGAGTCCGTCTGGGCCCAGACCGAGCGGGATTTCGAGCTCATCGTGGTGGACAACGGCTCCACCGACGAAAGCCTCGCCATCGCCCGCAGCTACCGGGGCCGGGCGAATTACACCCTCATCGAAAACGCCGAAAACACCGGCTTCTCCCACGCGGTGAACCAGGGCATCCGGGCCGCAAAGGGCGAGTTCGTGGCGCTGTTCAACAACGACGCCTTCGCCGAGCCGGCCTGGCTTGCAAACCTGCTGGCCGCCGCCCAAAAAGACGGGCGCATCTTTGCGGTGAGCAGTTTGATGATCCGCCACTTTGAGCGCCAGCTGGCCGACGACGCGGGCGACTATGTCACCCTCCTGGGCTTTGCCTGCAAGCGGGGCGACGGCATGAAGGCCAGCCGCTACCAAAAGCCGGGCCGGGTGTTCTCCGCCTGCGGCGGCGCGGCGCTTTACCGCAAGAGCATCCTGGACAAGATCGGCCTGTTCGACGAGCACTTCTTCGCCTACTTCGAGGACGTGGACATCAGCTGGCGGGCCAACAGCCTGGGCTACAAAAACGTCTACTGCCCCGCCGCCCGGTGCTACCACATCTGCGGCGCCACCACCGGCGCGGTGCGCTACAACCCCTTCAAAAGCGTGCAGAGCGGGCGCAACAGCATCCTGCTGCCCTACAAGAACATGCCCATCTTAATGTTTTTGCTCAACCTGCCCTTTTTGGCCCTGGGCTATCTGATGAAGGCGGTGATGTTCCGTCTGCGGGGCTACGGCCCGGCCTACTTCCAGGGCTTCAAGGAGGCGCTGAAGGTCATGGGCAGGCTGGAAAAGCCAAAATTCCGCCTGAAAAACCTGCCCAACTACGTGCTCATCCAGCTGTGGCTGGCGGCGGGCACCGTGCGCTACTTCATCTACCGCGCCCAGCGCGCTTTGCACATCACCTGAATTTTTCCCCTGCCTTTTCTCGGGCGGGGGATTTTTTTGCTCCCGCCAGACTTTGTTCCCTTCCGCCGCCTTTTTCCCCTTCCCCGGCGCTTCCGAACATTTTGACAAAAAAAGTTGTCAAAACCTATTGACAAAGAAAGTTGTCATGCTATACTGGTGTTGACAATGATACTTGTCAATTTGACAATTATCTTTTGCAAGCAATGAAAGGAGGCCGCCTATGCCGCTGGCAAACCGCGTGAAGGAACTGCGGGCTGCGAAGGGGCTGAACCAGCAGGAGCTGGGCGCGCTGGTGGGGGCGTCCCGCCAGACGGTGAGCCTGATCGAGCGGGGGGACTACAACCCCTCCGTGACGCTGGCGCTGCGCATCGCCCGGGTGTTTTCGGTGCCCGTGGAAGAGGTATTCACATTGACCGGGGAGGAAACGGAATGAACAAGCAGGCCAAAACGCCCAAAACGAGCAGGGGCGTCTACATCAAATTCACCCTTATCATGATCGCCAGCGCCCTGACGGGCGCCCTCATCAGCATCTTCCTGCTGGGCCGCGAGGACGGGCTGATGCAGCTGGCCCAGCAAGCCGGCGACTGCCTCACGCAGGCCGGCCCCTGGCTGATGGCGCTGGGCCTTGCGCCCTGTGCCGCCGCCCACTGGCTGTACCTGGCCGGCCAAAAGGCCGCCGCCCGGGCCGGCGAGGACGACGACGAAGCCTTTGAGGCGGCGAACCGGCGGCTGAGCCTTTCCATGGTCTTTTCGGCGGTGGCGATGCCCTGGGTGATGCTCACCTCATGCCTTGCGGTGCCCGCCGTCACCCTGTGGGAAAGCGCCATTCCCGCCCTGGCGGTGGTGCCGCTTATGATCGCCGAACTGGCCTGGAGCTACGGGCTGCAGGCGGCGGTGGTGCGGGCCGAGCAGCGCCTTGCGCCGGAAAAGCGGGGCAACGTGTTCGACATCCGCTTTCAAAAAGACTGGTACGACAGCTGCGACGAGGCCGAGCGCCAGCGCATCGGCGAGTGCGGCTACCACACCTACACCGTCATGAACAAAATCTACCCCTTCGCCATGCTGGCGGCGCTGCTGGCGGTGATGTACGGCGGCGCCAGCGTGCTGTGGGCAGTGATGCTGGGCGGGCTGTGGCTCACCCAGACCCTGACCTATCTTTTGCGGGCCCATGCGCTGGATAGCGGCCGGGCCAAAACCGAATGAAACAGGAGGAACCAGACGATGAAATGGACCCAAACGGAAAAACGGCAGCTTGCCATCTTTTTTGCGGTGGCCTTCGGCGCGCCCTGCCTGATGGGCGTGGCGATGGCCCTGGTGCACAGCATGGGGGGCAGCACCGCGGTGTTTGCCAACGCCCAGATGTTCTACCCCGCCGCCGGCGCGATGCTGGCGCTGCTCGTCACCCGCCGGGGAGATAAGCTTCTGCCCCGCCGCTTTTTCGTCGGCTTTCTGGCCCTCACGGCGGTGATGGCGGCCGTCACGCTGGTCACCTTCATACAGCCACAGGCGGCGCTGCTGCTCGCCAATCTCGTCATCATTCTGGGCAGCCTGGTGTGCCTTGTGCTTTATTTCCTGGACGGCAGGGCCCGCCGCACCGCCGGCGGCCTGCGCCTTGGCGGCGCCGGCGGCGGCAGAGCCATCGTGCTCACGGTGCTGCTGTTCCTGGCTTTGTATCTGGGGCGCTATGCCATCCTCATCGCCGTCTCCAAGCTGGCCGACCCCTCCGCCACCCTGGCGGACATGGGCTTTACCACCGACTGGCTCTATCTGGGCATCAATCTGGCTGTCCTGCCGCTGAATTTCTTTCTGGTCTACACCCCCTTTTTGGGCGAGGAATACGGCTGGCGCGCCTTTTTGCAGCCTCTTCTGCAAAAGCGGTTCGGCCCCCGGCGGGGCGTGCTGGCGCTGGGCGTTTTGTGGGGGGGTTGGCACCTGCCGCTGAACATCTTTTTCTACAGCCCCAGCACCTGGCTGCAGAGCCTTGTCAACCAGATCGTGCTCTGCGTGTGCCTGGCGGCCTTCTTCGGCTATGCCCAGCACAAGACCCGCACCGTGTGGGTGCCGGTGGTGCTGCACTATCTGAACAACAACCTCATCGCCGTGTTTGCCGGCACCACCTCCGTCATCGAGAATCAGGTCATCGGCTGGGCCGACGTGGCGGTGGGCGCCGTGCTGCTGGCGGCCCTCTATCTGCCCAGCCTGGCCAGCCGCTTCTGGAAAGAGCCGCTGCCCTGCCTGCCTTTGGACGCCCCCGCGGAGCCTGCGGCCCCCGCCGCAAACGCCGAAGCGCCCGAAGCCGGCAAGCAGCCGCCCCAGTATGGGCCTTTGAACTGAACGCAAAAAAAGAACGCCCGCGGGGCGTTCTTTTTTTGCGTCTTTTTAGTCGCCGTCTTTCAGGATGCAGGCGTCCCGGTCGGGGCCCACCGAGATGTAGCGGATGGGCCGGCCCACCGCCTTTTCGATGTAGCGCACATAGTCTTTCGCCGCCTGGGGCAGCTCGGCCCAGCGGCGGCAGCCGCTGATGTCGCAGCGCCAGCCGGGCAGGGTCCTGACCACGGGCTTTGCGTTGTCCAGCTGGGTGCCCAGGGGGAAGCGGCCGGTCTCCACGCCGTCCACCAGATATTTCTCCACCACCGGCACCTGGTCCATATAGCCCAGCACGTCCAGCAGCGTCAGGGCCAGCTCGTCCGCGCCCTGGCAGGCGGCGCCATAGCGGCTGGCCACCACGTCGAAGGGGCCCACCCGCCGGGGCCGGCCGGTGGCCGCGCCGTACTCGTGGCCCGCCTCCCGCAGCAGGTGTTTTTCCTCCTCGGTCATGGCCTGTTCTGCGGTGAAGGGGCCCTCGCCCACGCAGGAGGAATAGGCCTTCATGATGCCGATGCTCTTGTCCAGCTTGTGGCCGGGCAGGCCAGCGCCGATGGGGGCGTAGGCGCCGATGACGTTGGAGGAGCTGGTGTAGGGGTAGATGCCGAAGTCGATGTCCCGCAAGGCGCCCAGCTGGGCCTCGAACAGGATCTTTTTGCCCGCGTCGTCCGCCTCGGCGAGGTAGGCCCCGGTGTCGCAGACGTAGCCCCGGAACATCTCGCCGTACTTCTGGCACCAGGCCCAGGCCTCTTCCAGGTCGATGGGTTTTGCGCCGTAGACCCGCTCCAGCGTCAGGTTCTTCCACTCCACGATGGTGGCCAGGTGGCGTTTGCTGCCCTCGTCCAGGTGCGCCAGGTCGCCCATGCGCAGGGTCTTTTTCATGTATTTGTCGCCGTAGGCGTAGGCGATGCCCCGCCGGGTGGAGCCGAACTGGCTGCCGCTGGCGGAAAGCCGGTCCTCCTCCAGGCCGTCCTCCGCCGCATGCCAGGGCATGCAGACGGTGGCCCGGTCGCTGATCTTCAGGTTCTCAGGGTCGATCTCCACGCCCTTCTCCCGCAGGGCGGCCATCTCCTTTTCCAGATGGGCCGGGTCGATGACCATGCCGCCGCCCATCACGCAAACCACGCCGGGCCGCAGGATGCCCGAAGGCAGCAGGTTCAGAATGAACCTGCCCCGCTCGTTTTTCACGGTGTGGCCCGCGTTGTTTCCGCCCTGATACCGGGCCACGATGTCATAATCGCGGCTGAGCAGGTCCACCATGCGGCCCTTGCCCTCGTCGCCCCAGTTCACGCCAGTGATCGCTGTCAACATGCCTTGTTCCCCTTTTCCCCGTCTTGAATATGGTATGGCCAAAAAAAGATGCAGCGGATGCCGGATCGTGAGATCCGGCAGCCGCTGCATGCCCTTTTTCACGCAGATTAGGATACCACCCCGCGCGGCGGATGTCAACCGCTTTTTCCGTTTTTCACATTTTTCCTGCCGCAGCCTCCCCCTCATATCCCTCCCGCCCGGCGCATATACATTCTCCGTGAGAACTCATCACGGGGAGTGACGCTGTGTGAAAGGGAACATCGACGAGCGCGCCATCCAGCTGGCGCTGTACATCACCGAACACCGTGCCACCGTGCGCAGCGCCGCCGGCGCCTTCGGCGTCAGCAAGTCCACGGTGCACAAGGATGTGACCTGCCGGCTGAAACGGCTCAACCCCCAGCTTTACCGCCAGGTGCAGAAGGTGCTGGGGGCCAACAAGGCCGAGCGGCACCTGCGGGGCGGGGCCGCCACCCGGCTGAAATATTCCCGCGGATGAACGCCCCTGCGCTTCACAAAAAGAGGGAGGGCCCGGTCGATGCCGACCGGGCCCTCCCCCGCTTTTTTACCGTTCAAACTCCCGCGCCGCCAGCGCCAGCAGCTTGCGGATGGGCAGCTTCTGGGGGCAGGCCTTTTCGCAGGCGCCGCAGCCCACGCAGGCCGAAGCCGCGCCGCCGGCTACGGCGGCGTAGCGGGCGGCGGCGTCCGCCTCGCCCCGCAGGCGTGCGTTGCAGGCCGCAAGGCGCTCCGGGATGCGGATGGACGCCGGGCAGCCGGCGATGCAGTAGCCGCAGGCGGTGCACTGCACCAGCTGCTGGGCGGCGAGGATGCGCCGCAGCGGCTCCGCCGCCGCCCGCTCCGCGCCGGAAAGGGGCGCGGGGGCGCTCATCACCCGCAGGTTCTCTTCCATCTGCTCCGGGCTGCTCATGCCGGAAAGCACCATCTTCACCCCTTCGAAATCGGCGGCAAAGCGCAGGGCAAAGGCCGCCGGGCTGCTGTCGCTCACCTTTGCCAGCAGCGCCCGGGCCTCGTCCGGCAGCCGGGCCAGCCGCCCGCCCCGCACCGGCTCCATCACCACCACCGGCTTGTGGTGGCGGCGGCAGACCTCGTAGCAGGCGCGGCTTTGCACCTGGGGGTCCTCGTAGTCCAGATAGTTGAACTGCAGCTGCACGAAGTCCAGCTGGGGATACTCGGTGAGGATGCGCTCCAGCACCTCGGCGGTGTCGTGGAAGGAGATGCCCACATGGCGCACCCTGCCCTCCGCCTTCAGGGCGAAGGCCGTCTCGTAGGCGCGGCAGCTCTTGTAGAACTCGAAGCGCCCGGCGCTCTGGGCGTGCATCAGATACATGTCGAAGTGCTCCACGCCGCAGGCTTCCAGCTGCTTTTTGAACAGGGGCCGGATGTCCGCCTCCGTTTCAAAGAAAGGCAGCGAGAGCTTGTCTGCCAAAATGTACTTTTCCCGGGGGTAGCGGCTGGTGAGGGCCGCCTTCAGCGCCGCCTCGCTTTTGCCGTCGTGGTAGCCGTGGGCGGTGTCGAAGTAGCAAAAGCCCGCCGCCAGAAATTCGTCCACCATGCGGCAGGTGGTCTCAATGTCCACCTCTTCCCCTTTCATGGGCAGGCGCATGAAGCCGAAGCCCAGTTTTTTATCCGCAGGGCCGAACACAGGGCATTCCTCCTTTGGTCTTTTCTTTTATTATAGCCGCCTTCGCGCCGGTTGGCAACGCGGGGCCCTTTGTGATAAAATTACGGTAAGCGGGGCCTTTCTGCCCTATACTGAATAAAAAAGCAACGGGCAAGGAGGCGCGTTTTTATGAGTGAAGCCATGTTGGACTGCGCGGTGGTGGGCGGCGGGCCCGCCGGGCTTTCGGCAGCCGTCAACCTGCGCCAGCGGGGCAAGACCGTCCGGGTGCTGGGCGCGGGGGCGGGCCTTCTGGCCAAAGCCGAGCGGGTGGATAATTATCTGGGGCTGCCGGGCCTTTCGGGCAGCGAGATGCTGGCGGCCTTTGCCGCCCACGCCAAGGCCCTGGGCATCGTGCCGGAACTGGGCCGGGTGGCCAACGTGCTGCCCATGGGTGACCGCTTCCTGCTGAACTTCGACGGCAATATCCTGGAAGCCTGCGCGGTCGTTCTGGCGGGCGGCGTGGCCAAGGCAAAGCCCATCGAGGGCGAGAGCGAGTTTCTGGGCCGGGGCGTTTCCTACTGCGCCACCTGCGACGGCATGCTCTACCGCGGCCGGGAGGTGGCGGTGTGGGGCCTTTCCCCCGAGGCGGCGGGCGAGGCGAACTTCCTCGCCTCCATCGGCTGCAAGGTGCGCTTTGTCTCCCCCAGGCGCCCGGCGGAATTGAACGAAGCCATCGAGCATCTGCCCGGCGCGGTGCAGGCGGTGGGCGGCGGCCAAACGGTGGAATGGATGCGCATCGCGGGCAAAGAGATGCCCATCCAGGGCCTGTTCATCCTGCGCAGCGCCATCGCGCCGGACGCCCTGCTGCCCGGCCTTGCCATCCAGGACGGCTTTGTGCAGGTGGACCGGCGCATGGCCACCAACATCGAGGGCGTTTTTGCCGCCGGGGACATCGCCGGCGCGCCGCTGCAGGTGGCGAAAGCGGTGGGCGAGGGGCTCATCGCCGGGCTTTCCGCCGCCGAATACCTGGACAAGCTGTGAACTCACGCAGAAAAGGGGCCGCCCCGCGGGGCGGCCCCTCCTGTTTTGGCTGGTTCTGAACGCCTTTACATCAGGCTGCGGTAAAGCGCGGCGATCTCCTCCACGCTGGTGTCGCGGGGGTTGCCGGGGCGGCAGGCGTCGGCGTAGGCCGATTCGGAGAGGAACTGCACGTCCTCCTCCTTCACGATGGCCTTCAGGTCGGCGGGGATGCCCACGTCCTGGCTCAGCTGCTTCACGGCGGCGCAGGCGGCCTTGCGGGCTTCGTCCAGGGTCATGGCGTCCACGCCTTCCACGCCCATGGCCTTGGCGATGTCGCGGTACTTTTCGCCGGTGGCGGGGGCGTTGTACTCCATCACGGTGGGCAGCAGGATGGCGTTGGCCACGCCGTGGGGGGTGTCGTAGACGGCGCCCAGGCTGTGGGCCATGGAGTGCACGATGCCGAGGCCCACGTTGGAGAAGCCCTGGCCCGCGATGTACTGGGCCAGCGCCATGCCCTCGCGGCCCTCCGGCTCGCCGGCCACGGCGCTGCGCAGGTGCTTTGCGATCAGCTCGATGGCCTTGAGATGGAACATGTCGGTCATCTCCCAGGCGGCCTTGGTGATGTAGCCCTCGATGGCGTGGGTCAGCGCGTCCATGCCGGTGGCGGCGGTGAGGCCCTTGGGCATGGTGGACATCATGTCCGGGTCCACCACGGCAACTTCGGGGATGTCGTTGGTGTCCACGCAGACGAACTTGCGCTTTTTCTCCGCGTCGGTGATGACGTAGTTGATGGTCACCTCGGCGGCGGTGCCGGCGGTGGTGGGCACGGCGATGGTGAACACCGCGTGCTTCTTGGTGGGGGCAACGCCCTCCAGGCTGCGCACGTCGGCAAACTCGGGGTTCGTGGCGATGATGCCGATGGCCTTGGCGGTGTCCATGGAGGAGCCGCCGCCGATGGTCACGATGCAATCCGCGCCGCTGGCGGTGAAGGCCTTTACGCCGTTCTGCACGTTCTCGATGGTGGGGTTGGGCTTGATGTCGCTGTAGACTTCATAGGCAAAGCCCGCCGCCTCCAGCAGATCGGTGACCTTGCTGGTCACGCCGAACTTCAACAGGTCGGGGTCGGAGCAGACGAACGCCTTTTTGTAGCCGCGGGCGGTCAGCTCGGGAACGATGTTCCCGATGGCGCCCTTGCCATGGTAGGAAATGGTGTTCAGAACGATGCGGTTGGCCATTGGTATCCTCTCCTTTTCAGGTCAAGCAAAATATTGGCACCGGCGGAACTTCTCCGCCTGTTACAATTATAACGGCCCATCCCCCGGCGGGCAAGGGAGCGTTTCGCATGAAAAACACGAAAAAATTTTGGATGCTTTGCAATATTTTCCTCGTCCCAGGTGTTTACTCTGTGCCGGCGGGGCACACTAAGCCCAAACCGGCCGCATATTTCGTTGAAATAAGGAGTCACACACATGAAAAAACTCGCTTTGACCCTCGCGCTCATCATGGCCGCCGCCTTTGCCGGCTGCTCTTCCGCGCCTTCTTCTTCCGCCCCTTCCTCTGCGCCCAGCAGCAGCGCCCCGGCTTCCGAGCCCGCCTCTGAGCCTGCTTCCGAGCCTTCTTCCACCTCCGCCGCCGCGGGCGGGGTGAGCCTTTCCTCCAGCAGCCTGGAGGAGATCATGGACGCGGTGCTGGCCAGCGTGCCCGAGGACCAGCTGCCCGCGCTGATGCCCGCCGACCTGAACGGCGGCGCCAAGTACACCCCGCTCACCGAGGAGAACTCCGAATACAACCTGGGCGTGACCCGTGACCGCTATGCCGAGGGCATCGCCGCCGAAGCCGCCATGAGCTCTGTGGCCCACTCCGTCTGCCTGGTGCGCGCCAACAGCGCCGAGGAGGCCGAGCAGCTGGCCGCCGACATCGAGGCGGGCGCCGACCCCCGCAAGTGGATCTGCGTGGAGGCCGAAAGCAAGATCGTGGACTGGTCCGGCGACGTGGTCATCCTCATCATGACCGGCGCCGACAACGCCGACAAGATCCATGCGGCCTTCACCGCGCTGGCTGAGTAAACCGTGAACCGCAAACTTGCGCTCGCAGCCGCGGGGCTCTGCCTCGCGGCTGCCGCCGTGACCATTGCGGCGGCAATGGGCCTGTCCGGCCGCGGCAAGCGCCCGGACGAAAACGGCATGTACACCGCCCAGGGCCACTGGGTCCAGGCGCTGGACGCGCCCGATGTGGACAGCGCGGTGCGCTTTGGTGAAAAGCTGGAAACGCTGAAGGCGGACCTGCTCACCGAGGATAACCGCGCTTTTTACGCCATCGTGCCGGACAAGGGCTACTACCTGACCGGCGGGGTGAGGCCCGCCACCGACTATCAGGCCCTGTTCTCCACGGTGGACAGCCAGCTGACGGGCAGCGGCATCGAGCGGATCGACCTGACCGGCGCGCTGGCCCTGGAGGACTACTATTTCACCGACAGCCACTGGCGGCAGGAACGCCTTGGCGGCGTGGTGGACGCGCTGGGCAGCGCCATGGGCTTTTCGGTGGACATGGACGGCTTTGACCCGGTGACGGTGGAGGGCTTCATCGGCGCCTACGGCAAGTACGGCGCGGACAAGCCGGAAGAGCTGACCTACATGGTCAGCGACGCCACCGTGGCCGCCGTGTGCGACAACTATCAATATCCCGATTCCACCGCCGTCTACGACCTTGCGCGCCTTGACACCGACGTGCCCTACGACGTGTTTTTGAGCGGGGCCAGCCCCCTCATCACCATCGAAAGCCCCCTGGCGGCCACCGACAAAGAGCTGGTGGTGTTTCGGGATTCCTATGCCAGCAGCCTTGTTCCGCTGCTGCTGGGCCAGTACCGCAAGGTCACTCTGGTGGACATCCGCTACATGGTCAGCGGCCTTGTGCCCCAGTATGTGGAGTTCACAAACCAGGACGTGCTGTTTTTATACAGCACCTATGTGGTGAACCAGAGCGCCATGCTGCGCTGAAAGGCCCTGCGCGATTTAACAAAGACCGGCGTTTTGCCCCGCATCTTTCGGGGCAAAACGCCGAACTTTTTTTGCCGGGTCTTGCAATCGCCGCCGGGCTGTGCAATACTTGTGTGGAATACAAAAAAAGGCAGGTGGGTCGAATGGGCTGCGCCCGGCGTGATGCGCATGGTTTTGGCGGCAGGCGTTTGGCCTGCCGCCTTTCGCTTTATCATGGCACTGCTGTGCAGTGCGTCGAGGGGAGGGCCTGCCCGTGAAAGGCTTCATTCTGCCCGCGCGGGGAAAAAACATTCTGCTGGTGCTGCTGGGCAACGCGCTTTACGCCCTGGCGGTGGATATGTTCGTGCTGCCCTGCGGGCTCATCACCGGCGGCACCACGGGCCTGGCGCTGGCCGCCCGCTATTGGTTTGACGTGCCGGTGGCCGGGTTCGTGCTGGCGTCCAACATCGTCATGTTCGCGGTGGGGGCGCTGGCCATGGGCCGGTGGTTCGCCTTCAACACGGCGCTGTCCACCTTCTGCTACCCGCTGTTCCTGGACCTGTTCGCCCGCATCCCCGGCATCGACGGCTTCACCCGCGACCCCATGCTGGGCACCGTCTTCGCCGGCGTGCTCATCGGCGTGGCCATCGGGCTGGTGATCGGCGCAGGGGCGTCCAGCGGCGGCATGGACATCCCGCCCATCGTGCTGAACAAATACTTCGGCCTGCCGGTGGGCGCGGTGATGTACCTGCTGGACTTCCTCATCCTCATCGGCCAGATGGTCTTTGCCGGCAAGGAGCAGATCCTCTACGGCATCCTGCTGGTGCTGCTCTACACCGTCATTCTGGAAAAGGTTTCGGTGATGGGCCACGCCAAGATCCAGGTGAAGATCCTCAGCGAGAAGAACGACGAGATCCGCCGCATCATCCTGCGGGTGCTGGACCGGGGCTGCACCGTGCTGCACGCCCAGACCGGCTACACCCAGACCGAGCGGGACATGCTGCTGACGGTGGTGACCAACCGGGAACTGGCAAAGCTGAACCATCTGGTGCTGGAAACAGACCCCCAGGCCTTCATCGTCATCAGTTCGGTGAACGAGGTGCACGGCCGGGGCTTCACCCTTCAAAAGATCTACAAATAAGCGGCGCCGCGCCGGGCGAAGGAATGCGTCCGGCGCTCTTTGCGCCTGTGAGGCGGTGTTTTGTGTGAGAATGGAGAATGATCTGGGGCGCGACCCCATCCGCCGGCTGGTGCTGCGCATCGCCGTCCCCAGCATGCTGGCGCAGTTCGTGAGCGTTTTATACAGCGTGGTGGACCGCATGTACATCGGCAACATCCCCGAGGTGGGCAATCTGGCCCTGGCGGGGGCGGGCGTCTGCGGCCCCATCGTGACCATGATCGGCTCGGTGGCCTTTCTGGTGGGCGTGGGCGGCTCGCCCCTGGTGAGCATCCGCATGGGCGCGGGCGACAACGAGGGCGCAAAACGCATCCTTGCCAACTGCTTTGTGCTGCTGGCGGGCCTGGCGGCGGCGCTGACCGCCCTGGCCTGGGCCACCCGGCGGCCGGTGCTGCTGCTTTTTGGCGCCAGCGAGGCCAGCCTGCCCTATGCCGAGAGCTATTACTCGGTGTATCTGACGGGCACTTTGTTCGCTTTGCTCTCCACCGGCATGAACCAGTTCATCATCTGCCAGGGCTTTGCCAAAAAGGGCATGCTCTCGGTGCTGCTGGGCGCGGTGCTGAACATCCTGCTGGACCCGGTGTTCATCTTCCTGCTGGACATGGGCGTGGCCGGCGCGGCGCTGGCCACCGTGCTCAGCCAGCTGGCCAGCTGCGTCTTTGTGCTTTCGTTCCTGTTCGGCCGCCAGCCTCCCGTCCGCATCACCTTCGGGGGCTACAGCCTGCGGCTCATGGGCCGGGTGGCGGCCACCGGCTTCACCCCCTTCATCATCATCGCCTTCGACAACGTGATGATCATCGCCCTCAACTCCCTGTTGCAGAAGTACGGCGGCGCGGGCCAGGGCGACCTGCTGGTGGCGGCGGCCACCATCGCCCAGAGCTTCATGCTGGTGGTCACCATGCCGCTGGGCGGCATCACCGGCGGCACCGGGGCCATCCTGGGCTATAACTACGGCGCGGGCCAGCCCGGGCGCATCCTGGAGGCGCAGAAGTTCATCCTGCTGCTCTGCCTTGGCTACACCACCCTCTTGTTCCTCATTGGCCAGGGCGCGCCCGGCCTCTTTGTGGCCATCTTTTCCAACGACGTCGAGGTGGCCCGGCTGGCGGCGCAGGCCATCCGCATCTACACCCTGGGCGTCATCCCGCTGGCGGTGCAGTACACCGTGATCGACGGCTTCACCGGCATGGGCATGATGCAGTATGCCCTGCCCCTCTCCTTCTTCCGCAAGGCCATCTATTTCATCCCCCTGTTCCTTTTGCCCATGCAGTTCGGCGCCATGTCTGCCTTCGTGGCCGAGCCCATCTCCGACTTTGTGGCCCCGGTGGCGTCCGCCATCGTCTACTGGCGGCGCATCCGCTACGTGGTGGGCCTCAAGCCAAAAAAGGCGAAGTGACCATGCTTTCCGCAGGCCGCCCCTTTCGCCGAGGCGGCCTTTTTGCCCTTGACAGGCCCCGCTTTATATGTAACAATAGTTGCATAACAACTGTTGCATATAAAAAAGGAGGCGAGGGCCATGCCCCCTGCGGCCAAGGTCACCCGGGAGATGGTTTTACAGGCGGCGCTGGACATCACCCGCCGCGCAGGCTTCGAGGCGGTGAACGCCCGCAGCGTGGCGGCGCGGCTGGGCTGCTCCACCCGGCCCATCTTCACCTGCTATGAAAACATGGAGGCCATGAAGGCGGACTTTCTGGAATATGCCTTCGCCTTTTACGAGCAGCGGGCCGCGGCCTGGGGCGAGGGGGAGGACCCCTGCCTTGCCCTGCCCCTTGCCTACCTGCGCTTTGCCCGGGAGGAGCCGCTGCTGTTCCGGGCGCTGTTTATCCGCGAGATGGCGCTGGACATGCGCCGGGCCGAGGACTTTTACCGCGAGCCGGGCAATGTGCGCAAGGCGGAGGCCTTCGCCCGCCGGCTGGGGGTGGACCCCCGGGCCGGGCGGGAAATTTTTCTGGACCTGTTCCTCTGGGCCCACGGCGCGGCGGTGCTTGCCGCCACCGGCAAATTGAAGCTGGACGACGGCGAAGCCCGGCGGCGGGCAAAGACGGTGGTGGCGGCGCTGGCGGCCCCCCACCGGCCCTGAAAAAGGAGGCGCGCCATGGAAACACGCTACATTCGCGAATTCTACAGCCATTTCGACGAGGACGGGCGGCTGGCCTCCCGCCACGGCTCGGTGGAATTCTTCACCACCATGCATTACATCCGCCGCTACCTGCGCCCCGGCGCGCGGGTGCTGGAGGTCGGCGCAGGCACTGGGCGCTACTCCCACGCGCTGGCCCGGGAGGGCTGGCGGGTGGACGCGGTGGAACTGGTGGAGCGCAACATCGAGGTGTTCCGCCAGAACACCCTGCCCGGCGAAGCGGTGACCGTCACCCAGGGCAACGCGTTGGACCTGGCCGGCTTTGAGAACGGCGGCTACGACATCGTCCTTGTGCTGGGGCCGCTCTATCACCTGTACACCGAGGCCGACAAGCGCCGGGCGCTGGCCGAGGCCATCCGGGTAGCCCGCCCGGGCGGCGTGGTCTTTGCCGCCTATGTCATCTCGGACGGCTGCCTGCTGGACGAAGGGTTCCGGCGTCAAAACATCGACGTGGCCCGCTACCTGCGGGACGGCCTGCTGGACCCGGAGACCTTTGCCGCTTATTCCCAGCCGAAGGACCTGTTCGAACTGGTGCGCAAGGAGGACGTGGACGCGCTGATGGCCCCCTTCCCCGTGGCCCGGCTGCACTATGTGGCCGCCGACGGCTGCGCGCTGCTGCTGCGGGAGGAGCTGGACCGCATGAGCGAAGAGCAGTTCCGGCTGTTCATGCGCTATCATCTGGCGGTGTGCGAACGGCCCGGCCTGCTGGACGTGACCAGCCATGCGCTGGACATTTTTCGCAAGTAATTTGCCTGCCCCGCCCACGGCGGGGCTTTTTCGCGCCCACCGTGGGCTGATTGTGCAAATTTTGCGGAAATATGTCACAACTTTTGCGCGGCCGCGGCGGCAGATTTTCGTGAAACACGCCATTTTTGCCATTTCGTCCACGTTTTTTGTATTTTCAAGTTGTTATTTCGTTCCCGATTTCATATAATGAGTGATAGCAGAATCATTGGAAGGGAGCGTGCGCTATGACGTTTTGCCGCACCGAAGAACTGTTCGATCTCTCCCACACCCTGGCCGCCCCCCTGTTCGAGGGCAGGGAGTGGCCCTGGCAGGTGCTGGACGAGCTGAAGGATTTTATTTTGAAGCTGGGCGAGAGCCTGCCCGCCGACGAATACAGCCAGCCCCAGCCGGGGGTGTGGGTGGCAAAGACCGCCAAGGTGGCCCCCACCGCCCTGCTGGGCGCGCCCTGCATCATCGGCCCCGGGGCCGAGGTGCGCCACTGCGCCTTCATCCGGGGCAGCGCGCTGGTGGGCGCGGGGGCCGTTGTGGGCAACAGCGTGGAGCTGAAAAACTGCATCCTGTTCGACGGGGCGCAGGCGCCCCACTTCAATTATGTGGGCGACTCCATCCTGGGCGTGAAGGCGCACCTGGGGGCCGGCGCGGTGACCAGCAACCTGAAAAGCGACAAGAGCCTCGTGGTGGTGAAAAACGGCGAGGAAACGATCGCCACCGGCCGCAAAAAGCTGGGCGCGCTGGTGGGCGACGGGGCCGAAGTGGGCTGCAACAGCGTGCTGTGCCCCGGCGCGGTGCTGGGCCGCGGCTGCCAGGTGTATCCCGCCAGCTGCGTGCGGGGCGCCGTTCCCGCCGGGCACATCTACAAAGGGCCGGGTAAGCTGGCCAAGCGGGTGTGACCCGCTGAAAGGAGACAGTATATATGGGCAGATTATTCGGCACCGACGGCGTGCGCGGCATCGCCGGCGAGGATATGACCTGTGAGCTTGCTATGAACATCGGCCGCGCGGCGGCCACCGTGCTCACCTACGGGCGGCGCCGCCGTCCGCTGGTGGTGCTGGGCAAGGACACCCGCATCTCCAGCGACATGCTGGGCGCGGCGCTGGCGGCGGGCCTGTGCAGCGTGGGGGCGGACGTCATCGACCTGGGCGTTGTGCCCACCCCCGCCGTGGCCTATCTGGTGATGAAGTACAAGGCGGACGCGGGCGTGATGATCAGCGCCAGCCACAACCCCTACCCCTTCAACGGCATCAAGATTTTCGGCGGCGAGGGCTTCAAGCTGCCGGACGATCTGGAGGACCAGATCGAGACCCTGATCGAACAGGGTAATTTTGTGCTGGCCACCGGCGACGGCCTGGGCCAGATCAGCCACTCGGCCACCGCCGTGCGGGACTATGTGGAGCATCTGAAAAGCACCATCCCCACCTCGCTGGAAGGCATGAAGATCGTGGTGGACTGCGCCAACGGCTCCGCCTCGGCCACCGCCGGGCAGCTGTTCAGCCAGCTGGGGGCGGACGCCGCCATCCTTTCCGCCTCGCCGGACGGGGTGAACATCAACGAAAATTGCGGCTCCACCCACATGGAGGCCCTGTGCGAGGCGGTGCGCTCCACCCCGGGCGCTGTGGCAGGCGTGGCCTTTGACGGCGACGCCGACCGCTGCCTCTTTGTGGACGAAAAGGGCAATGTGGTGGACGGCGACTTCATCATGGCCATCTGCGGCCTGGACATGCAGCAGCGGGGCAAGCTGCGCCGCAGCACCATCGTGGGCACCGTGCTCACCAACCTGGGCTTCGCCCGCTTCTGCGAGGCAAACGGCATGCACTTCGCCGCCACCAAGGTGGGCGACCGCTACGTGCTGGAGGAGATGGAGCAGGAGGGCTACACCCTGGGCGGCGAGCAGAGCGGCCACGTCATCTTCCGCGACTACGCCACCACCGGCGACGGCCAGCTCACCGCCCTGCAGCTGCTGTGCCTGCTGAAGCGCTGCGGCGAGCCCCTCTCCCAGCTGGCAAAGGTGATGACCCGCCTGCCCCAGGTGATGGAGAACGTGAAGGTGAGCGCCGCCGGCAAGCTGGAATTTTACAACAACGACGCCATCAAGACCGCCATTCGGGAGAAAAAAGAGCTGCTGGGCGACGCCGGCCGGGTGCTGGTGCGGGTGAGCGGCACCGAGCCCCTCATCCGGGTGATGGTGGAAGGCCAGGACGAGGCCCTCATCCAGTCCATCGCCGGCGAACTGGCCCAGCTGGTGCGCAGCGAGCTGGCCTGACAATTTGTCGTTCTCTTCCATAGCAGAAGGCCCCCGGCCGTGCTTTTTGGGCACGGCCGGGGGCCTTCCTCCGCTGCGGGACGCCCGCTTTACTCCCCCCGGTTTTCGAACTCCAGGCGCTTTTGCAGATACACCTTGCTGGCAACGGCGCGGGTGGCGTGGATGACCATCAGCCGGTCGTCGTCCGCCTCCGGGGCCGCCGGCGTGCCCTGGGCCGCCTGCTGCAGCGCCTCCTCCAGCTGGCCGCAGAAGTAGTCGTAGGCCCGCTGCACCTCGCACACCTGGGCCTGCATGCGGATGAGCCGGGCCACCTCCTGGATGCTCAGCACCTGCTTGAGGGCGCAGATCACCAGCAGCTGGGCCACATGGGTGCGGCCGTATTTTTTGTTGGCGGGCGGGGCCATCACCTTCTGTTTGACGTAGTTGTTCACCATGGCCTTGGTGAGCAGCTTTTCCTCGCCCGGCGGGCACAGCGGGGCGAACACCTCGTTCAGATACCCGGTGACCTGGTCCATATACAGCGCGATGCCGGGCAGCTGCTCCCACCGGGGGCAGCAAAACTGCATCATCTGCGCCGCCTGTTCACTGTTTTGAAAGCCCGCTTTCATCGTGCCGGCCTCCCCTCCTGTTGGTTTTTTATACGATGTTTCCATTATACCACGATTTTTCCAATTGGAAAGAGCCGGGCTTGACGAAGCCGCGGGATGTGATATGATAAGAAAGG
This sequence comes from Candidatus Allofournierella excrementigallinarum, assembly GCA_019119025.1. Taxonomy (GTDB): domain Bacteria; phylum Bacillota; class Clostridia; order Oscillospirales; family Ruminococcaceae; genus Allofournierella_A; species Allofournierella_A excrementigallinarum. Next base: position 77,236 of record DWXV01000059.1, read on the forward strand.
TTTTGCTTTTGAGAGGGGAGCATAGCATGCAATTGAAACATCTGCTGCAGCAAAAGTGGGAGCTGGGCCCGGGGCCTTACACCCGCACCTTTTTGATGTGGATGGTGTGCGCGGGCATTGCAGGCCTGGCCTGCGGCGCGGTGGGCGCCGTGTTTTTCCATCTGGTCAACTGGGCCACCGGCATGCGTCAGGCGGACCCCTGGCTTTTGTACCTTCTGCCGGTGGGCGGCCTGGTCATCGTGTTCGTTTACAGGGCCTGCCGCATGGGCACCGAGCGGGGCACCAACGCGGTGCTGGAGAGCGCCCAGCAGGGCAGACGGGCGCCCCTGCGGCTGACGCCCCTCATCATCATGGCCACCTTCATCACCCATCTGCTGGGCGGCAGCGCGGGCCGCGAGGGCGCGGCGCTGCAGATCGGCGGCAGCATGGGCGGCTGGCTGGGCGAAAAAATGCGGCTGGACCACAACAGCCAGCGGGTGATGGTTCTGGCGGGCATGAGCGCGGTGTTCGCCGCCCTGTTCGGCACGCCGCTGACGGCGGCGGTGTTCAGCATGGAGGTCATCTGCGTGGGCGTCATCTATCACTCCGCGCTGCTGCCCTGCGCGCTGGCCAGCCTCATCTCCTACGGCACCGCCGTGCTGCTGGGCACAAAACCCGAGCGCTTTGTGGTGCACGGCTCTGCCGCTTTGAGCTTTGACAACGCCTGGCGGGCCCTGCTGCTGGCCGTGGGCTGCGCGGTGCTGGGCATCCTGTTCTGTGTGACCATGCACACCGCCAGCCATCTTTACCAGACCAGGCTGAAGAACCAGTATCTGCGCATCCTGGTGGGCAGCGCCCTCATCATCCTGTTCACCCTGGCGGTGGGCACCCGGGCCTACAACGGCGCGGGCATGGACGTGGTGGAGCGCGCCATCACCGAGGGCGAACTGGTGCATCCGGCGGCCTTCATCCTCAAGCTGCTGCTCACCGCCATCACCCTGGGATGCGGTTTCCGGGGCGGCGAGATCGTGCCCACCTTCTTTGTGGGCTCCACCTTCGGCTGCCTTGTGGGGCCGCTGCTGGGGCTGGACCCGGGCCTTGCCGCGGCGCTGGCGCTGGTGGCCACCTTCTGCGCGGTGACCAACTGCCCCATCGCCAGCATCCTGCTGGGGGTGGAGCTGTTCGGCGCCGAGCCGCTGCTGCTCTATCTGCTGGTATGCGCCGTGAGCTATCTGCTCAGCGGCCACTACAGCCTCTATTCCAGCCAGATGACCCTGGGCCCCAAGCTCACCAATCCCCCGCCGGAAAAGCCGGTGGACAGCTTCTGCCACTGACCGCGATGCAAAAGAGCCTTCCCGGCGGGAAGGCTCTTTTTGCTTTGTTCAAAGGCCAAGTTCTTTGCCGCAGTAGGGGCAGTATTTGCCGCTCACACGGTACAGCCTGTGCCTGCAGTGGGGGCATCGGACAAAAACTGCCGCGAACGCAATCGCAGCGAAGGGCGTACCCAAGCACAGATGCAGCAGCGCGTCCGTTTTAAAAAGCAGCCACAGGAAATAAAACAGCACGGTCAGCGCCACCCCCACCCGTGTGATGCGAAGGGCAGTTTTCAGCTTCATCGTATGCTCCTCCTCCCCTCACTGGGCAGCAGGCTCCAGCGTTTGCAGAATGTGGTCCTTCACCTGCTCCTTGGGCATGTCCAGCGCAAGGGACAATTCTTCATAGAGCAGTTCCTCCGCCCGCTTCATGAACTGCTGGTCGGTCTTGCCCAGCTTTTTTCCCTTGGCGGCGGCCTGCTGGGCCTTGAGGTAAACCGCCTTGATGATCTTCACCAGCGATTCGCACTGGTAGGTGTGCAAAAGGCCCCGGTAATGCTCCGACAAGGCGCGCTGGTCGGTGCCGCTGCAGTAGCAGGGCTCGATCTCGGGCATGCGGCGGATGAGGTTTTTCGCCTCTTCCCCGGTGATGACCGGGCGCATGAACACCTTGGTGTCCACGGGGGTGTACACGGTGCCGCTGCCAAACAGCGGGGTGAGGGTGTAGTACATCGCCTGCCCGCCGCCGCTCAGCTGCTGCTTCATGGAGACGCCCTCCACCCGGCAGATGCCGGAATTGCCATACACGATCAGACTTCCAGGTTCAAACATCTCTTGTCCTCCATCTTCCGCCGGGCGCCGCGGCGCCCCTTCCTCCTCTTCCGACTTGGCCGAACTTCTTTCGCTGACCCGAGCGCATCGGGGTCTCATCGTGGTTGCTATGATATTATTATAGCACGTTTTGCGCCCGCGCGTAAGCCCGTCAAAGGGCGGTTTTACGCCATTTTTCGCGCAAAAAAATGGCCTCTGCCGCATTGCAGAGGCCTCTTTTCGGTTTTGGTTCAGGTGGGCTGTTCGCCGGAGTGGTTTTTCCGCCAGGCGAGGAAGCTGTCCAGGATGACGGCGGCGCTCACCGCGTCCAGCTTGCCCTTGCGCTTTTTGCCAAAGGCGCCCGCATCCGTGAGCTGCGCCGCGGCGGTGACGGTGGTGCGGCGCTCGTCCCAGAAGACGATGGGCACCTGCACGCCCAGCTCCACCAGCTTTGCCAGCTTGCGGGTCTTTTGGGCCCGGCCGCCCTCGGTGCCGTCCATGTTTTTGGGCAGGCCGATGACGATCATCCCCACATCGAATTCCCGGCTGGCGTAGATGATCTTCTCCGCCACCTTGGCCATGCTTTTTTCCTCGATCTGGCCCACGGGGCTGGCCAGAAATTCCGTGCGGTCGCACACGGCCAGGCCCGTGCGGGCGTCGCCGTAGTCCACTGCCATGATTTTCATCGTCGTTCGTTCCTCTCTTTTCCGCGGCGGGGCCGCTCGGATTTATTGTATCCTGCCCGAGCGCCCTTTGCAAGGGCGCCTCACCGCCCGGCAAGGTAGGCTTTCAGCGAGGGCAGGGCCGCCTGCCCGTCCGCAAGGCCCAGGTCGTAGACCTGCTGAAGCTTGGCCGGGTCGGTCTCGATGCGGCTGATGGGCGTTTTGACCGAGGGGCGTATCACGAAGGCCCGGCCCTCGGCCTGCCAGCGCTCCAGCTCCTCCAGCGCCCGGTTGTAGTCGGTGTGGCGTGCGGCCAGCCGCCGGGCGATGGCGGGATATTTGCGCCTCAGCAGCCGCAGCAGCGCCCCCTTCATGGGCGTTTTGCGGTAGCCTTCTTCCCTTGTGAGCACCACGATGAGCCTGTCGCAGCCGCGGGCGGCCATCCACCGGAAGGGGATGCTGTCGGAAACGCCGCCGTCCAGATACCGCCGCCCCTGCCACTCCACCGGGCGGGAGACGAAGGGCATGGAGCCGGAGGCCCGCAGCACGTCCATCTGGTCAAAGACGCTCTTCACCTGTATGTACTCCGCCTCGCCGGTGTCCACGTCGGTGACCACGGCGTAGAAGGGCACGCCGCTGTTTTGAAAGGCTTCATCGTCGAAGGGGTCCAGCTTGCGGGGCACAAGGTCATAAGCGTAAGAAGTGCTGAACAGGTTGCCCTCCCGCAGCAAAGGCCGCAGGCCCATGTAGTTTTTGTCGCCGTTAAAGCGCTTGTTATAGCGCACCGCCCGGCCCGCCTGGCCGGAGAGGTAGTTCACGCCGAACAGCGCCCCGGCGGAAACGCCCACCACCTCGTCGGCCCTCACGCCGGCGGCGAGGAAGGCGTCCAGCACGCCGGCGGTGAACATGCCCCGCATGGCCCCGCCTTCCAGCACAAGGCCTGTTTTCATGATCCGTTCGCCTCTTTCCCTTTTGCAGGAAAAGGCGCCCCGATCGCTCAGGACGCCCTTTCGCTTGTTGTTAGTAGAGCTTCGCGCCCGCGGGGATGTGGGGATCCACCATCAGCAGGTGCAGGCCCTCGTGGCCGTCCTCCTGATGGACGGCGCTGATGAGCATGCCGCAGGAGTCGATGCCCATCATCCTGCGGGGAGGAAGGTTGACGATGGCGATGGCCGCCTTGCCCACCAGCTCCTCCGGCTCGTAGTACTCGTGGATGCCGCTGAGGATGACCCGGTCGGCGCCGGTGCCGTCGTCCAGCACGAACTTCAGCAGCTTCTTGCTCTTGGGCACCGCGGTGCACTCCTTGATCTTCACCACCCGGAAATCGGACTTGGAGAAGGTGTCGAAGTCCACGAACTCGGTGAACAGCGGCTCGATCTCCACCCTGGGAGAGTCGATGGGGCCGCTCTCCGCCGCAGGCACGGCGCCGTCTGCGGCGGCGGGCTTCTGGGCCGCCTCGGGCTTGTCGATGGACTTCATGGCGGGGAACGACCCTTTGCCCCCTTCATCCGGTTCCATCACGCCTTGTGCGGTCAAAAAAGTGCCGTTTTCACAAGGTTTTTCTAACTTTTTGGATTCCATAGTGCGTCCTCCTGTGCCGTCTGGTTTTTGGCAAGAGTTGTAGAGAATTTGCAGAAAGCTGTATTGGAGCAAAATCGACCCAATCCCGACTTCAAATGAGCGCAGCGAATGGCTGCACCGTTTTCAAAGGCGCCGTTGCAAGATTGCCCCATTTGCAGAAAAGCCTGCATGCGCCCCGCCCGGAATTGCCTTGCAAATCCACATAAAAGCAAGTATAGCATACGCCTCAAAAATGTTCAAGTCAGCGGTTTTTCGTTGGCGAACTCAATTTCACACCTTACATATAAAGGAGAAACGCCATGCTGGCCGGCCAGTCGGAAAGGGCGCTTGCATGAACGTCCGGCTCTATGGACGCGATGAGCGAAAAATCTGCGCCATGTTCGCGTGCCGCGCGGGCGGTTCAGATACAGGAATCCGAATTTCCGTTCGGAAAAACGTATTTCGTTCTTATCAAGTTTCCATTAAGTCTGCCTGCAACTGAGGCAGCAGCAGCTCCTGATACCCGTCACAGCCGCTATGTCCGGCTGCCTCGGCTGCCGGAGCAAGAACCGTGCCTGCACAGTTCCGGAGCAGTGCGCGGCTTTTTTCACTCAGCCGGACCTCTGAGCGGCACTGCGCATAATCTGCCGCCGTCATATGCCACAGATGCAGGCGA
>DWXV01000060.1 GCA_019119025.1 Candidatus Allofournierella excrementigallinarum
CGCCACCAACCTGGTCACCGGCATCGCCACGGCCTACCTCGACTCCATCCCCATGGTGGCGCTGTGCGGCAACGTGCCCACCACCCAGATCGGCACCGACAGCTTTCAGGAAATTGACATCACCGGCGTGACCCTGCCCATCACCAAGCACAACTACTTCGTGGGCTCGGTGGACGAACTGGCACAGACCATCCGCGAGGCCTTCCGGCTGGCCCAGTCCGGGCGGCCGGGCCCGGTGCTCATCGACGTGCCCAAGGACGTGCAGACCGCCCTGTGCGAGTACGAGGCCCAGCCCCCGGTGACGGCGGACGCCCCCATGGCGGCCAAAGAGCTGCGGGTGGAGCAGGCGGCAGGGCTCATCAACGCCGCCCGCCGGCCCTTCGTCTACTTCGGCGGCGGCCTGGTGGCCGCCGGGGCGCAAAGCGAGATGCTGGCCCTGGCCGAAAAGCTGGACGCCCCCATCGGCTGCTCCCTCACCGGCATCTCCGGCATCCCCACCGACCACCCCCGTTTTCTGGGCATGCAGGGCATGCACGGCCACTACGCCAGCAGCCTGGCGATGCACAACGCCGACCTCATCATCTCCCTGGGCGTGCGGTTCAATGACCGGGTCACCGGTGACCGCTCCCGCTTCGCCCCCGGCGCGCGCATCGTGCAGATCGACGTGGACGGCTCGGAACTCTCGAAGAACGTGCCCGCGGCGGTGGGCCTGCGGGGCGACGTGAAGCAGACCTTGCAGCGGCTGCTGCCCCTGGTGAACGAGGTCAAAAACCCCGAGTGGCAGGAAAAGCTGGCCCGGCTGCGGGCAGAGGAAGCGACGAGCGCCGACCGCCGCCCCGGCCTGACCCCCCGCAACGCCATCCTGACGCTGAACGCCTTTTTGGGCGAAGACACCCCGGTGGCCACCGACGTGGGCCAGCATCAGATGTGGGCGGCCCAGAACCTCCGCTTCAAAAAGCCCCGGCGCTTTGCCTCCAGCGGGGGCCTGGGCACCATGGGCTACGGCATGGGCGCGGCCATCGGCGCGGCCTACGGCGCCGGCGGGCGCAGCGTGCTGGTGACCGGCGACGGCTCCTTCGGCATGTGCCTGAACGAACTGGCCACCGCCGTGACCTACCGGGTGCCGGTGGTCATCCTGCTGATGAACAACGGCGTGCTGGGCATGGTGCGCCAGTGGCAGACGCTGTTCTACGGCAAGCGCTACTCCAACACCATCCTAGGCCGCAAGACCGACTTTGTGGCGCTGGCCAGGGCCTTCGGGGCCGAGGGCGAGGCGGTGGACACGCTGGAGGGCCTGGAGGCCGCCTTCGGCCGCGCCTTTGCCGCCGAGGGCCCCTACCTCATCGACTGCGCCATCGAAAAGGACGAATTCGTGCTTCCCATGCTGCCCCCCGGCGGCAGCGTGGACGACATCATTGTAAAGGTGGGTGACGACAGATGAACCGATACACCATCGCGGTGCTGGTGCGCAACCAGTTCGGCGTTCTGAACCGGGTGACCAGCATGTTCCGCCGCCGTCAGTTCAACATCAGCGCGCTGACCGTGAGCGAGACCGAATCCAATGAGCTCTCCCGCATCACCGTGGTGTTCAGCGGCGAGGAGGTCAAAAAGCAGCAGCTGGTCAACCAGCTCTACAAGCTGCCGGACGTGGAGTCCATCGAGGAATTCACCGACGACGATTCCATCAGCTGCGAGCTGCTGCTCATCAAAATGGTCAACGAGCCGGACACCCGGGAGGAGATCCGGGCCGCCGCCTCCGCCTTTGGAGCGGACACGGTGGACTACGCCAAGGACTCGATGATCTTCCGTCTGGCGGACACCACCCGCCGCATCGACGATTTCCTCAACTTCATGCGGGACTACGCCATTTTGGAGATCTGCCGCACCGGCTGCGTCTCGCTGCACAAGGGCAGCACCACCATTCGTCAGGCCATCAATTTCTGATGCGTTTCATACTATATTAAAATGAAAGAAAGGGGTAAGACATCATGGCAAGGATCTTCTATCAGCAGGACTGCGATCTTCAGAAACTGGCGGGCAAGACCGTGGCCATCATCGGCTACGGCTCCCAGGGCCACGCCCACGCGCTGAACCTGAAAGAGAGCGGGGTCAACGTGGTCGTGGGCCTGTACGAGGGCTCCAGGAGCTGGGCAAAGGCCGAGGCCCAGGGCATGAAGGTGATGACCAGCGCCGAGGCCGCCAAGGCCGCCGACCTCATCATGATCCTGATCAACGACGAAAAGCAGGCCGCCCTCTACAAAGAGAGCATTGAGCCTTATCTGACCGAGGGCAAGACCCTGGCCTTCGCCCACGGCTTCAACATCCACTTCGGCTGCATCCAGCCTCCGAAGAACGTGAACGTCATCATGATCGCGCCCAAGGGCCCCGGCCACACCGTGCGCAGCGAGTACCTGGCGGGCAAGGGCGTGCCCTGCCTCGTGGCCGTGGAGCAGGACGCCACCGGCGACGCGCTGGACATCGCCCTGGCCTACGCCCTGGGCATCGGCGGCGCCCGGGCCGGCGTTCTGGAGACCACCTTCCGCACCGAGACCGAGACCGACCTGTTCGGCGAGCAGGCGGTGCTGTGCGGCGGCGTGTGCGCCCTGATGCAGGCGGGCTACGAGACGCTGGTGGAGGCCGGCTACGACGAGCGCAACGCCTACTTCGAGTGCATCCACGAGATGAAGCTCATCGTGGACCTCATCTACCAGAGCGGCTTTGCGGGCATGCGCTACTCCATCTCCAACACCGCCGAGTACGGCGACTACGTCAGCGGCCCGAAGATCATCACCGAGGACACCAAGAAGGCCATGCGCAAGATTTTGAAGGACATCCAGGACGGCACCTTTGCCAAGGACTTTTTGCTGGATATGTCTTCTGCGGGCGGCCAGGTGCACTTCAACGCCATGCGCAAGCTGGCGGCCGAGCACCCCAGCGAAGTCGTGGGCCGCGACATCCGCAAGCTCTACAGCTGGAGCGACGAGGACAAGCTCATCAACAACTGACCCCCGCGCCGTGCCCCCGCCCCGCGCCGGGCGGGGGCGCTTTTGGGAAAGGAGACCGAACCGATGAAAAGCGATTCTTTGAAATGCGGCGCCCAGAACGCGCCCCACCGCGCCCTCTACCACGCGCTGGGCCTCACCGAGGAGGAGATCGGCCGCCCGCTGGTGGGCATTGTGAGCAGCTACAACGAGATCGTGCCCGGCCACATGAACCTGGACAAGATCGTGGACGCGGTGAAGCTGGGCGTGGCCATGGCCGGCGGCACCCCCATCGTCTTTCCCGCCATCGCCGTGTGCGACGGCATCGCCATGGGCCACACCGGCATGAAATACTCCCTGGTCACCCGGGACCTCATCGCCGACTCCACCGAGGCCATGACCCTGGCCCACGGCTTTGACGCGCTGGTGATGGTGCCCAACTGCGACAAGAACGTGCCGGGCCTCTTGATGGCCGCGGCCCGCCTCGACCTGCCCACCGTGTTCGTCAGCGGCGGGCCCATGCTGGCGGGCCATGTGGACGGGGCGCGCACCAGCTTTTCCACCCTGTCGGAGGCGGTGGGCCAGTACAACGCCGGCGCCATCGACGAGGCAAAGCTTCATGAATACGAGTGCAAAACCTGCCCCACCTGCGGCTCCTGCTCCGGCATGTACACCGCCAACTCCATGAACTGCCTTACCGAGGCCATGGGCATGGGCCTTCGGGGCAACGGCACCATCCCCGCGGTCTATTCCGCCCGCATCGAGCTGGCCAAGCGCGCGGGCATGGCGGTGATGGACATGGTGCGCAAGGGCGTCACCGCCCGCCAGATCATGACCAAAGAGGCGCTGATGAACGCCCTCACCGTGGACATGGCCCTGGGCTGTTCCACCAACAGCATGCTGCACCTGCCGGCCATCGCCCACGAGTGCGGCGTGGAACTGGATTTGGACGTGGCCAACGCCATCAGCGAGAAAACGCCCAACCTGTGCCACCTGGCCCCCGCCGGCCGCACCTACATCGAGCAGCTGGACGAGGCGGGCGGCGTGTACGCGGTGATGAACGAACTGAACAAAAAGGGCCTTTTGAACACCGACTGCATGACCGTTTCCGGCCACACCATCGGGGAGTGCATCGCCGAATGCCCCAATCTGGACCACGAAGTCATCCGCCCCATCGAAAACCCTTACAGCACCACCGGCGGCATCGCCGTGCTGCGGGGCAACCTTGCCCCCGAGGGCAGCGTGGTCAAGCGCAGCGCCGTTCTGCCCGAGATGCTGGTGCACGAGGGCCCGGCCCGGGTGTTCGACGGCGAGGAAGACGCCCAGAAGGCCATCAACGCCGGCCTCATCAAGCCCGGCGACGTGGTGGTCATCCGCTACGAAGGCCCCAGGGGCGGCCCCGGCATGCGTGAGATGCTCAACCCCACCTCCGCCATCATGGGCATGGGGCTGGGGGGCAGCGTGGCCCTCATCACCGACGGGCGCTTCAGCGGCGCCACCCGCGGCGCCTGCGTGGGCCACATCACCCCGGAGGCGGCCTCCGGCGGCCTCATCGGCGTGGTGGAAGAAGGCGACCTCATCCGCATCGACATCCCCGGCCACTCCATCGAGCTGCTGGTGGACCAGGCGGTGCTGGACGAGCGCATGAAGCATTTCGCGCCCAAGAAAAAGGAGGTCACGGGTTACCTCAAGCGGTACGCTGCCCTGGTCTCCGGCGGCGCCTACGGGGCGATCCTGAACGGATGATGGAAGCGAAAGAATTAAAGAGTCTGGCCGCCGGGCTGGAATCGCTGGCCGTGTTCCGGCCGCTGCAGGCGGACCCGGTGCTGGCGGCGCTGAAGGAATGTCTGGACTCTCCTTCCGCCGGGCATTACGCCGCCTTCGTGGCGGCGCTCTATGAGGCAAACGGGGGCGAGTTGGGCCGGCACGTGCTGCGCCTTTGTGAGGACAGCGCCAACGTCTATGTGCGCGCGGTGGGCGCGGGCCAAACGCCGCCGGCCCACATGGCGGCGGCGCTGACTGCCGAGCTCGACTGCTTGCAGAAAGTGGCGGACCTGGGCCCCGACGCGCTGCTGGCGGCGCTGCCCGAGGCCGCCGCTCCCCTGCCCCGCTACTCGGCGGGCGGGGTGGACCTGCCGGGCAGCTACACCCACCGGGTGCAGAACATCCACCGCTACGGCTACGGCGTGTGGGCGGCCAACCGGATGTTCTATCTGGACGAGGCGGGCCGCATCACCCCGGTGAGCCACCCGGACGGCACCCGCCTGGAGGACCTGGTGGACTACGAGGCCCAGCGGGAGATCATCCTGCGCAACACCCGGGCGCTGCTGGCGGGCAAGCCGGCGGCGAACATCCTGCTCACCGGCGACGCGGGCACCGGCAAATCCTCGGCGGTGAAGGCCGTCGGCAACGCTTTGTTCGGCGAGGGACTGCGCATCATCGAGGTGCGCAAGGACCAGCTGCGGGCCATCCCCCGCGTGCTGGACGAACTGGCGGAAAACCCGCTGAAGTTCGTTTTGTTCATCGACGACCTCTCCTTCTTGAAGGACGACGACAACTACAGCGCCCTCAAAGCGGTGCTGGAGGGGTCGGTGACGGCCAAGTCGAAGAACGTGGTCATCTATGCCACCAGCAACCGGCGGCACATCATCAAGGAAAAATTCAGCGACCGGGAGGGCGACGAGGTGCACCGCAACGACACCATGCAGGAACTGGTGAGCCTTTCGGAGAGGTTCGGCATCCACATCACCTTCTCGCGGCCCGACAAGGCCGCCTTCCTGCGCATCGTGCGGCACTTGGCCGCGGCGGGCGGGGTGCAGCTGCCCGCCGGCGAGCTGGAGCGCCGCGCCGAGCGGTACGCGCTGGAGCGGGGCGGGCGCAGCGCCCGCCTGGCCCGCCAGTTCGTGGACGGCCTGCTGGCCGGCATGTGAACCCACAAAAGAGGCCTGTTTTGTGCCGGCTCGCACAAAGCAGGCCTCTTCTTTTCTTCGGGCGGAATGAAATAAAACCCGCCGCCTCCGCCGTTTAAAGGGCAAAGAACCGCTCTGCCCTTTCGCCGGGCAGCCCAAAGGAGGCAAAACCATGAAGCGCATCTTCGCGGCGGCGCTGGCCTGCGCCGTTCTGCTGGCGGGCTGTTCCGCGCCCGCCCCCTCTTCCGGCGGGCCGGCCAGCGCGCCCGCTTCCGCCCCGTCGCCGGACCCCGGATCCGCCCCTTCCTCCGCCCCCGCGGCGCAGGAAGTCAGCCTGGAGGATTGGCGGGCCGCCATGCCCGCCAACGCCCCTGACTGCACCATGGAGCCCGCGGAGCTTTCGCTGGGCGAACAGGTCCTCTGGCCCGAACAGGTGGAATTGCGCATCCGGGCCTGGGAGGGAACTCTGGAGGAGGCCGACGCCGCCTTCGGCCTGCCCGCCGGCTCTTTCTCCAAGCTGGACGACCCGGACTATCCTCCGCCGGAGGGGACCATGTCCATCCATGCCGAAGGGTACGTTCTGCCCAAGATCTCCGTGCAGCAGGTCACAGTGGAAGTTCCCTGGGTGGCGTCCCTTTACGACAGGTCCGCCTCCTACATTGTGCCCGCCGCCCTGGACGAGCAGGCCGCCGCCGCCCTGGCCTCCGCCCATTACTTTTTGGCTCATCACCACGGGGCGCACCACGGCATCGATCCCAGCGAATACGATGAGGCCACCTGGAGCTACACCTCCACAGAGGGCGCGCTGTATGTTCACTACAGCGAGTTGGAGCAGTTCCTGAACTGCATTTTCACCCCCGAAGCATCCGGCGAGATGCTGGGCGGCCCCCTTGCTGCTGACGCGCGCCCCGAACCCTCCCTGTTCTATCAGGGTGAGAACGACACCATCCGTTTTATGATGAGCGACCGGGGCAGCTACATTGCCTACTGCGGCGCGGTGTTCACCGAGCCCGTTTTGCAGCCGGATGGCAGCCTGCTGTTCTGGCAGTTGTCGCTCTATCTGGACGAGGACGACGGAAATTTTGCCGGTTGGGGCCCGGGCAACGTATACACCCCCGTGGAGGCTGCCGCCACACCGGTGCGGCTGGAGCTCACCGCCGGCGGCTGGCGGGTGGCGGAGTTCTCGCTGCCCAATTGAACCCATGAAACCCAAGGGCCCGGCCGGCATGACCGGGCCCTTGGTGTTTTGCGCTTACCTTTGCGTTTTCCCTTGCCGCCGGCGGCCTGCCTGTTCTTTTTCTTCCATTGTTGCCGGCAGCTAAGCAAAAACGGGCAGCCGCCTCCCTCTTGCGGTGCCCAAAATTCCCGGGGCGGCTTTGCCGCCCCACGGAATTTTGACCGCTGCGCCACCCGCGCCTTCGCTGCATCCGCCACCGGCGGCGCTCGGCGCGGGCGCCCGGCACGCTCCGCGTGCCTCGGGTATCCTCTGCCCTTCGCACAAAAAAACGCCGCTGGCGCGGCGTTCTTTTTTGGCAGGGGCAGAAGGATTCTCAGCCGCTGGCGCGGCCCCTCTTGCGGTGCCCAAAATTCCCTGGGCGGCTTTGCCGCCCCACGGAATTTTGACCGCTGCGCCACCCGCTCCTTCGCTGCATCCGCCACCGGCGGCGCTCGGCGCGGGCGCCCGGCACGCTCCGCGTGCCTCGGGTATCCTCTGCCCTTCACACAAAAAAACGCCGCTGACGCGGCGTTCTTTTTTGGCAGGGGCAGAAGGATTCGAACCCTCGGCACGCGGTTTTGGAGACCGCTGCTCTACCAGCTGAGCTATACCCCTATGTTTTGAGCACTTCATTACTATACAAAAAAACTTGCAGAAAGTCAAGCCCCCGGCGGCGGATAAGCCCCCGTTTTTTTCTTCATCATTTTTTGAAAAAAAGTGTTGACATTCTTCCCTTCGTTGGATATAATAAAACACGTCGCCAATCGCGATGTGGCCCGGTAGTTCAGTCGGTTAGAACGCTAGCCTGTCACGCTAGAGGTCGTGAGTTCGAGCCTCATCCGGGTCGCCATTTGCTGTTATAGCTCAGTCGGCAGAGCACATCCTTGGTAAGGATGAGGTCGTGCGTTCGAATCGCATTAACAGCTCCATTTAAAACCCCGCAAACCGGTTTAAGCAGACGGTTTGCGGGGTTTTTTGTTTTGCTCTCGCGATTTTAAAACACGCCTCAAACGCGCTGGAAAGCAGCGATAAACTAACAAATATGATAACAAATCAAGGAATAAGCGTGATTTTCCATGACAATCCCCCCTGATGCAGCTTGTTTTCCTGCATCAGGGGGGATTTTGCCACCGTCCTTTTTTTGCTGGACCTGTTCAAATGGCCCGGGCGGCTTTGCCGTTGTGTTTTGAAACGGCCGTCAGGTGCGGTTCATCGCGATCTGCTCGAGCCAGCCGTTGGCTTCGGCCTTGGTAAACAGCTTGCTGCCCACGCCCTCCACCACATACTGGGCGGCCGCGGCGTTGGCGGCCTGCAGGGCGTCGGAGCTGCTGGCGCCGGCGTTCTTCGCGTTCTGCCAGGCGCTGCGCCACACCTGCTCCAGCAGTTCCTTCTGCTGCACGCTCTTGGACTGCCGGGCGTTGGAGGCGCTGATGGAGGTCTGGCTCGCCTTCTGGGCGGCGGAGGCCATCTCGCTCTGCAGCTTGGACATCTGCTCCAGATACTGGCTGCTGATCTGGAACTGCTGGTCGTAGTTCACGGTGGCGGCGTCCGCGATGGCGTTGGCCAGGTTCTGCTCCAGCTGCATCTCGTAGGCGAGGCGGGCGGCCTGCGCGTCGGAGAGCTGGCTGTTGTAGGCCTGCTGGGCCTGGGTCCTGCCGGCGTTCAGCTGGGCCAGCAAGTCGCCCAGGCTCTGGCCGCGGGCCACGTCGATCTCGTTGCGGCTGTTGCCGTAGTTGTTGTAGACGCCCGCCAGCGTGGTCTCGGCCGCGCCGCCGCCGATGCCCTGGGCCGAGAGCTGCTGGGGCAGGCTCTTGAGGGTCATCATCTGGTTGATGTAGGCCTGCTGCAGGGCGTTGTCCGCGTTGAAGTTCACCCCCGCGGCCCCGTTCTCATAGTCGCTTTGCAGCTGGCCCAGGGTGGAATTATAGTTGTTTTTCAACGCTTGGATCTGGCCGTTGTAGGCGGCGTTCAGCGCCGCCATGCTGCGCTCGTAGGCCTTCTGAGCCGCAGCCCGCTTGGCCTGTTCCGCCGCGGCGGCCGCCGCCTGCTGCTGGGCATAGAGGCTTTGCAGCCAGCTCAGGTCATAGGATGCGCCGCCGGAGCCGCCCTTGGAGGCGCTGCTCTGGCTTTGGCCCTTGTTCTGGTTCTTCCAGCCGGTGCCGTTCACCGGGCCGCCGGTGCCTTCCATAAATGCCATCCTTCACTTCCTCCTTTTCATCACGCTTCGCCCGCGGCGTCTTCCACCGTGTCCTTGGCGCTGGCCAGGATACGGATCAGAAACTGGGGCACCGGCGCGCCCATGGCGGCGGCGTTTTCCAGAATGCTGCCCAGCTCGGTGAGGACATACCACACCAGCACCATCGGCAGCAGCACCGTGTAATCGATGGGCAGACCCGGCATTTTGGACACCACCATACCCAGCACCGCGTCGGCCAGCGCCGCCACCACGACCACCACGATCATGCCCGCCTTGTGCCAGATGCCGCCGCGGGCCCTGGCGCTGGACCACCGGCCCGCCTGCATGGCCGCCGAAGATCCGCTGAGCCAGTCCACCGCCATGCACGCCACCCAGGCCAGCACAAGCCAGCCCAGCCAGCCGAAGGCGGCCCCGAAGGCGCCGAAGATGCCCACAATGGCGGCCTTCACCGCCAGAAAGATATTGTTGTTGTCCATGGATGCTCCTCCTTTCATCCCGCCAGCGCGCCGCCGGCGGCGCACAGCCTTTCCGCCAGGGCGGCAAGTTGTTCTTTCTGGGCCGCCTGGGCCTGCTCGATGCGCTCCAGCGCTGCCAGCGCCGCTTCGAGACCGGCGTCCGGCCGCTCCGGCCCCTGCGCCTCTCCCGCGCCTTCTTCCGGCGCGTTCCAGTCCCGGCAGCCAAGGCCCAGGGCCAAAGCCTTCCCCGCCACGGCCGCCCGGTCGCCGTTGCTCATGGGGCCCACGATGAGATAGTCCCCCTCGTCCTGCGCCGGAACGCTCAGGCCCTCGGCCAGGGCTCGGATGGCCGCCCGGTCCCCGGTGGAGACAGGGCCGATTTTCAGGGTGTCGGACGTAAACACAGGCAATTCCTCCTTTTCATCATCCGGCTGGAAATAGATCCAGTCCCGGTCCACATTGGCGCTGCCCGCGCCGTACTTCGCGCCGTAGCCGATGCGCCCGAACTGCCAGCCGCAGAGCTTGCGGCCCAGACTGCGGGTGTACTCGCCCCAGGCGGTGTTCACATCCTCAAGGGCCGTGCAGCCGTCGAAGTCCGGGTCGTGAGGGTCGGCGTAATAATAGGCCAGCCACACCGGGCAGTTCAGCTGATCTGTCACAAGGCGGCTTTTGGCCCAGCTGGCAGAACAGTAAACGCAGGGGGCATAACCCGCCGCACGAATCCTTGCGGCGGCCTCGTTGAGCAGTGCGGTGTTCTGTGCCGGGGCCAGGGCCATGGTCTGCCCCGCCTCCAGTTCCTGATCCAGCGCCACCCAGCTGGTGACGCCCTGCCCCGCCAGAGTCTCCAGCAGGGCGTCGATCTGCCCGTTCAGAAGGGTGCGGGCGGTCTCGGCACTGCCCTTGTTTTTATTGTAGTAGTGGTGGGTCAGAAAGATGTACGCCCCCACCCGAAGGCCCTCTGCCCGGCAATCGGCGGCAAACCGCTCGAACCGCCCGTCCCGCGCGCCGCCGTAGGCCGCCCGCAGGATGACCGTGGAAATCCCCGCCGCCCGCGCTGCCGACGGTGAAAAAGTGTTTTGGTGCTTTGAGATATCCAGTGCTTTCTCCATTTGCCCTCCTCAATCCAGCTTCCAGATGGCAAGCGTACCGCCCCTCTGCGAGGTGTACTGGCTCATCACGTAGCTTTCGCCGGCCTCGAACGTTCTGATTTGATTTGCGGGAATATTGGTGCCCACATTGTTGAATACCGCCGCCATGCCTTTGAACGCTTTTACGATGCGAATGGTGATGTTGTTGTCCGCCGCAGCGGAATAGGTCACATATTCCGTGATCGTGTTCTTGTATTGGGACGGTGCCCACGCACCATTGACAAAATACATCGTGATTGCGAACTGGGGCTGCTGATCGATGGGATACACCCCGCCCGAGACTTCTTTGACTGTTCCCTCAAAAAGGGTCACGCCTGCCCGGATGTTTTCGGGGATGAGCCTTGCCTTGTCGGCGGCGGTCAGCCCATCCCCGCCCTTAAAATTTAGGGCCTCGCCGTCGAACACAAAGCTGATCCACCTGCCGTTCCAGGGGCTGCCCGCCATGGCCAGCGCCGCCTCTTCCGTACCGAGGTAAGCTGCCGCCGGCTCCCCGTTCACCGTGAAGGTGTCGCCCGCCTCCACATCGGCGGTGAGAAGGGCACGCCCGTTGGCGCCTTTGCCGGTGAATTCGTGCACCGTGCCGCTTTTTGAATGGGTGTAGACCTTCACGCCGTCGTCCGCCGCCGCGGCGGTGAGGGCCGCGTCCGCGGTGAGAGCCCGGTCCACAGCCCCCGGCTCGCCTTTTGCGGCATAGACGCTCTTTTCCATGTGGCCCGCGCCTGCCACCCCTTCGCGGATGGCGGCAAACACATCCCGCTTTTCTCCCGCGGGGTCGTAGACCGCCTGGGCCATGTCGCCCGTGCCGATCTCCACCACCCGTTGGGCGATGGCCGCTTCGGTCTCCTCCTTGGTGTAGGCCCCGGCCTGGGCGGCGGTGACCGCGTGGGGGTTGTCGGTGCGGGCGGCGTGCGCGCCGCTTTTGTTCAGGGCCGCCTCCAACGTCCCCTGCACCGTGGCGGGCGTGTCCTCCGGCAGGCCCGCAGGCACGGCGGCCCCAAGGCCTGCCGCGGCGCTCTGGGCTTCCAGCTGTTCCGCCAGCCGGTTAAAGGCCGGCACGATCACTTCCCTCGGCAGCTCATCCAGGATGCGCTGCATCTCGGCGGTGTCCACGCCGGGCGTATCCGGACGGCCAAGGTTGCCTTTTCCCAGCAGGTCGCCGTCGGTGATGCGCTCAAATGCCATTGCATTGCTCCTTTCCTGTCATCCTTTGTAGTTTCCGTTCTCGGTGAATTCCAGCGCCCAGGCCATCAGGCCGAAAGGCTCGTTGAGCTCGTCGTTCTCAAAGCGGAATCGCGCCTTGTCCACCCGCTTGATGCGCAGCTTGCCGTGCAGGGTCTTGGTGGTGCTGTCGTTGGAGTAGGTGAACTTGGAATAGCACCAGCGCCGGTAGCTGAGATACCGCGCCTTGCGCTCCTCTTTGCGTACCAGGCGCCAGCCGCCCCGTTTCTGCGCCCACACCGCCACGCTGGTGGCCGCCGCCGGGGTGAGCTGCACCGCGAAGCGGCAGAAGCTCTTGTTTTTGTAGAACAGCTTGCCGCCCAGGTCCGGCGTCTCCCACACCGCACAGATGGCCGCGCCGTCATCGTTGTAGCTCTCGGGCAGGGTGGGGTCGGAATAAAAGCGGAACACCCCGCCCTCGCCGTCTCCGAAAAACAGCGCGTCCCCGTCGGTCCAGATGCTCACGGCGGGCAGGCCGGTGCGGTAAAAGCAGGCGTACTGGCGGGTGCTGTAGGGTTCGCCGCTGCGCACCCCCAGGTCCTGCATGCCGTCCAGGATGTAGGCCTTGCCGTTGAGGCACAGCCAGTAGAGGTCCCGGTGCACCGCCGCCGAGGCCGCCTCCAGCCCCGTTTCCCTGGTAAGCGCGCCGTTCACGTAGTAACTGCGGTTCTGGCTGTAGCGCTCGCCGCTGATGTCGCTGGGGGTGACGGCGTAAATGCCCAGTGCCGTGAGGAACACCGGCTCCGAGGCAAGATAGGCAAAACTGCCCTTGGCCACCGCGCCGGGCCCCTGCAGCGTGTTCACGATGGGAAAGGCGGGCTCGTCGTCCACCAAATCGCCCCGGCGCAGGATGACGTTGCGCTCGGTCTCGCCCGCGTCCTTGTGGGCGGCCAGATAGTTCTCGATGACCGAGTAGCCCATCACCGCCCCCGCGCCGCCGCCCAGCACCGAGTAACCGGTGTCCGGCCAGTAGGTGCCGTCGTTCTGGCCGCTGAACCAGTCGTAGTTGGGAAGATCCGGGTTGCCGGACAAAAACAGCCGGTCCGCCGCGCCGCCCACGCCGAACAGCGCGCCCACGTCGCACTTGTTGATGCGGTCGGCATAGCCCGTCACCGTGCGGGCGGCGGTGATCTCCACGTTGTCCTCGCCGGTGACCGGGCTCTTGCCGGGGGCCGTTTCAAAGGCCACCTGCCCTGCCTCCCGGTCCACCGTGAAGTCCTCGCCCTCGGTCAGCTCCCGCCATTCGCCGGTCTTTTCCAAAAGGCGGGCGGTCACCGGCGTCTCGTCCAGGCCCGAAAAGCTCATGCAGTAAACGGTGTCCGCCTCGGTGCCGGCAAAGCGCTCGGTGAATTTGGGCTGCAAAAGGTTCAGCGGCTCGTACTGCACGCCGCCCCCCGCCGGGGGCCGGGCGATGGTGAACAGCGGCACCTTGGCCAGGTTGGCGGCGGGCTGGGCCGTCTCGCCGTCGTACACCAGCAGCGCCTTGCCGTCGGCGATGATCAGCCGCCCGTCCAAAAGCCAGCTGCGGCTGGCGGAATCCGCCATGCCCTCGTACACCTGCTCGGGCTCGGCCTGCCAGTCCCGGCCGGTGCGGAAAAGCGCCTGCCCCGCGTGCACCAGCGCCTCGTTTTTGAAAAAGTGGCAGCCGTGCACCGCGCCGGAAAGGGCGGCGATGCGCTGGTAGCCCATGCACTTGCGCACCTTGCCGGGCACGTCCCGGATCATGTTGTCGCCGCAGGGGCTCTGTTCCTTGGCCACGTTGCCGGGGTCGTTGGTCATGTCCACGCCCAGCAGCCGGTCCACATGCAAAACGCTGCGGGAGGGCTGGGCGGGCACTGCAAACCGGGCCATCTCACCACCACCCCGTGGCGCAGGTGAATTCGCCCCCCACCTCGCCGCTGTCCGCCCGCTGGAGCAGGCTGAAGGCCACCTCGAATTCGTTGCGGTACATGGTGGCCAGGGTGACGTCATCGTCCTTGTAGAGCTGGCTGGCCATGTAGAGGGGCAGCAGCACCGCCACCTCCGGGTCCAGGGGCAGCTCCTGGTCGTCCGCCGTGGCGTGGGTCACCGGCTGGGGCCAGGCGTTGTAATAGAGGGCCAGCTTTCCGCCCGGCTGGTTTGTCAGCACCAGATACCGCCCGGCCACCAGCTTCGCCCCCCGCACGGGCACAGGCGCGCCCGTCTCGTCGAAGGCGTAGATCTCCAGCTGCTCGATGCGGTAAAGGTCGGGCGCGGCCGCCTTCAGGTCCACGGTGCGGGTCGCCCCCGCCGCGCTCGGCTCAAGTTCCAGGCACCGGCGCAGATACTTGCCCGCGGTGCACAAAAGCTGCAGCCCCTCGTTGGCCGCCTGGGGCATGGCGTTGATGTATTCGCTGACGCTGTCGTCCGCCTCGTTGATGGAAAGGCCCTCGGCGCTGAACATCTTCTGCAGCGTGGCCAGCTTCACTTCCTTCCAGGTCACAGTGCGCTCCCTCCTTCCCCGGGCAGGGCGTTCTGCCCGCCCTGCTCCTGTTCCATCTGCTGGCCCACGCTGGCCTTCATGGCCTCGGCATGGGGATAGCCGGTCTCGGCCAGCAGGCTCCACAGCCGGTAGAGGCTGGCCGTCTCCCCCAGCGGCCCGAAGGCTCCCGCCTGGTACTTCTGGTCGATCATGGACCAGAGGGTCTCCCGGTTGGAGGCCAGGTTGGAGGCCGGGTCCACATCAAAAAGGAACTCATCGTTCCAGTAGAGCTGGCCCGCCGCGTCCCGCTTCAAGAACTCGTAGCGGTCGAAATGGGCGTATTCCACCGTGCCGTCCGGCCCGCGCAGGGTCATGGGATAGGGCTCGTCGGCGTAGGCCAGCATGAACTGGAACATCAGCTTGTAGAGCCGGGCGTAGGCCTGGTTTTTCATCTCTCGCTTGGACTGCAGCCGCCCCGCCGACTGGTTGGCGGAGAACTGCTTTGCCACGCCGCTGGTGGCCGAAGAGTCGTATTTACCCTGGAAGGCGTCGGTGATGCCCAGGGTGCTCTTGGCCCAGCTGTAGTTCACCTCCAGCATCTGCTGGTCGCGGCTGGTGTCCGGCTGGATGTTCAGCACGCTGATGAGGGCCTTGTCCGCCGGGTTTTTCAGCCGGATGATCTTCAGCTCCCGGTCGGTGGTCTCGATGTTCACCCCCTGGGGAAGGGTGACGTAGCTGCCGCCCTTGAGCAGCTTTTCCTGGATTTTGGTGCCGTATTTGTTGATGGCCACCTGCTGGTCCTCCACCGCGTCCACGTCGCTGGCCCCCAGCAGCTGGCCGAACAGGCGCACGTTGCGCCGCAGCACCAGCGGGTAGCTTCGGGGGCGGTAGGCGGGCACCACCGTGAGCCGCATTTCGCCCGGCATCAAAATGACCTCGCCGGTGGCTTCGTCCCGCTGGAAGGTGCCGTCCGGGTTCATCACCGGCCGCGCCGGGCCCTCGCTCACCGCCGCCAGCACCTCGCCGCCGGGCAGGGTCACATCCCGAGGCAGGGCCTGCCTGAGCACCGGCTCGCAGCGGGCGCTTTTGGCCCCGCACGCCGGGCAGCGGGCAGCCTTTCCGCCCCGGGGCGGTTCCACCGGCGCACCGCACCCGGCGCACACCCACAGGCGGCGGGCCTGGTAGTCCTCCATGTCCTCCAGGGTCACGTCCCCCACCCAGCTGAAGCATCCCACGCCCCCTGCGCCGTTGCGGTAATAGGCGATGTTCTGGGTTGCAAGGCCCTCCACGGCGCCGGCATCCGCCTGCGTGCGGGCGGCCACATCGCTCTCCCCCTCCTCCGGCAGCTGAACGCCATAGCGCTTTTCCAGCGCGCGGCGGCTCTGGCTCACCAGCACGAAGAGGTAGTCCATCTTTTCCAGGTCATACACTCCCGGCTGGGGGATGACCTGCTTGGGGTGCCGCAGTTCCACCGAGAGGTCGCCCATCTGGCAGTGGAATCCCGCCTCAGGGTCCCATTCCACATGCCAGAAGTCGCCGCCCTGGATGGGCACCGTGCGCTCCTGCTCGTCGTTCATCTCCTTGAAGTTGCGCTGGCGTATCTGGGCCAGCAGCATGGCCTCGATCTTTTTTGCCAGCTGCCGGTCCTCCGGGTGCACCGCAGTGACCCGGGGCTGGGGGATGCTGGCGTCCACCTGGCTCTCGATGAGCTCGTAGATGATGTTGCGCACATTGCCCGCCGCCTTGGCCGCGCCGCCTCCCGCCGCCGGGATCTGGCGGGTGCCTTTGTAGCAGTCTTCCCGGCGGTCCATCCGCGCGCGCTTTTCCGCGTACTGGCGGCGGGCGTCGTCCAGCCGGGCCTGCCAGAAGGCGCGGCGCCTTCTTTCCTGTCCTTTTTCCTTCATGTTTCACCTCCGTGCCAGGCGGCGGGGCGCTTTTTGCGCCCCGCCGCACCGTTGGAAAGGCGTCAGGCGGTGAGGGAAGTGCCCTCCACGCCCTCGCCGCAGACGGCGATGCAGCGCCAGTTGTTGAAGCCCGCGCCGAAGCGGGCGCGGCCTTTGATGACGTTGGCGTCGGTGTTGGGGTCGATGTCGCTGCGCACGCTCAGAGGCACGCGGTCCAGCCAGGGCAGGCACTCGTAGTTGTCCTTGAACTGGCTGTCCATCATCAAAAAGTAGGGTTTGCCCCCCAGGGTGGAGGGCAGATAGGGCCAGACGATGACGTTCCACAGCCCGCACTGGAAGTTGAGGGCGTTGTTGGCGCTGTTCGGGTCCAGGTCGCTGCCCACGGCGGCCAGCACCGCCCGCTTGAGGCTGCCCACGTTGGGGATGATGATGGTGTCCGGGGCGACGTTCAGCAGGTTGCCGTCGTCATCGGTGAACATCTGCATCTTCTCCTGCACCGCGTCCAGCGTATCGGTGGAAAAAGCCCCCTTGAAGCGGTTGGACTGGGTAAGGCTCTTTTTGGTGATGCTGGGGTGTGCGGTGGAGAAGAGGGCCACGCCGTCCGCGCCGGCGGTGGAGTAGCTCTTGCCGCCGAACTTCACCGAAGTGCCGAGGCCCCCGGCGATGAGGCTGGCGGCGAACTTCTCGCGGGTGCGGTTGTAGCTGGTGGTGAAGATGTTGGCGCGGCTGCGCACCTTGCCCACCTTCGCGTCCTCCACCATTTCCTGGGTGATCTCAAAGCTGGACTTCCAGGTGGTGGGCTCGATGACCTTGGAGTAGCCCTCCCGCATGCTGATCTTGGGGTAGGCGCCGTTCTCGCCCACGTCGGCGAAGTCGCCGAGGCTCGTTTCGCTGGTGTATTTCTCAGCGTAATTTTTGGTGGTGTCCATGCTGAACACCTTGTCCACGGCGCTGAACTGCTGGAAGGCCTCCACGCCGCTCTCGATCATGGCCTTGATGGGGGCCTGGCTCTTGCCGAACACCGAGTCGGCAACGCCGGACCCCTGGCTGAAGATGATGCTCATACTCTCCCTCTCCTTTCCTTACTCGGAAGCCTCAGCGGCCGGGACGTCCTCGAAGTAGCCCCGCACCAGGGCGCCGCCGTCGGCCCAGGTCACGGTGAAGGGGCCGTTCGCAGTGGTGGTCACGCCGTCGGCGGCCCCGTTCAGCTGCAGGGTGGCGCCCACCTTGTCGGCGGCCACCGCGCCGGAGGCTTCGGTCTCAAAGATGGTGGTGGGCAGCGCGCGGATGACGGGGTAATCGCCGCCCTCCCGCTTTGCGCCGGCCACGATGTAAAGGGGCTTTTCCGCCGCGCCGCACTTGGCCAGCTGGCCGGAAGCCACCTTGGCGGCGCTGCCCAGGGTCAGCCCCTCCGCGCCGGGCAGATACTCAAAGGGCTCCACGTCGCCGATGGCCCGCTTGTAGATACGAAACATGCTCTCACACTCCTTGCTTGTAGCTGCGGTGGAAGGCCGCGATCTGGGCGCGGGTCCACCGCGGGTTGTACTGGCGGTAGTTGCGGATGATCTCGTCGGTGAGGCCGTCCTCCGCCGCCTGGCCGCCGCCCACCGGGGCCAGATGCTCCTTGGCCCGCACGTCGTTGATGGCCGCCTGCCGGGCCGCGGCCGCCTGCTGGCGGCCCAGCCGGTCAAAGCAGGCCAGCTTGTAGGCGTCGCTGATGGCCATGCCGCTCTTCACCAGCTGGTCAAAGCGGCCGAACTCCGGCTGGGCGCGCAGGTCCTCAAGGCCCTTCACCGCCGGGTCCACCGCCTGGATGATGCGCAGCTGCTCGTCCAGCAGCCGCCGGCCCCGGGCCAGCTCCTGCTCCAGGGCAAACTGTTCCAGCGGCGTGCCCGGCAGCGCCTGCGCCGCCAAAGGGCCCCCGCCTTCCCCGCTCTTTGCCGGGGGCAGTTCTGCCGGGGCGGCGTCGGTCACGGCGCTTTCCTCCTGTGCGTCGGGCGTTTCCTGTTCCGGCAGGGCGCGCTCTTCGCTCTCCATGGGCTTTCCTCCTTTCCCTCTTCGCCTGCATCACTGCTTGCCCTTGGCCTGCGCGCCGGCGCGCAAGTCGCCGCCCTTGGCCTTCACCGGCTTTTTGCCGGGGCAGACCTTGGGGGCCTTCACCATCTGGCCGCCCTTGTTGCTGATCTCCAGCTTCATTGTTTCACCTCCTTTCGCTTGGCTTCACCTGTCTGTTTTTCCGCCATCACCCGCCCGGCGGCGGGGCAGCGGCGGTTGCGGCAGGCCAGCCGCAGCACCGCGCCCCGAGGGCCTGCGGTGCGGCTGTGCACCGTCATTTCGATGCCGCACTGGGGGCAGCGCATGCGCATCACCTCCTTTCCTGTTTTCAGCCCCACGGGTCGCCGTAGCGCCGCAAAAGGTATGCCCTGCCCTCCTCGTCGGCGTTCTCGTAGTCCTCATAGAGGTCCGGCTCCCACACCGCCCGCGCCGCCTTTGCACCGGGGGCGGCGGGGTTTTTCCACCACACGCAGAAATAGCGCAGGCTGTCCACGTCGTGGGTCAGCTCGTGGGGGGTCTTGGCGTAAACGTCGGGGTTGTGCTCGTCCTTCTGGATGCGCGCAAGGCAGCGCCACAGGTTCGGCACATCCCCCAGCGTCATGGCGGGCGCGCCTTCCGGCCCCGGGGCCAGCCACTCTTTCATGGCGGCGCACCCGGCGGCGAAATCCCGGCTGCTGCGGGTGAGCACAAGGCCCGCCTCGCTGAACAGCTGGGCGCGGCTGCGCCCGCTCTCCTGGCTGCGGTTCCACAGGTCCGGCGGGGCCAGCACCAGCTCGATGTCCTCCCCCTCGCTTCGCTCCAGCACCGCCCGCGCCGCCTGGCCGATGGTCAGGTCCGGCGCGTCGAACTCCCGGTAGACCACCGCCTTGCCCGCCTCGTCCACCGCGATCCAGTGGGCGCTGAGCATGTCCAGGCCGTAGTCGATGGCCACATAGCGGCGGGCGTTTCCCGCCGGGGGGCCCGCCTTGTGGGAAGCCTCGCTCACCTCCGGGAAGAACGCCCCGCCCGGCACGGTGAGGGCCTCCTCCACGCTGGCGGGGTACTCTTGCAGGGTGCGGTCCCGCCCCAGCGCCGCCAGGGTGCGTTTGTACCAGGCTTTGTTCCGCCTCGGGTCCGCCGACCAGGGCAAAAACAGCTTGTAAAAGCCGTTGCCCCGCCCGGTGAAAATTTCTTCGAACAGCGTGCCCCGCTTGATGGTGGAAAGCCCGATCACCCGGCCGCCCTCCGGGCGGTTCACCACCGGGAAGGCCGAGGCCCATATTTCCCGGGCAAACTGCTGGAAGGCCCATTCGTCGATGATGATGAGATCGGCGGTGAAGCTGCGTCCCACGCTGGGCCCGGAAGGGAACGCCTGGAACACCCCGGGCGGCGCGCCGGGAAAGCGCAGGGTGACGCGCAGGGCGGTAACCTCGAACACCGCCCCCTGCCAGCCGGGGGGCGCGCCGGCCGCAGGCTGGGCAAACTCCGGCATATACCGCAGCATCACCCCCAGCCGCCGCACCAGTTCCTTTGCCTCCTCCTCCGAGCGGGAGAGGCCCACCACCGTGCGCCCCGGCCACAGCACCAGAAGCCGCGCCGCCTCCGCCAGCGCCAGCCAGGTGAAACCCAGCTGCCGCGCCTTCAGCACCGCGCACAGGCGGTGGTCCGCGAAAGCCTTCAGCGCCTTTTTCTGCCCCGGCCAGAGGAGGAAGGGGGCGATGAGGTCGGGGGCGTCCTTGTCCTCAATGTGGCAGTAGTTCTCCACAAAATACACAGGGTCTCTGCGGCAGTAATCCCGCTCCGCCCGGCGCAGAGCCGCCAGCCGGGCGGAGCTGTCAGCCTTGCTGCGCGGCATCGGCCTGCTCCAGACGGCGCATCAGCTTTTGCAGCAGCGCCCGGTCCCCGTCGGAAAGGCCCGCCGTCCCCGGGCCCTCCGCCTCCGGCTTGTCCCCCGCGCAGTCCCGCACGAAGGTGGCGGCCCGGGTGTCGCCGTTCATGGCCTTCTGCAGCTGCACCAGCATCATCAGCTGGTAAAGGTCCGGCTGGCCGCCCTGCTCCTGCCCCAGCTCCTGGGCCACCGATTGCAGCACCCCGAAGTCCGCCGCGCCGGCGGGCAGCCTGCGGGCCAGCAGCTCCCGGCAGATGGACCGGGCAGTGCGCTCCTCCGCCTTTCTTGCCCGGCGCTTCACCGTGCGTTTCTTTTCTTCCATTCCCCTTCCTCCTTTTTCCGAAAACAGCTGGGCAGCACGCATGTTTCCCCTGCCTTTCGCCAGCGGCAGCCCCGGCAGGGATCCGCCTGCGTTTTTTTCGTTGCAGCGGCGCGGCCAAACAGGGCGCGCACCGCCCGCATCAATCGTTTAAAAACCACACCTCCGGCGCCTCCCACACCTCGTATGCCAGCACTTCCCGCCCCTTTCGCGGCGCAGAGCAGCCTTCGCACCCCACAAAAGCGCCCCGCCGCCAGCCCTCCAGGGCCCAGGCCACCCGGTCATAGGGCCCCAGCGCCCGCCCGCAGACCGGGCACACGCCCCAGGGCAGATCATTCATCCTTTTTATCGGACTGTTGTTCTGGTATCCTTGATATGGCAGAGCCTTCCGACCTCCCTTCTTTGATAATTGACTTTGGTTAGCATTTGCGGTAGAATGTAATCGTTCCATCGTCTACATCCGCCGATTTGCTAACTTTGGTTAGGCTTCGCCCTTATATTATCTCACTTAAGTTAGATTGTCAAGCACTTTTTCTAACTAATTTTAGATTTCGGCGGTTTACACAAAAGAAGGGTGTGATTTTTGTGTTTTATGACATCTACAAAGCCTTGTGTGAACAGCGGGGCGTCAGCCTGAGCCGCGCCGCCGCCGAGATCGGCCTGAGCAACGCCACGGTCACCAAGTGGAAAAAGACCGGCGCGGCCCCCGGCGGGGACACGCTGACCAAGGTGGCCGCCTATTTCGGCGTGAGCGTGGACAAGCTGCTGGGCGTGGAGCCTCCCAGCGCCGAAGGGCTGGGGCTGGACGATTTCACCTACGCGCTGTACAGCGAGGCCCAGACCCTCACTGAAGAAAACAAGCAGAAACTGTTGGAGATGGCCCGCTTTTTCCGCCAGCAGCAGGAAAAGGAAGGCCGCTGACCTTACCGCCACGGAGCGTGAAGCAGACAATGGAACTTTCCGCACTCTACCGCGACGCCCAGGAGCTGGACGCGCGCATCTACCCCTACAACATCGGCTTTGCCGGCGCGGCCACCATCGAAACAGCCGGCCGCTACGGCATTTTTGTGGACTTTGACCGCCTGGGCAGCCTGCAGGAGTTCAAGGCGGCCCTGGCCCACGAACTGGGCCACTGCGCCACCGGCTGCACCCATCGGGTGAGCAGCCCCTACGACCTGGTGTGCCGCCACGAATACAAGGCGAACCGCTGGGCCATCCAGCGGTATCTGCCCTTTGAGGAACTGCAGCGCGCCATGAGCGCGGGCTACACCGAGCCCTGGCAGCTGGCGGAGTATTTCCAGCTGCCGGAGGCGGCGGTGCGCCGGGCGCTGAACTATTATCTGCGGGTGCGGGGGCTGCGCTTTGCCCCCGGCGCCCAAACGGAGGAAGACCAATGAACCAAACCAAAAACGGGGTGGCGGCTTTTCTGCGCCGCCACCCCGAGACCTGGATCGCCGTGGGCTATTTTGCCTTTTATCTGCTCAGCTTTTTCGCGCTGGAACGCATCACCGAGCCCCGCTTCATCATCCACAGCCGGCTGGACGACCTCATCCCCTTCTGCGAATGGGGCATCATCCCCTATTGCAGCTGGTACCTGCTGCTGGTGGGCGGGCCGGTGTTCTTTCTTTTGAAGGACAAGGGCGATTACCTGCGGCTGTGCTTCATCATGTTCGTGGGCATGACCATCTGCCTGGCCCTTTATGTGGCGCTGCCCACCGGCCTCGATCTGCGGCAGCCCATCCCCCGGGACAACCTGCTCTGCAAGGCGGTGGAGCTGCTGCGCACCGTCGACACCCCCACCAACGTCTGCCCCTCCATCCACATTTCCAGCACGGTGGCGGTGGGCATCGTGACCGTGCGCAGCCGGCTGTTCGCCCGCCGCCGGTGGGTGAAGGCGCTGATGGTGGCGGAATGCCTGGCGATGTGCTGGGCCACCCTGGTGCTGCAGCAGCACTCGGTGTGGGACGTGGCGGCCGGCGCGGCGCTGAGCTTCGCCCTGATGCCCATCGCCTGGAAACTGTGGCCCCAGAAGGAATGAACAAAAGCGCCCGCGCGTCTCCTTTCAGAACGCGCGGGCGCTTTTTGAAAAGAAAGGCCCCGGGCAAAAGCCCGGGGCCTCGTTCGCCTGGATCAGGCGTTGGTGTTGTTCTTCAGCAGCACGTCGTGGCTGCCGCCCTCCACGATGCTGGTGGAGGAGACCACGGTGAGCCGCGCCTTTTGCTGCAGCTCCTCGATGCTCAAAGCGCCGCAGTTGCACATGGTGCTGCGCACTTTGTAAAGGGTGTTGGTCACGCCGTCGGCCAGGGAGCCGGCGTAGGGGACATAGCTGTCCACGCCTTCCTCAAAGCTCAGCTTGGTGGCGCCGCCCAGATCGTAGCGCTGCCAGTTGCGGGCGCGGTTGGAGCCCTCGCCCCAATACTCCTTCATGTACTGGCCGTTGATGCGCACCTTGTTGGTGGGGCTCTCGTCGAAACGTGCGAAGTAGCGGCCCAGCATCACGAAGTCGGCGCCCATGGCCAGGGCCAGGGTGATGTGGTAGTCGTGGACGATGCCGCCGTCGGAGCAGATGGGCACGTAGACGCCGGTCTCTTTGTAGTACTCGTCCCGGGCCTTGGCCACCTCGATGACTGCGGTGGCCTGGCCGCGGCCGATGCCCTTGGTCTCGCGGGTGATGCAGATGGAACCGCCGCCGATGCCGATCTTCACGAAGTCGGCGCCGGCCTCGGCCAGGAAACGGAAGCCGTCCTTGTCCACCACGTTGCCCGCGCCCACCTTGACCTTGTCGCCGTAATGGGCCCGGATCCAGTCGATGGTGCGGCTCTGCCACTCGGTAAAGCCCTCGGAAGAGTCGATGCACAGCACGTCCACGCCGGCCTCCACCAGGGCGGGCACCCGCTCGGCATAGTCGCGGGTGTTGATGCCCGCGCCCACAACATAGCTCTTGCCGGCATCCAGCAGCTCGTTGACGTTCTCCTTGTGGCTGTCGTAATCCTTGCGGAAAACCATGTACTTCAGGCAGCCGTTCTCGTCCACCAGAGGCAGAGAGTTGATCTTGTTGTCCCAGATGATGTCGTTGGCCTCTTTCAGGGTGGTGGTGTCAGGGGCGATGACCAGTTTGTCCAGCGGGGTCATAAAGTCCGCCACCTTTTCGGTGAGGGCCATGCGGCTGATGCGGTAGTCGCGGCTGGCCACGATGCCCAGCAGCTTGCCGTGGGCGGTGCCGTCCTCGGTGACGGCCACGGTGGAGTGGCCGGTCTTTTCCTTCAGGGCCAGCACGTCCGCCAGGGTGGCGGAGGGCTTGAGGTTGGAGTCGCTGGTGACGAAGCCCTTCTTGTAGCTCTTCACCCTGCGCACCATCTCCGCCTCGCTCTCGATGCTCTGGGAGCCGTAGATGAAGGACACGCCGCCCTGCTTGGCCAGGGCGATGGCCAGATCCGGCCCGGAGACCGACTGCATGATGGCGCTGATCATGGGAATGTTCATGGTCAGGGGGCAGTCCTCCCTGCCCTTGCGGAATTTCACCAGCGGGGTCTTAAGGCTCACCGCGTCGGGCACACACTCGGACGAGGAATACCCGGGCACCAGAAGGTATTCGCCAAAGGTACGACTGGGCTGATCGAAATAGTAGGCCATAACGCATCTCCTTTTATATCGTTCGTTTTTCCCGTTCTGGGGTCGATTTTAAAAAGTGTACCACATTCGCGCACAAAATGCAAAATGCGGCTGCCACAAACTTTGCGCCGCCGTTTGCCCCAATCTGGGCATAACGACAAAACCCCGCCGAGAAGTACGACTACCCGCCCCGTGGGGACAAACAAAGCCCCCGCCGGAGGGACGGCGGGGGCTTTGCCACAGGACTTTCGGAACGCCCGTTGCACCCGTTTTTAGGACCGGACCGGCAGATCCGGCAGGAGGAGAAGAAAACGGCGGACGCTCCGCAACACATGAAAAAGGCTGTTGCTTTCTTGCACCTTCATTGTAACTTTTTTGAAACCTTTTGTCAACACCTTTCGGTGAAAAAATTTCAAAATAATTACAAATTGCTTTGCAAAAGCCTTTCTCCTCCCCTTACGGGGCCTTTATTCCACGGCCAGCACCGCTTCGAAGCAGGGGCGGCCGTCCTCCCGCTGGCCCGCCACATACCATCCGCCGCTCTCGGTCCTGCCGCGCACCAGCGACGCGCTCTGGCCCGCGGGCAGCTCGTTGTGATAACTGATGACAAGGCTTTTCACCGCGCCGGTCCTGAACACCTCCAGCGGCAGGGCGTCGGCGGCGGCGTCGGCGTAGCGGGTGTTGTTCATGTGGCCGTTGGTGTCGCACCGGCTGTAGGTGGCCGTCACCCGCCCCGCGGGGGCCGTCTCGTCGGGCTTGCGGATGGTCA
Organism: Candidatus Allofournierella excrementigallinarum; assembly: GCA_019119025.1. GTDB lineage: Bacteria > Bacillota > Clostridia > Oscillospirales > Ruminococcaceae > Allofournierella_A > Allofournierella_A excrementigallinarum. The sequence continues at coordinate 25,091 of DWXV01000060.1, forward strand.
CGTCCAGCGTAAAGGGCACTTCATCCTTAAAATCCCCGATCTCAAAGGCCTGGGGTGGGCGGCGCAGGATGCGGCGGGTGCCGGTATCCACCAGCACCCAGCGGCTGTCCAGCAGGGCCACCCGTTCGCCCTGTTCGTCCCGGGCTTCGGTGACGCGTCTGAACACCGCCCGTTTGCACTGCTCCGGCATGGTGACAAGAGTCAGCACCTCGCCGCCCCGGGGCATGCGGTCCACCTGCAGCGCCAGCTTCGCCAGCAGGAACACCGCGTGGTTCTCCCGGTAAAAATCGTCGTTCATGCCGATGGAATCGCACTGGTCGGTGGAGATCTGCTGGGCCATGCGCAGAAACGCCCCCGGCGTGAGCCGGTGGTTCATATCGCAGTCGCAGTCCATCACGCGGAACTTCTCGGTGTAAAATTGGGTCTCAGCCATGGGGGCCAACGCCCTCCTTTCAGGCAAATGCCGCCCGGGCCGGGCGGCAAGTTTCAGCGGTTTAGGGGGTATTATACCATATTTTCAAAAAAGCCTCAAGCGGGGTTGACTTCTTTCTTTGACAGGTGTAGAATATCAATAGACCTACTACACTTGTCAAATGTTTGGAGGTGTTCCCATGCGCACCCTGTTCCTGGACTATTTTGCCCAAAGCCTTGTGCTGGGTCTGGCGGTGCTGGCGCTGCTGGCCGCCGCGCCGCTGCTTCAAAAGCGCTACAGCGCCCGCTGGTTTTGCCGGGCCTGGCTGGCACTGGCCGTGCTTCTGGTGCTTCCCCTGCGGGTGCTTCTGCCTCAGTCCGCCCCTGCACCGGTGACCCTCACCCCACCCCCGGCGCTGCTGGCCGCCGAAGGGCCCGGCGAAGCGCCCGAGCCCCAGGCGGCGGTCCCCGGCCCCGACACGGAACACCTGACCGCTCCGGATATTCCCTCCGGCCAGGCCGCCGCGCCCGCGCCGGACCAGAGCGCCGGGCAGCCGGTCACCCCTCCCGAAACGGACTACGCCGCCCCGGTAATGCCCGACGCACTTTCTGAAAGCGAGACCACCGTGTCCGTCTCCGCCTCGCCGCTGGCGGCCTTTGCCCCGCTGGACTGGCTGGCTCTGCTCTGGCTGGCAGGGGCGCTGGGGGTCGCCGGCTGGCAGTGGTTCGCTTATTTTGTCTGGCGGCGCAAAACGATGCGCCGCGCCCTGCCGGCGGATGAAAGCTGGCAGGCCGCGCTAAACGAGGCTCTCGCCCGCCAGCCGCTGGCAAAGCGGCCCCGGCTGCTGGAGTGCCCCGACGCCGCCGGCGCGATGGCGGCGGGCATTTTGCGCCCGGTGCTGCTGGTGCCGGAAAGCGCACAGCCCGGAGCCGACGGGGCCTATCTGCTGGCCCACGAGCTGGTCCATCTGCGCCGCCGCGACCTTGCCCGCAAGGCACTGTTCAGCCTTGTGCTGGCGCTGCACTGGTATAATCCCGCCGCCTGGCTGCTGGCAAAACGGGCCGGGCGGGACATGGAGACCGCCTGCGACGAGGCAGTTCTCGCCGCGCTGGGAACTGAGCATCGGGCGGCCTACTGCGACGCGCTGCTCCACGCGGTGGGTCATGGCCGCGCCCCGGCGCTGACCACCTGCTTTTCCCTGACCAAAAAGGACGTGAAGGCCCGCTTTGCCCGCCTGTGGGACACTTCCCCCAAGCGGCGGGGCGCGGCGGCGCTGGCGGTGTTCTGCCTTGCCGCCGCCCTGGCGGGGGCCCTGGTGGCATGCAACGCCGCCCCGGCGGAAAGCGGTGAGCCGCCGGTCTCCGCACCGCCCGCCTCCGCCGCGCCTGTGTCCGACCTTTCCACAAGCACCGAGGTCTGGCCCTCGGTCTACTATTCCCACAACGGCATTTACACCACAGGGAACGCCCTGTTTCCCCTGGAAATGCTGCCGACGAATCTGAACGACATCAGTTATAATCAGATCGCCGGCTATGCCTCTCCCGACCAGAAATATTGGGGCCTTGCCCTGCCCGACGCGGACGCGGAGCACCCGGGCCAGCTGGCCCTTTGGACCTCCGACGACGGCGGCGAGAACTGGACCAGCGCCCCGCTGGACTGCTCACCCTGGCTGGAACGGATGGGCGAAGAGGAGCATTGGGAAAGCCACAAGCAGTCGGTCTTTAACAAAAGCATCGCCTGGGCCATTCCCAGGCATTATCAGTTCGTCAGCCCGGAGGTGGGCTTCCTGGCCTTCTATGGCATGTATGAATCCGGCCCCACAGACAAGCGCTTCACCGTCAGCAGCGACACCTTTGTGCTGCTGCGCACCCTGGACGGCGGCGAGAGCTGGCAGGAGATGTACTTTGGCGATGGGCGGGACGCCGGCAACGGCACCCCCCTCAACATCGTCATCAGCACCCCCTTCGCCTTTTTGAACGAGAACGTAGGTTTCTTGTGCGCCCACGGGGAGGGCTACAACGAAAAGGGCCGGTTCAATCTGCTGCGCACCACCGACGGCGGCCAGACCTGGCAGCAGCTGGACCTGGGCGAAGTGGCCGACACCCTGCCCGGCGCGCCCTGGCAGCGCCGCCACGTCTGCGGCGCGCTGGGCTGCTCCACCCGGCACCTGCCCCAGGAGGACCTGATCACCGGCGCCCAGCCGGGCTTCGCGGCTTTCACTGCCTGGGGCGACAAGGGCGACACTCTCGGCGACATGGTGGTGCTTTATACCCGCGACTGGGGCGAAAGCTGGCAGTGGATGTACCGCTACAACGACGAAATGCGCGCCCAGTACACCGAGTCCCTCATCAGATCCTACGTTTCGGAAGAAGAGGTCTGGCCGGCGGCCTACTACAACGGCGCGGGCCCTGTGCCGCTGCCGGAGGAGGCGGGCGAGCTTCCGCCCGTGGCCCCCTTCAGTTATGCCTCCCCCGACCTGCAATACGCCGGGCTGGCACAGTACGGCCTTGAGGGCGACGCCCAAAAGAGCCTGACCCTGTGGAACACCACGGACGGCGGCGAGACCTGGACCAGCACCACCCTGGACTGTTCCGACTGGCTGGAAAAGACAGCGCAGAAGAATGACTGGGCCTCGCTGGAAGCGGACGGCGTAGCGAACGGCGCCGCCCGGGTAAGGCCCAGCGCCTACCAGTTCGTCAGCCCCAACACCGGTTTTCTGGTCTATTACGCCGAATGGGGTTACGGCCCCGCCCACGACCGCCATTTCGTCAGCTCCGCCGACTTTGTGGTGCTGCGCACCACCGACGGGGGCGAAAGCTGGCAGGAGATGTACAGCGGAGACGGCAGCGACTTTGGGGGCGGCACCGGCAAGGGGCTTGCCCTGTCCGCCTGTCGGCCCTTCCTGTTCCTGAACGAAAGAGTGGGCTTTTTGTGCGCCCACGGCGGCGACTACGGCACAAACGGCAGATTCAACCTGCTGCGCACCTTGAACGGCGGCCAGACCTGGCAGCTGCTGGACCTGGGCGAAGCGGCCGCCACCCTGCCCGGCGCGCCCTGGGAAAACTGCCATGTGTGCAGCGCCCTGAGCCTGGGCGGGCCGGAATACGAGCCGGACCTCTTCGCCGACGCCCAGCCGGGCTTCGCGGCCTTCACCGCCTGGGGCGACGACAGCTCCGACCGGGTGATATTCTACACCCGGGACTGGGGCGAAAGCTGGCAGTGGATGAAGCGCACCCCGGCAGACACCACACCGCAGGAGGGAAACGAGCCATGAGTGAATTAGAAATAAAGCGCCTGCCCGACGCAGAACTGGAAATCATGAAGGAGCTGTGGGCCGCCCCCGGCCCCCTGACGAGGGCCCAGCTGGAGGAACGCCTTGCCCGCCGGCGCTGGGCCAGCACCACCCTGCTGGCGCTGCTGGGCCGGCTGGAAGCCAAGGGCTGTGTCTCCCGCGAAAAGCAGGGCAAAGGCTATCTTTACGCCGCCGCCCTGGCCCGGGAGGACTATCTGCCGGTGGAAAGCCGCTCGGCGCTGGAACGGATGTTCGGCGGCAGCGCCAAAAACCTCATCGCCGCCATGGCCCAGACGAAAGGCCTCTCCAAGGAGGACATCGACGAGCTGGCGGCCTATCTGGAAGAATTAAAACAGGGCGGGCGCTGACGGGCGGCGGCCCACAGCCGGGCGGCGCGGGTCTTTCCCCGTTGCGGCGTGCCCGCGCGCACCAAAACCCTCGGCCCCTCCCCGCCTCCCAAAACACGCAAAAGCGCCCCCGCGGCCAGGCCGCAGGGGCGCTTAAATTGTTTTGGAAAAGCCGCGGTTTAGTAATCCTCGCGCTGCTTTTTGCGGTTGCGGCTCCAGAACAGCAGCACAACGACTGCCACGGCCACCACCAGCCCCACGGGGATCAGCCAGCTGCTGCCGCCCTCGCTGTAGCTCTTCATGTCGCTCCAGGCTTTGTCCATGGCGGCGTTGATCTCGTCGGGCAGCACGGTGAACACCTCGGTGTTGGCCAGAACTTCCGCGCTGGGGTAGGCCACCTCGCTGTATTTCAGGTCATCGGGCAGCTGCTCCCACACCTCGGTGATGGGGGTGGAGTAGCCGATGTAATCGCAGTTGGCCACGCCCACGCTGGTCTCGCACATGTAGTTGATGAACATCTCAGCGGCTTCCTTGTTCTTGCTGCCGGCAGGGATGCACATGGCGTCCACGAAGTAGTTGGTGCCCTCCTCGGGGATGGCAAAGCCCAGGTCGGGGTTCTCGTCCATCATCACCAGCGCGTCGCCGGCATAGTAGGGGGCCAGCGCGGCCTCGCCGCCCTCCATCTTGTCGAAGATCTCGTCCATCACGTAGGCCTGCACCAGGCTTTTCTGGGCCTTCAGCTCCTCGGCGATGGTGTTCACTTCCTCCACGGTGGTGGGGTTCATGCTCATGCCCAGGCGCTTGGCGGCAATGGCAAAGGCGTCGCGGCTGTTGTTGAACATCAGGATGGAGTTCTCGTACTTCTCATCCCACATGGCGTCCCAGCTGGTGGGCGCCTCGTCCACCATGGTCTTGTTGTAGACGATGCCCACCAGGCCCCAGGTGTAGGGCACGCTGTACTCGTCGTTCGGGTCGTAGTCCAGGCCCTTGTACTGTTCGCCGATCTTGGCCATGTTGGGGATGTTGTCAAAGTCCAGCTTTTCCAGCATGCCCTCGTTGATCATCTTGCCGATCATGTAGTCGCTGGGGATGATCACGTCATAATCCGCGCCGCCGCTCTTGAGCTTGGCGTACAGGCTCTCGTTGGTGTCGTAGGTGGTGTAGTTCACCTCGATGCCGGTGAGCTCGGTGAATGCCGACAGAATATCCACGCTCTCGTCGCTGCCGTCGGAGATGTACAGGCCCCAGTTGTAGACGTTCAGGGTGATGTCCTGGTCGGCAAGGCGGGTCCAGTCGTAGTCGGCGCTGACGGAGATGTCGTCGTTGACCACGATCATCTCTTCGCCCGCCGCGGCGGCGGGCAGGGCCATGGCGCCCGCGCACAGCAGTGCGGCGAGCAGGGTGCAGAACAGTTTTTTCATTGCTTTCCTCCGTTCGCGGCCTCTTTGGGCCGCTTATGATTTGCCCGTGGCAAAGCTGCCACCCCTCGGGCATTTTTTATTATCAGGCTTTCCGCCGCTCGCGGCGTCCGTCCAGATAATTGTAGAAAAGGATGATGGCCAGGATCACCAGGAACATCACCGTGGAAAGGGCGTTGATCTCCGGGCTGACCTTTTTGCGGGTCATGCTGTAGATCACGATGGGCAGCGTCTGGGTGGTGCCGCTGGTGAAGTAGGAGATCAGGAAATCGTCGATGGAATAGGTCAGGCAGATGAGGAAGGCGGAGAGGATGGCCGGGGCCAGCTCCGGCAGCACCACCTTGAAGAATGCCTGTTTCGGGTTGCAGCCCAGGTCCAGCGCCGCCTCGTAGACCCGCGCGTCCAGCTGGCGGAGCTTGGGCGAGACGTTGAAGATGACATAGGGCAGGCAGAAGGAGATGTGGGCGATGAGCAGAGTGGGCAGGCCGAAGATGTTTTCCGGCAGCGCCCAGCCCAGGTTCTGGTTGGCCCAGGCGATGCCGTCCTTGGCCACCACGAACAGCAGCATCAGCGAAACGCCGGTGATGATCTCGGGGTTGACCACGGGCATGTAGCTGATGTTGTTGATGACCGCCTGGCTGCGCTTGCCCATGGCGTTGATGCCGATGGCCGCGGCGGTGCCCACCACGGTGGCCACCACCGCGGCGATAAGCGCCACCACAAGGCTCAGGCCCAAAGCGCTTAAGATCATCTCGTTGTGGAACAGGCTCTTGTACCACTTGAAGGTGAAGCCGGTGAAGATGGTGCGGCTCTTGCTCTCGTTGAAGCTGAACACCGCCATCACGGCGATGGGCACATACATGAAGGAAAACAGCAAAACGAGATACACCCGCTGCAACGCGCGAAGATGAGACTGTCTCATTTACATGACCCCCTCCACACCGTCTTTGTTGCCGCTGGTGTTGGTCAGGCTCATGCACAAAAGCACGATGACCATCAGCACCAGGCTCATGGCGCTGCCGAGATTGTAGTTGTAGCTGTTGCCCAAGAACTGCAATTCGATCAGGTCGCCCACCAGCATGGTGTCGCCGCCGCCCAGCATGCGGCTGATGATGAAGGTGGAAACGCTGGGCACGAACACCATGGTGATGCCGGTGGCGATGCCGGGCATGGCCAGGGGGATGAGCACCCGGCCCAGCACCCGGAAGATGTCTGCGCCCAGGTCCTGGGCGGCCTCGATGATGCTGGAGTCGATCTTCACCATGGCGGTGTAGAGCGGCAGGATCATATAGGGCAGGTAATTGTAAACCATGCCCAGCACCACGGCCCCCTGGGTGTTGATCATCTCGAAGGGCCCGATGCCGAACAGGCCCAAAAAGCGGTTGATGAGGCCGTTGTTTTCCAGAAGGCTCATCCAGGCGTAGGTGCGCAGCAAAAAGTTCATCCACATGGGCAGGATGACCAGCATCTGCATCATCCGCTGGCTGGAAACAGGCAGCCGGCTGAGCCAGTAGCCCACCGGGAAGGCCAGCACCAGGCAGATCGCCGTGGCAATGGCGGCCAAAAGAAGGCTGCGCACGAACACGGTGGTGTAGTCGCCCAGGGCGGTGATGTTCTCCAGCGTAAAGGCGCCGCTTTTGGTGGTGAAGGCAAAGTACACCACGATCAAAAGCGGCACGGCGATGAACACAGTCATCCAGACGAGATAGGGAAAGGCGAGGCTCTTGTTTTTCAGCATGGCTCATTCCTCCATGCGGGCCATGATGTGGATCTCGTCCGGCCCGATGCGCATGCCGATCAGCTCGCCGGGGGCGCTGGCCTGGGTGGAGTGGATGATCCACTCGTAGCCGGCCTGCTCCACATGCATCTCGAAGTGCACCCCCTTGAAGATGAGGTCCTTCACGATGCCGGTGAGCTGGCCCTGGATGGCGGGCACCACCTGCACGTCCTCGGGGCGCACCACCACCTGCACCGGCTGGTTGCGCTCGAAGCCCTTGTCCACGCAGGTGAACTGGCTGCCGGCAAACTCCACCTGGAAGTCCCGCAGCATGATGCCGTCCAGGATGTTGCTTTCGCCGATGAAGTCGGCCACAAAGGCGTTCTTCGGCTCGTTGTAGATGTCCTCCGGGCTGCCGATCTGCTGGATGTCGCCGTCGTTCATCACCACCACGGTGTCGCTCATGGTCAGGGCTTCCTCCTGGTCGTGGGTGACGTAGATGAAGGTGATGTCCATGGCCTGCTGCAGGCGCTTGAGCTCCAGCTGCATCTCCTTGCGCAGCTTCAGGTCCAGCGCGCCCAGAGGTTCGTCCAGCAGAAGCACCTTCGGGTGGTTCACAAGGCCCCGGGCAATGGCCACCCGCTGCTGCTGGCCGCCGGAAAGGCGGTCGGTGTGGCGGCGCTCGAAGCCCTTGAGGCCCACCACCTCCAGCATTTCCAGCACCCGGCTGCGGATCTCTTTTTCCGGCAGCTTCTGCAGCCGCAGGCCGAAGGCCACGTTTTCGAACACGTTCAGGTGCGGAAACAGGGCATACTTCTGGAACACCGTGTTCACCTGGCGCTTGTAGGGCGGCAGGCCGGTGATGTCCTTGCCATTAAAAAAAACATTGCCCGACTTCGGCTGAACGAATCCACCGATGACCCGGAGGGTGGTGGTCTTGCCGCAGCCCGAGGGCCCCAGGAAGGTCACAAACTCCTTGTCGTGGATGTCCAGCGACAGGCCGGTCAGCACCGGCTCGCCGTCAAAGTCGACAACAATGTTTTTCAGCGATACGATCTCATTCATTTCATGCATCCCCCTTTGCGGAACTCTCCCGGGGCGGGCCGCCCGCGGGTCAGCGCCAATTATATCGCCCCGCAAAAGGTTTGTTACACCGCCTGTGGGCCTTAAAAACGTTAGAGCCTCCTTGCCACGGCAGCTACAGCGATACATACAGCGCCAATGTGTTTGACGGGTGTTTTCCCGCCTTAGATGCAACACACGATTGTTATTATACAGTGCCGCCCCCCTATGTCAATAGGTTTGCGCAAATTCTTTTGAAAAATGCCGGAATATATCCCAATACGGCGTTATATTCCGGCATTTTTTCGGATTATTTTAGAAAAATCTTGCGAATGCTTTAAAAAACGCTGTCTCTCACCGTTTTTCAAAAGCGCGCCGCGCCGCCTCCAGCACCGTTTCCAAAGGCACGCCGGCGGCCGCCGCGGCGGCCGCCGCCTGATCGAATTCCGCCTTGGCCTTGCAGGGCGTGCCGGGCGCGAATTTCACATCCACCGGGCCGTAGGGGGTGTCCACCCGGCGGCATTCCCGGGGCTGAACGATGCGCTCCATCGCGCAGCTGCGCACCCCCCAGCTGGTGGTGTGGGCCAGCATCAGCTGCGAGAGCCGCCCCGCGTCGGCGGGCCGGCACAGGCAGCACAGCTTCACCGCCGGGCGGTTCTTCTTCATCTGAATGGCCTCGGTGTAAACGTCCAGCGCGCCGGCGGCCAGCAGCACCCCGGCGGCATAGGCGACGGCCTCGCCGGTCATGTCGTCCAGGTTGCAGGCAAGCTCCACCACCTGATCGGCCTCACCGCAGCCCTCCGTCTCGCCCAGGAAGGCGCGCACCACATTGGCGGCGGCAAACTCCTTATTGCCGGCGCCCACGCCCACGGCCTTCACCGTCATGGCGGGCATTGGCCCAAAAGAGGTGGCGAAGGCGCGCAGCAGCGCCGCCCCGGTGGGGGTGCACAGTTCCGCCCGCACCTCGCCGCCGTAGCAGGGGATGCCCCGCATCAGCCAGGCGGTGGCGGGGGCGGGCACCGGCAGCACGCCGTGGGCGCACTTCACCTGGCCGCCGCCCAGGTTCACCGGGCTGGCCGCCACCCGGCCGACGCCGAGCCATTCCATCAAAAGGCACACCGCCGTCACATCGGCCACGGCATCCAGCGCGCCCACCTCATGGAAGTGCACCAGTTCCACCGGCTGGCCGTGGGCGTGGGCTTCGGCGGCGGCGATGAGGCCGTAGACCTCCATGGCCTTCGCCTTCACCGTCTCCGGCACCGGCAGCCCCTCCACGATGGCCCGCACGTCCGCAAGGCTGGCGTGGTGGTGGCCGTGTTCGTGGCCATGTTCATGCTCATGAGGATGCTCGTGGTCATGGCCATGGTCATGCTCGTGGGGATGTTGGTGCCCGTGCTCATGCTCATGGTCGTGAGGATGCTCATGCAGATGGGGCGCATCCGCCCCGCCGCAGGGCACGTCATGGCTGTGCTCCTCCACGCCGTGGGCCAGCACGGTCACATGCAGGCCCCGCACGCCGCATTTTTCGGCGGGCTCTGCCCGCACCTGAACGCCGGGGATGGCGTTCATCACCTTCAAAAATTCCTGCCGCCGCTCCTCTGGCAGCAGGTCCAGCAAGGCGGCGGTGAGCATGTCCCCCGCCGCGCCCATGTTGCATTCCAGATACAGCGTTTTCATGCCGTCAGTCCTCCTTGGCCATGTGGTTGATCATGCTGGCCAGATACCCCGCGCCAAAGCCGTTGTCGATGTTCACCACGCTCACCCCGCTGGCGCAGGAGTTGAGCATCGAGAGCAACGCGGAAAGGCCGCCGAAGTTGGCCCCGTAGCCCACGCTGGTGGGCACGGCGATCACCGGGCAGTCCACAAGGCCGCCCACCACGCTGGCCAGCGCCCCTTCCATGCCCGCCACGACGATGATCACCCTGGCCTGCATCAGCACGTCCAGCCTGGCCAGCAGCCGGTGCAGCCCGGCCACGCCCACGTCGTAGACCCGCTCCACCCGGTTCCCCATGGCAAGGGCGGTGCGGGCGGCCTCTTCGCAGACGGCCATGTCGCTGGTGCCGCCGCTGACCACGGCGATGAGGCCCTTGGGGTCGGCGATGGGGGCTGGGTCCGCCAGACCGAAGCGGGAGAGGGGGTCATAGTCCAGCGGGATGCCCTCCCCCTTCACTTTTTCCGCGGCTTCGGCGCTCATGCGGGTGACGATGATGTTCTTCGCTCCCCTCCCGGCCATGGCCTGCAGAATGCCCGCGATCTGCTCCGGGGTCTTGCCCGCCCCGTAAATGACCTCCTGGGCGCCCTGGCGCAGGCCCCGGTGGTGGTCCACCTTGGCGTAGCCCAGGTCTTCGAAGGGCTGCATCTTCATCTGAAGCAGGGCCTGCCGGGGGGTGGTCCTGCCCGAGCGCACCTGTTCCAGCAGTTCCAGCATCTCCTGCTGTTCCATCCTTCACTCCTCCTTCCGGGGCGCAAGGTCCAAAAGCACCCCGTCAAACCAGGGCGCAAGCGCCCCGGCGATCTCTTTGTGGCGGCGCGCCGCCTCCTCCAGCTGGCCGGCGGGCAGCTGCAAACGGCCCAGCCGCCCCAGCACCCGCACCCTCAGGTCCGAAAAGCCCATGGCCATCAGAGCGCCTTCCGCCTCTTCCACCCGCCGCAGGGTCCCGGCCTCCAGCGCCGTGCCGGTGGGCACCCGGGTGGCAAGGCAGGCATAGGCGGGTTTTTGGGCGGTGAAGAGGCCCAATTCCCGGCTCATGCGCCGCACCTGGGCCTTGGTCACCCCGCACAGGCGCAGGGGGCTTTTCACCCCCAGTTCCACCAGCGCCCGCATGCCGGGCCGGTCCGCCGCGTCGTCGCTGGCGTTGGTGCCGTCCCACACCTCGGAAAAGCCGTCCGCTGTGGCGGCGCTCACCAGCGCCGAGAAGATCATCCTCTTGCAATAATAACAGCGCAGCGGCCCGTTGGCCCGCACCTGTTCGTCCTCCAGGGGGCTGGCCTCCAGCACCCGCAGCTTCACCCCCAGCTGGGCGCACAGGCGCTTTGCGTCCTCCAGCTCAAAGCCGGGCTGAAAGGCGCTGCGCACGAAATAGGGCTGCACCCGGCAGCCCGCCTTCACCGCCGCCGCCAGCAGCAGGGCGGAATCGGCGCCGCCGGAAAAGGCCAGCGCCGCGGCTTTGCCCCGCAGAAATTCTTCCAGTTCCATCCCCACACCTCGAATCATCAAAAAAATGCCGCGAAAGCGCCGCCCTTCGCCTTGCGGCGGGGCAGACGTGCCTTCGTGGCATCCTCATCGCTGTTTTTAAAAATGCGCCGCCGCGCCTTCCTGGCGCGGACTTATCGGGTCTTATTGTAGCACAAAGGCCGCCGGGTGTAAAGCAAGGCTCACAGTATGTCCTCGCCGTCGTCCTCGTCGGTCATGAACTCGCGGCTGCTCACCCGCTTGGCCATCCGCTCGGCTTCCACCAGGCCGGAGAGCTTCTCCTTCACGGCGGAGGAGTCGGGGATCCACTTGATGTCGAACTCGGGGGTGGATTTGTCCGCCGAGCAGCAGTGGATGGTGCCCAGGCCGAACATGCGCTGGGCCAGCGAGCGGCGCAGGGTCACGTCCATGATGCGGTAAAGGCGCACCTCCTCTTCCTTCGTGTTCAGGATGCCGGTCTGGACGAGAAGTTTTTCCTTGGTCAGAACATATTTCGTAAAAGTCCAGGGCAGGCCGAAAATGATGCGCTTGCGGTCCTGCCAAACGACGCCGGGTCGGTCCATAGAGTCTCCTCCCTTTCACTATTCTGTACTTTATTATACCGTTCCTGTCTTTTCTTGGCAAGAACCCCCCGCCGCCCCTGTACGCCGCCTTTCTTTCATGGTATAATGGTGCCGACAAAACGCCCGTGAAAGGGGTCTTATGCAATGAGAAACGCACAGCAGCTTTTAGCCGGCCTTTCCGCCGGCCGGTGGGACGCCGCCTTTGCCAGCCTCTACGGCTGCGCGGGCCGCTCCGCCGCCAACTGCCGCGCCCGCTATGCCCGCCTGGTGGAAGGCTTTGCCGCCGCCTTTGGCGGCGGTGAGCGGGAGTTCGCCTTTTACTCCGCGCCGGGCCGCACCGAGCTGGGCGGCAACCACACCGACCACCAGCACGGCCGGGTGCTGGCCGCCAGCGTGGATCTGGACGTCATCGCCCTGGCCGCCCCCAACGGCACCGATACGGTGCGGGTGCTCAGTGAAGGCTTCAAGATGGACGTGGTGGACCTGGCCCGGCTGGCCCCCGTGGAGAACGAGGCCAACCATTCCGCCTCCCTCATCCGGGGCGTGTGCGCCGCCTTTGCCGAAAAGGGCTGGCCGGTGCGGGGCTTCGACGCCTACACCACCTCCGCGGTGCTCAAAGGCAGCGGCCTGTCCAGTTCCGCCGCCTTTGAGGTGCTCATCGGCAACATCGCGAACCACCTGTTTGCCGGCGGCGCCGAGAGCCCCGTGTCCATCGCCCAGATCGGCCAGCGCGCCGAGAACGTCTTCTTCGGCAAGCCCTCGGGCCTTTTGGACCAGATGGCCAGTTCCGTGGGCGGCGTGGTGGCCATGGATTTTGCCGACCCCGCCGCGCCGGTGGTGCGGCCCCTTTCTCTGGACCTGGCGGGCCAGGGCTATGCCCTTTGCATCGTGGACACCGGCGCCGACCACGCCGACCTCACCGGCGAATACGCCGCCATCCCCGCCGAGATGAAGGCGGTGGCCGCCGCATTGGGCGGCCAGGTGCTGCGGGATGTGCCCAAAGAGGCATTCTACAGGGCCCTGCCCGCCCTGCGCAAAAAGCTGGGCGACCGGGCGCTGCTGCGGGCCTTCCACTTCTACGCCGACGACGAGCGGGCCGCCTTGCAGGCCGAGGCGCTGGCGGCGGGCGAATTCGGCCGCTATCTGCGGCTGGTGGCCGAGAGCGGCCAGTCCAGCTTTGATTACCTGCAAAACGTCTTCTGCCGCACAAAGCCCGCCGAAGAGCAGCCGGTGGCGCTGGCCCTTGCGCTGGCGGGCACCCTGCTGGCCGGGCGGGGCGCTTACCGGGTGCACGGCGGCGGCTTCGCCGGCACCATCCAGGCCTATGTGCCGCTGGACTTCGTGCCCGCCTTCAAGGCCGGCATGGAGGCTCTGCTGGGCGAGGGGATGTGCCATGTGGTCTCCATCCGCCCGGTGGGCGGCCTCCGCCTGGCCGAAAGCGACTGAATGAAAGGGAGGGCCAAATCCATGTCTGTCACAAAAGAACTGTTCCTCACCCTGCCAAACGGCGCCCCCGTCCACCGCTACACCCTGGAAAAAGGCGGCGTCTCCTTCTCTGTGCTGGACCGGGGCGCCACCCTGCAGCGGGTGGCGGTGCCCGGCCCGGGGGGCAGGCCGGTGGAGGTGCTGCTGAACTACGCCGACCCCGCCGCCTATCTTGACTGCCCGGACTATCTGGGCGTTTTTGTGGGGCGGGTGGCCAACCGCATCGCCAAAGGGCGTTTCACCCTGGACGGCAGGGGCTACCAGCTGGCCTGCAACAACGGCAAAAACCACCTGCACGGCGGCGTGGACGGTTTCAGCAGGCGGGTGTTCCGCCTGGTGCGGGCGGAGGGCGACCTGCTGGAGCTGGCCCTCTCAAGCCCCGACGGCGACCAGGGCTACCCCGGCAGGCTGGAGCTGACGGTGCGCTGGAAGCTGCTGGAAGACGGCTTCTCTCTGGAATGGGAGGCCGAGGCGGACAAGGCCACCCCCGCCGCCTTCACCTGCCACGCCTACTGGGACCTGGCGGGCAGGGACGCGGGCCCCGAGGCCGTGATGGACCACCGGCTGCGCCTGTTTGCCAGCCGTTATACCCCGGTGGATGAGACCCTCATCCCCACCGGCGAACTGGCGGCGGTGGAGGGCACCCCCTTCGACTTCACCACGCCCCGCGCCATCGGCGAGCGCATCGGGCAGCGCTGCCCGCAGCTGGCCATCGCCGGCGGCTACGACCACAACTTCGCGCTGGACGCCGCCCCCGGCCCCGGCGGCCTGCGCCCGCTGGCCGAGGTGACGAGCCCCGCCACCGGCGTTACCATGACGGTGGAGACCACCCTGCCCGGCGTGCAGTTCTATTCCGGCAACTTCATGCAGGGCCACGAAAAACGCAGCGGCTTCTGCCTGGAGCCCCAGACCTTCCCCGACGCGGTGAACCAGCCCGCCTTCGGCCAGGACGTCATCCTGCGCCCCGGCCAGGTCCGCCGCGACGCCATCCTCTGGCACTTCCGCCTGTAAGCGATGCAGAGAGAAGGCCGCCCTCGCGCAAGTGCGCGGGGGCGGCCTTTTTGTGTTTCGCTTTGGGGTCAGGCCGGGTCGTTCCAGCCCTTGCACACGTCCACCCAGCCTTTGGGCGCGGCGTGCTGTTCCAACTCGGGGATGGTCAGCTCGATGGCGCTGTTGGAACTGCCGCAGGCGGGGAACACCGTCTCGAACCGCCGCAGCGATTCGTCCAGCCACACCTCCACGCCTTCGTTCACGGCGAAGGGGCACACGCCTCCCACCGCGTGGCCCACCAGCTCCACCGCCTGCTCGGGGGTGAGCATCTTGGCCTTGATGCCGAACCGGGCCTTGAATTTCGGGTTGTCGATGCGGGCGTCGCCGGCGGCCACCACCAGCAGCGGCCCCGCCGGGCCCATGAAGGAGAGGGTCTTGGCGATGCGTTTGCCCTCGCAGCCCAGCGCCTGCGCAGCCAGCTCCACCGTGGCGCTGGAGACTTCGAACTCCCGCACCCGGTCCGCAAGGCCCGCCGCCGCAAAATAGGCTTTCACCCGTTCAATGGACATTGTCGCTTCCCCCTTTTTCACACTTCGCGGCAGGCCCTGGCGATGCCTGCGGCGTCCAGCCCGAACTGGGCCAGCAGCTCCTTGGCGGGGCCGGAATGGCCGAACTCGTCCTTAACGCCCACGCGCTTGACCCTGCAGGCCACGCCCGCCTCGGCGATGGCGGCGCACACCGCTTCGCCCAGGCCCCCGATGACGCTGTGCTCCTCGCAGGTGACCACCTTGCCGCACTCTTTGGCGGCCTTCAGCACCAGCCCGGTGTCCAGGGGCTTGATGCTGCACAGGTTGATGACCCGGGCGCTCACGCCCTCGGCGGCCAGGGCCTCGGCGGCTTTCAGGGCCTCGGCGGTCTCAAGGCCGGTGGCCAGGATGGCAAGGTCGCTGCCCTCCCGCAGCACTTCGCCCTTGCCGATCTCAAATTTGTAGTCCGCCTCGTTGTGGAACACCGGCACCGCCAGCCGCCCGAAGCGCAGGTAGACGGGGCCCTCGTGCTCGTAGGCGGCCTTCACGGCAGCCGTGGCCTCCACGTCGTCCGCCGGGCAGAGCACCACCATGCCGGGGATGGAGCGCATCAGCGCAAAATCCTCGCAGCACTGATGGCTCGCGCCGTCCTCGCCCACGGAGATGCCGCCGTGGGTGGCGCCGATCTTCACGTTCAGATGGGGGTAGCCCACTGAGTTGCGCACCTGCTCAAAGGCGCGCCCCGCGGCGAACATGGCAAAGCTGGAGGCGAACGGCACAAGGCCCGCCGCCGCCATGCCCGCGGCCACGCCCATCATGTTCTGCTCTGCAATGCCGCAGTCGAAATGGCGCTCCGGGAACGCCTTCTTGAAAACGCCGGTCTTGGTGGCGGCCGCCAGGTCCGCGTCCAGCACCACCAGGTCCTCGTGCTCCCTGCCCAGTTCCACCAGCGCGGCGCCGTAGCTGTCGCGGGTGGCGATGGTCTTCGCTTCGCTCATACCGTCTCCCCCTCCAGTTCTTCGAGCGCGGCGGCCAGTTCCGACATGCCCTGCTCATACTCCGCGTCGTTCGGGGCCTTGCCGTGCCAGCCCACGTTGTTCTCCATGAAGCTGACGCCCTTGCCCTTGGTGGTCTTCAGCAGGATGGCGCTGGGCCGGCCCTTCTCGGCGCGGGCGGCGGTGAAGGCCGCTTCCAGCGCCTCAAAGCTGTGGCCGTCCACGGCCTGCACAAAGAACCCGAAGGCCTTGAACTTCTCGTCCACCGGGCCGGGGTCCATCACCTCGACCACCGGGCCGTCGATCTGCAAACCGTTCAGGTCCGCCAGAACGCACAGGTTATCCAGCTTGTAGTGGGCGGCGAACATGGCCGCCTCCCACACTTCGCCCTCCTGCAGCTCGCCGTCGCCCAGCAGGGCGTAAACGCGGCCCGGCTGCTTTTTATATTTGGCGGCCAGCGCCATGCCGCAGGCGGCGGAAACGCCCTGGCCCAGGCTGCCGGTGGACATGTCCACGCCGGGCACCGTGTTCATGTTGGGATGGCCCTGCAGATAGCTGTCGATGTGGCGCAGGGTGGGCAGGTCCTCCACCGGGAAATAGCCCCGCAGCGCCAGCACCGAGTAAAGGCCCGGCGCGGCGTGCCCCTTGGAGAGCACGAACCGGTCGCGGCCTTCGGCCCCCGGGTCGGCGGGGTCCACCTTCATCTCCCTGAAATAAAGGTAGGTCAGCGCGTCGGCGGCGGAAAGGCTGCCGCCCGGATGGCCCGCCTTGGCCCCGTGGGTGGCGGTGAGCACGCCCATGCGCGCCTTGCAGGCCAGCTTTTTCAGTTCCTGTTCCTGTTGTTTCGTCATATCATTCACCAAACACCTTTACATAGTCCGCCCTGAACTTCTCGATGCCCGCGTCGGTGAGCGGGTGCTTTATCATCTGCTGGATGACCTTGTAGGGCACGGTGGCGATGTCCGCCCCCGCCAGGGCGCAGTCGGTCACATGGATGGGGCCCCGCACGCTGGCCGCGATGATCTCGCAGCGCAGGTCGGGGTAGTTTGAGAAGATGGCGCTGATGGCCTGGATGAGGTCGATGCCCGGCTGGCTGATGTCGTCCAGCCGCCCCAGGAAGGGCGACACATAGGCCGCCCCCGCCCGCGCCGCCAGCAGCGCCTGGTTGGCGGAAAAGATAAGGGTGCAGTTGGTGGGGATGCCCTCGGCGGAAAGCGCTTTGATGGCCTTCAGGCCCTCAGCGGTCATGGGGATCTTGACCACCATGTGCTTGGGGTCCAGCGCGTAGATGGCCCGGCCTTCCTCGATCATGCCCGCCGCGTCGGTGGTGGTGGCCTTCACCTCGCCGGAAATGGGTCCGTCCACGATGGACGCGATCTCGGCCAGCGTCTCGGCGTAATCCCGCCCCTCCTTGGCGATGAGGCTGGGGTTCGTGGTCACGCCCGCGATGACGCCCATGTCGTTCGCCGCGCGAATTTCGTCCACGTTCGCCGTGTCGATAAAGAACTTCATTTCCTCTTTCCTCCCTTTTATTTCTGCCCATAATAGGCGTTTGGTCCATGTTTGCGCAAAAAGTGCTTTTCCACCAGGTGGGCGGGGGCGGGCGCAGCCTCCGGCTTTACCTGCCGGGTCAGCAGCGCCATCTTGGCCACTTCTTCCAGCACCGCCGCGTGGTACACCGCCTGGGCTGCCGTTTTGCCCCAGGCAAAAGGCCCGTGGCTGCGGCAGATGACCGCGGGCACATGCACCGGGTCAAGACCCCGGCCCGTGAAGGTCTCCACGATGGCCCTGCCGGTGTTTTTCTCGTAGTCTTCGTCCAGTTCCTCTTTGGTCAGGCCCCGGGCGCAGGGCACCGGGCCGTAAAAATAGTCGGCGTGGGTGGTGCCGTAGCAGGGGATGTCCTCCCCCGCCTGGGCCCAGGCCACCGCATGGGGGCTGTGGGTGTGCACCACGCCCCCCAGCGCCGGGAAGGCTTTGTAGAGTTCCAGGTGAGTCTTTGTGTCAGAGGAGGGGTTCAAACCGCCCTCCACGACGTTGCCGTCAAGGTCCAGCACCACCAGCTTGCCGGGGGCGAGCTGCTCATAGTCCACGCCCGAGGGCTTGATGACCACCAGGCCCTTCTCCCGGTCGATGCCGGACACATTGCCCCAGGTGTAGGTCACCAGGCCCCGCCGGGGCAGCTCCATGTTGGCCTCATAGACGGCCTGCTTCAGTTCTTCCAGCATTCTTTCACGCTCCCCTCATCCGGGTCCAAGACCCACCCTTTGATTGTACCACAGATGCCCACGTCCGTCCACACAAAAAAAGCGGCCTTCCGCCGTCTTTCGCACGTGAAAAAGTTAACTTTCCGGGCCGCTTTACACCCCCGCCGGCCGCATGCTATACTGAAATTGCAAAATGCGTAAAAGGAGGCCGCGGGCATGGATGCAAGGGAACTGGCGGGCGGCGGCTGCGGCAGGCGGTACGAAAAGGAATACCTGAACAAATACCGCGACTGCATGCTGTTCTACTGCGACGGGAAGGTCCGCTTCGAGCGCTACTGCTACGGCGAGGGAGCCTGCTTTGTGTTCGGCGTCTGGGCCAGCCTTGCCCAGGACGGCGCTCTCTCCTACAAACAGCCCTTCGGCCCGCTGGTGGACCAGGCCGCCCTGCCCCGCCGCCTGACCAAAATGGAAAACGGCGCGCTCTATTTTGACGATGCCCGCTGGAAATGGGAGCCGGCGGCGGACCTTGCGCTGGATGAAAAAAACGGCTACACCCGCCTGCGGATGCTGCTGCACCGGCTGACAGGCCGCTGAACGCTCCGCCGGGGCCTTTTTTACGTTTGAAAAGGAGGATTGCCCATGCGTGTTCGTTTTCGCCATCGCCTTGCCGCCGGCGCCCAGCGCACGGTGTGCCGGGTGGTGCTGTTTTTCCTGTTCCGGGCGCTCAACGCCCTCTCGGTGCGGGACAGCCGCGTCGCCGCCGAGACAGCCCTCTGGCCCGAGCAAAGGGTGCTGGGGCTGGAAGTGCCCGGCGGCCCGGCGCTGTACATATCCCGGCGGGCTGAACGTCTTGCCCGGCTGAAAAGCGCCCCCACGCCGGACATCCTCATCCGCTTCAAAAGCGTGCGGGACGCCTTCTATGTGTTCACCGGCCAGATGGGGGTGGCCGCGGCTTACGCCCAGCACCGGTTCACCGTGCGGGGCAACGTGAGCGAGACCATGGGCTTTGTACGGTGCGTGGATTTGGCGGAGGGGTATCTCTTCCCGCCCTTCTGGGCAAAATCTATCCTGAAAGAGCTGCCCGAAAAGCAGATAAGCAGCCTGCGGCTCTACGGCGCGGTGCTGCTGGGCCGGTAAGGAGGTCGTTTTGATGCCGAGTTATTATGAATTCAAGCTGCCCGCAAAGATCCTTTCGGGCGACGGCGCGCTGGAGCACATCCCCCACGAACTGGAGGCCCTGGGCAGCGCCCGGCCCCTGCTGCTTTCCGACGAGGGGCTTGTGAAAGCGGGGGCGGTGGCCGCCGTGGAGGGGGCCATGGCCCAGGGCGGCGGCGCCTTCGCGGCCCAGTTCTGCCGCATCCCGCCGGATTCCTCCATCCAGACGGTGAACGAGATCGCCGCCTTTTTCCGCGAGAAGAACTGCGACGGCCTTGTGGCCGTGGGCGGCGGCAGCGTCATCGACACCGCCAAGGGCGTGGGCATGGTGCTGGCCCAGGGCAGCGGGGATCTTTTGCAGAACACCGGCTGCGAGGTGCTGGGCCGCGGGAACCACGTGCCCTTCATCGCGGTGCCCACCACCTCCGGCACCGGCAGCGAGGCCACCCTGGTGGCCGTGGTGGCAAACCCCGAAAAGCATGTGAAGATGGAGTTCATCAGCTACCACCTTCTGCCCGACGCGGCGGTGCTGGACGTGCGCATGACCGCCAGCCTGCCGCCCCGCATCACCGCCTCCACCGGCATGGACACCCTGTGCCACGCCATCGAGGCGGCCAGCTGTTTGCAGCGCAACCCGGTGAGCGACGCCTTTGCCGAAAAGGCCATGGGCCTTGTGATGCAGAACCTGCCCGCCGCGGTGGAAAACGGCCAGAACAAAGCCGCCCGCCTTGCCATGGCCAACGCAAGCCTTCTTGCGGGGGCGGCCTTCTCCAACAGCATGGTGGGCCTGGTGCATGCCATCGGCCACGCCCTGGGCGGCGTGTGCCGGGTGGCCCACGGCGACGCCATGACCATCCTGCTGCCGGCGGTGATGGAGTTCAACCTCCCGGTGTGCGGTGTGCGCTACGGCGAGCTGCTGCTGGCCCTTGCCGGGCCGGAGGAATACGCCGCCACCCCCGCCCCCGACCGGGCCGCCGCCGCCATCCGGGCGGTGGAGGCCCTGCGAAGCCGCCTGCACGACGCCTGCGGCCTGCCTGCCACCCTGCGGGACACCGGCCGGGTGGAAAAAAGCGCCTTCGAGGCGGTGGCCCGCACCGCCCTGGACGACGGCGCCATGATCGTCAACCCCCGCCAGGCCTCCTTTGAGCAGGTGCTGGCCATTCTGGAGAAAGTGTGGTGACACGCATGGACATCGAATCCATCGTAAAACGTCAGCGAGACTTTTTTGCCACCGGCGCCACCCTGCCGGTGAGCGCCCGCGTGGCCGCGTTAAAGCGTCTGCAAGCGAACATCCGCGCCCAGGAAAAAGACCTGCAGGCCGCCATGAAGCAGGATCTGAACAAATGCGGTTTTGAAAGCTATATGGCCGAGATCGGCATGGTGCTGGACGAGGTGGGCCACGCCGTCAAAAAGCTGCCCGGCTGGGCAAAGCCGAAGCGGGCCCGCACCCCCCTGGCCCAGTTTTCCGCCAAAAGCTTCATCCTCTCCGAGCCCTACGGCGTGACGCTGGTGATGGCCCCCTGGAACTACCCCTTCCTGCTCAGCATCGACCCGGTCATCGGCGCGGTGGCGGCGGGCAACTGCGTGGTCTTAAAGCCCAGCGCCTACGCCCCGGCCACCAGCGCGGCCATGGCAAAGCTCATCGCCGACACCTTCGACCCCGGCTGGGTCACAGTGGTGGAGGGCGGCCGCAAGGAGAACTCGGCCCTTTTGGACCAGCGCTTCGACTTCATCTTTTTCACCGGCGGCGTGACGGTGGGCAGGCTGGTGATGGAAAAGGCCAGCCGCTGGCTGACCCCCGTCATCCTGGAACTGGGCGGCAAAAGCCCGGTGCTCATCGACCGCACCGCCGACATCCCCCTCACCGCCAGGCGGCTTG
The DNA here is from genome assembly GCA_019119025.1 of Candidatus Allofournierella excrementigallinarum. Taxonomy (GTDB): domain Bacteria; phylum Bacillota; class Clostridia; order Oscillospirales; family Ruminococcaceae; genus Allofournierella_A; species Allofournierella_A excrementigallinarum. The sequence goes on from DWXV01000060.1 coordinate 46,330, forward strand.
CCTTCGGCAAGGTGCTCAACGCCGGCCAGACCTGCGTCGCGCCGGACTATGTGCTGGTGGACCGCACGGTGAAGGACCGGCTGGTGGAAGAACTGAAAAAGCAGTTTGCCGCCATGCTGGGGCCCGACCCGCTGCACAACCCGGACTATGTGCGCATCATCAACCGCAAGCACTTCGAGCGCATCACCGGCCTTCTGGAAGGCGAGACCATCCTGGCGGGCGGCCAAAGCCGTGCGGACGAAGTTTCCGGCTGGATCGAGCCCACCCTGGTGGAGGGCACCGCCGGCTGCAAACCCATGCAGGAGGAAATTTTCGGGCCCATCCTGCCCCTCATCCCGGTGGACGGCATGGACGAAGCCATCGCCTTTGTGAACGGGCGGGAGAAGCCGCTGGCCCTCTATCTTTTCACCAAAGACCCTGCGGTGGAGCAGAAGGTGCTGGCCCGGTGCAGCTTTGGCGGCGGGTGCGTCAACGACACCATCATCCACCTTGCCACCCACGACATGGGCTTTGGCGGCGTGGGCCAGAGCGGCATGGGCAACTACCACGGCGAGCGCAGCTTCAAGGCCTTCAGCCACGAAAAGAGCATCGTGAAAAAGGCCCTCTGGCTGGACCTGCCCATGCGGTACATGCCTTACAGCGAAACGAACGAAAAAATGGTGCGGATGTTCCTGAAATAAGTTTTAAGCGCAAAAAGCCCCCGGGCCGCGAAATCGCGGCCCGGGGGCGCTGTTTTATTCAGAACATGTTTTGGATGGGCCGCATCGAATCCACCCCGGCGTAGTAGTCTGCCTTGGAGATCATGGCCATCCCGCCTTCGGCGCCGCCCTCGCCGGGGGTGCGGCGGATGACGTAGAATTCGCTCTCGCTCTCCCCCAAAATGCGGGGCAGCCGAGTGCCGTCGCCGCCCTGGTTGCGCAGGGTGATCTCGGTCAGCCCGCCGCCGGCAAGGTCCAGCGCGAACAGGCATTCTCTCCAAGTGTCAATGTTGTCCGGCTCTGCCTTCCACATCGTTTCCAACATCAGATGGTCATCCCATACGCAGCCGACGACAATAAACTGATTTTCCGGCCAGTTCTCAGCAAGTACCGTTGTTTCACCGGTGGCAAGGTCCCACGCCTCAAAGCGGCCCTGTGCCTTACTGAACAGGATCTCCTTGTTGTTCCAGCAGGAGAGCGACTGCCACTTCCCATTGTCCCAGCTCAACAGCGGCACTTCCTTGCCGGTGCGGGGATCCCAGACGCTTTCCGTGAATGTTGCTTCAGAAAGAATCTCCTCTTGCTGCTGCATATCCGCCTTCAAGTCACCGGAGGGCTGGTAATACTCCTCCAGCAGTTCCTTTCCATCGCTGAAACCATGCAGCAGGCCCGAGCCAAAAGCTGCCCCGCCGGCAAACTCCTCGGGCAGTTCCGCCCCCTCTTCGGTCTCGCCGGTTTCCGGGTCCAGCAGCACCGCTTTCCCCTCCATCGCCAGCCATATCCTATCCCCTTCCACAGATGCGCTCAAGGGATGAAAAGAGATTTTCCCCAAGCCACTGAACAGCACCTTTTTGTCGCCGCCATCCGGCCTGCGCACATCCAGCGAATAGGTCCCGTCCGCATCCCGTCCGCAGGTGAGCACCCAGTCCCCCGCCAAAGCCACCTCGCGGGAGTAAGGCGTGAATGCCGGGCAGTTCTCATCCTTGTGGGTACATCCCGCCACGTCACACAGAGGTTCGCGAACGCCGGTGGTGTAGTCGGTATAGCAGACAAAACGATCGACAACTCTGTAGTCTCCCTGTCCGTTTTGCGCCAACAGCTCCCCCTGGTATCCCCTTGGCGCTGCATTGAGAATATGCTCTCCATTCAGCAGCTGCTCCACGGCTGCCCCGTCGGTCTGGGCCGCGCTTTCGCTCGCCGGCAAAGCGGACGCGCTCTGCCCCGCCTCCTGCCCGGCGCAGCCCGCCAGCAGCGCCGCCGCCAGCGCGGCGGCCAGCGCGCGTTTCATCTGTTTCATTTCAAACGGCCTCCTTTAATCCGGCAGAGCGCTTGCCGCCTCTGCCTTGATGCTGCCCTCAGTGTAAACCCCGCTTTTATCCAACTTTCAGCCGGCATGTTTCGTTTCAGGAAAAAGAGGCCGCTTCCAGCAAAAAAGCCTCATGGGCGGCGCAAGTTTGCAGCCGCAGCCGCCCCTGCTGTGAGCGCAGTTCCGTCGCCCCCGCCTGCGCCGTTTCGGTCTCTTCCCAATCGGGCAGCGCGTCCACCCCCAGCAAAGCGCGCCACTGGCCCAGCAGCGCCATCGGGTCGGCGGGCGCGTCCATCGCCGCGCCGTAGGCCGAAAAGCGCGTGGGCAGGCCGGTCACCGGCTCGGTGATGAGGTACACATCCCCAAGCCGCACCCGCACAAAGCCCATCTCGTCCCGCCAGGCCTGGCCCTGGCTGCTCTGCGCCAGCGCTTCGCCCATCGCCTGCCTCGCCCCGTCGGGCAGGTTTTCCAGCGCCAACAGTTCCAGCAGCGTTTCCCGGGCGTTTTCCGCCGCCGCGGCGGCCTCGCCTTCCTCGATCGGTTCCCAGCCCTCGCCCCAGCCGCCCAGCAGGCCCTGCCGCTCGTAAAGCTGGCTCACAAAATCGTTCTCCCGCGCCGCCGCGCTCAAAGCAAGGTCGGTGGCCGGGCGGGCCTGGGGCCGGGCGAAAAGCTGTCGGTCATAGCCTTTACACACCATCCAGGGCAGGGCCATGCTGCCCGCCGCCAGCGCCAGCACCAAAAGCCAGAGCCCGGCGCTTTTCAGCCGTCGTTTCATCTCCCCGCCTCCTTCAAAGTGAACCGCACGGTGGTGCCTTTGCCCGCTTCGCTCTCGATGGCAAGCTCACCGCCGTGGAGCCTGGCGATGCGCGCGCAAAGGGCAAGGCCGAAGCCGCTGCCGTTCTGCGCCCGGGCGCGGGAGCGGTCCACCATATAAAAGGGCTCGGTCACCCGGGCCAGTTCTTCGGCGGGGATGCCCCGGCCCTTGTCCTTCACTGCCAGCGCCACCCGGCCTTCTTTGGCCCCGGCGGTCAGGGTCACCCTGCCGTCCGCCGGGCCGGCTTTTTCAGCGTTGCTCACAAGGTTCTGCACCAGCGCCAGCAACAGATCCGGCTGGGCCATCACAGCAAGTCCCTCAAAGCCCTCGAACACCAGTTCCGTTTCCGCCCCGGGCGGGCGGATGCGCCGCAGCCGCGCCTCCAGGGCTTTCAGTTCCAGCGGCTCCAGTTCCAGCGTGCCGGTGTGTTCCAATCCCATGAACACCATCAGTTTTTGGCTCAGCGCTTCCAGCCGCTTTGTCTCGTGGTAAATGTAGTCCGCCGCCTTTTTCCGCTGTTCGGGCGGCAGTTCGCCGGAACGCAGCAGCGATGCATACCCCATCATGCTGGTGATGGGGGTCTTGAGCTCGTGGGTGAAGGCCGCCACGAAGTCGTCCCGCTGGCGCACCGACAGGTCCAGCTGCTCCACCTTCTGCTGCACCGCCTGGGCCATCCGGTCAAAACTGCGGCTCAGGGCCGCCAGCTCGTCCTCCCCCGCGAGGGCCGTGCGCTCGTCGTAGGCCCCGGCGGCGATGCGCCGGGCCGCTTCCTCCAGACGGGCCACCGGGCGGGTGAGCATCCGGCTCATGGCCAGCGCCAGCGCCACCAGCGCCGCAAAGGCCGCCCCTTCCACCCGGGCGAAACCCCACAGCAGCGCGTCCCGCGCCTCGAACAGGCCCGTCACATCGTAGGCGTTCAGCACCCAGGCGCTTCCCGCCGCCTGCTCCACCTTGGTGGCGTACAGCTGAAATATCCCGTCATCGGTGTCGAGATAGGTCACGGCGGCGTCCCCCGCCGTCAGCGCCGCCCGCTGGTGGTTGGCGGTGACAGCCTGGGGCAGGCTGGACCAGACCGGAAATCCGCTGCCGTTGTAAAGAGCCATCCACTCGCCGCCGGTGCCGCCGTAGCTTTGCAGCCGCTGGCCGTACTCCTTCAGCAGGCCGGCGTCGCAGGGGGCCGCGCCCGCCTCCATCAGCGCCAGCTTCACGCCGTAGGCGTCCCGCTGGTGGTGGGCTTCGTTCTGCCGCTGGGCCGCCGCCAGCTGGCTGTCAAAGCTGCTGCGCACCAGCCAGGCCGCCCCCGCGTTCAGCACCACCGCCAGCAGCGCCAGCATGGCCAGCGCCAGCTTGTGGGAAAACTTCATTCACTCCGCCTCCAGCATGTAGCCTATTTTGTACACCGTGCGTATCTGTTTTTGCAGCCCCAGCTTCTTGCGCAGCCGCTGGATGTGCAGATCCAGGGTGCGGGTGTCGTCCTCGGCAATGTCGCCCCACACCCGTTCATAGATCACGTCCCGGTAAAGCGCCAGCCCCCGGTTGCGCACCAGCAGCAAAAGCAGATCGAATTCCCGGGGCGTCAGCGCCACCGGCTCGCCCTCCCGCTTCACCGTGCGGCCCGCCGGATCCAACTCCAGCCCGAACACCCGCACCGTGCCCAGCCGCCCGGTGCGGCGCAGCACCGCCTCCACCCGGGCGATGAGCTCCATCGGCTCGAAGGGCTTCACAATGTAGTCGTCCGCCCCCAGCCGCAGCCCCCGCACCCGGTCCGCCAGCTTTCCCTTCGCCGTAAGAAAGATCACCGGCGTGCCAGCGGGCGCAAGGTATTCCATCAGCTCAAAGCCGCTTATCCCCGGCAGCATCACGTCCAGCAGCACCAGGTCGTACTGCTCCTTTTCCAGCTTGTCCGCCGCCGCGCTGCCGCTGGCCGCCGTCTCGCTTTTGTGCCCCGCCTGGGCCAGCGTCAACTGGATGAGGTCCGCGATGGCCGCCTCGTCGTCCACAATGAGGATGTTTGCCATGGTTTTTCCCTCCTCTTTTTATCAAACGTATACAATGGTTGTATCCGGGGCGTATCCGCCCGAAAAAAAGTTTTCCTTCTCCCCTTGACAACTGTGTATACTGTGTATATACTGTATATGTCGGATATGTACAGTCCGGCAAATTCAAAGAAACGGGGAACACTGATGGAGATCTACATCAGCAATTCCGGCGCAAAACCCATTTACGAACAGATCACCGACCAGATCAAAGCCGCCATCCTCGCCGGCAAGCTGGCCCAGGGCGAAGCCCTGCCCAGCATCCGCTTTCTGGCGAAGGAGCTGGGCATCAGCGTCATCACCACCAAGCGGGCCTACGAAGACCTGGAGGCCGCGGGCTTCATCCACACGGTGCCCGGCAAGGGCAGCTTTGTGGCCGCCGCGGACCCGGAGCTTCACCGGGAGGCCACCCTCAAAAAGGTGGAGGAACTGCTGAGCCAGGCGCTGGATGTGGCGGCGGCGGGCGGCGTGACCCGTTCGGAGGTGCTGGAAACACTCAAACTGCTGTCAGAGGGAGAATGAACCATGGAAAACGCCATTGAGGTGCGCGGCCTGTGCAAGCGCTACCCCGACTTCCAGCTGCAAGACGTCAGCTTCACCGTGCCCGCCGGGAGCATCGTGGGCTTCATCGGCGAAAACGGCGCGGGCAAAACCACCACCATGCGGGCCATCCTGGGCACCCTGCGCCCGGACGGCGGCGAGATCGCCGTGCTGGGAAAGCCCGCGGGCCGCACCAAAACGCTGGCCCGGGTGGGCGCTGTGTTCGAGGACGCCTTTTTCTACGAGGTGCTCAGCCCCGCCGAGGTGGGCGCGTGCCTCGCGTCCATCCAGCCCGGCTTTGACAAGGGGTACTACCGGCAGCTGCTGGCGGAGTTCGATCTGCCCCCCGCCAAGAAGATGAAGGACTTCAGCCGGGGCATGCGGATGAAGCTGCGGCTGGCGGCGGCGCTGGCCCACCACCCCAAGCTGCTGTTGCTGGACGAAGCCACCAGCGGGCTGGACCCGGTGATGCGCGCCGAAATTCTGGACCTTTTGCGCCGCTTCATCCAGGACGAAGAGCACAGCGTGCTGCTGAGCAGCCACATCACCGCCGACCTGGAAAAGGCGGCGGACTACATCGTGTATATCCAGAAAGGCCGCATCCTCTTTGAAAAGGAGACGGACCTCTTGCTGGAAGAGTACGGCGTGCTGCGCGCCGGGGCCCAGGCCCTGGCCGCGCTGCCCGCCGGGCTGGTGGTGGCTTCGCGCGCCAACGCCTTCGGCCAGGCGGCCCTGGTGAAGGACCGCCGCGCCGCCGCGGCCCTTTTGCCGGGCGCGGTGCTGGATAAGCCCACCCTCGATGACATCATGCAGTTCTATTCGGAAAGGAGAAGCGTATGATCGGCCTTGTGAAAAAAGACCTGTTCCTTCTGCGGCGGGTCTACATGAAGAATTTCTTCCTTGTGCTGGCGCTCTACACCGCTCTCGGCATCGCGCTCAAGATGACCAGCTTCTTCACTCTGATGAGCTGGATGTACGGTTTTTATGTCCTCAGCCTGTTCAGCGTGGACAACGCCTGCCGCTGGGACTTCTACGCCGCCACCCTGCCGGTAAGCCGCAGAGCGGTGGTGACCGCCAAGTTCCTGCTGCTGGGCCTCTGCGTGGCCGCCGGCCAGGTCTACAGCCTGGTGATGGCCCCGGTGGCGTATCTGGTGGTGGGCGTCCCCCTCATGGAAAGCGTCCTGACAAGCCTGCTGGCGACCTTGGTCCTGGTGGTCTACTTTGCGGTGATGCTGCCCCTCACCTACGCCTTCGGGCCGGATAAGGCCCGAAGCGCCATGCTGCTGGCCCTGGTGGTCGTCGGCGGCGGCATCTTCGCTGCCGCGAGCCTGGGCGATGCGGGCGGTTTGTTAACGGCCATGTTCGGCTGGATGGAAACGAGCCTTGTTCCCGGCATCGGGGTCCTTGCCGGCGCGGCGGCGGCGGTCTGCCTCGTCTGCTGGCTGGCCAGCTGCCGCATCTACGAGAAAAAGGAGTTTTAAAGCGAGGCGCGCCGCCTGCCGGAACAGCAGGCGGCGCGCCTTTTCGCAAAAAAGGTCAGCCCAGGGCCACGTCCAGCAGCATCATCACCAGAAAGCCCAGCATCACGCTGCCGGTGCCCACATGGGAGTGCTCGCCCAGATGGGCCTCGGGAATGAGCTCCTCCACCACCACATAGATCATGGCGCCGGCGGCGAAGGCCAGCACCCAAGGCATCATGCCCGCCACGCTGCCCGCCGCCAGCACGGTGGCGAGGCCGAACACCGGCTCCACCACGCCGGACAGCGCGCCGCACACGAAGGCCTTGCCCCGGCCAACGCCCTGCCCCCGCAGGGGCAGGCTGATGGCCGCGCCCTCGGGGAAGTTCTGCAGCCCCATGCCGATGGCCAGTGCCACCGCTCCGGGCAGGGCCGCCGCGCCGCCGTCCCGGGCGGCCACCGCGAAGGCCAGGCCCACAGCCATGCCCTCGGGGATGTTGTGCAGCGTCACCGCCAGCACCACCATGGTGGTGCGCTTGAGGTGGGCGGGCAGGCCCTCCGGCTCGTCGCTGCCGATGTGCAGGTGGGGCAGCAGCCGGTCCAGCAGCATCAGAAAGACGCCGCCCAGCACAAAGCCGCCTCCTGCGGTCAGCAGGGCGCTCTGGCCCTGCTCCTCGGCCATCTCCATGGCGGGAATGAGCAGCGACCACACCGACGCGGCAATCATCACCCCGGCGGCAAAGCCCAGAAACGCCCGCTGCAGCCCGGCGCCCATATCCTTTTTGAACAGGAACACGGTGCCCGCGCCCAGCACAGTGGCAAAGCAGGTGGCGCCGGTGCCCAGCAGGGCAAAATACAATTCACGCGAAAGCATGCGTTTCTCCTTTTCCGCGCGGCTTTCCGCCGCGTTATTCTCCGCCGCCCAGCACCGCAAACCCGGCGCGCGGCAGCGCTGCTTTCACTATACACTACCGCCGCGCACATTTCAACTTGATTTACCTTCCAAAAGCAGGTATAATAAATAAGCGTTCTTTGTGTCTCTGTAGCTCAGCAGGATAGAGCGTTCGCCTCCTAAGGTTGTGCTCAACCAATCAACTCGAAGCCAAAAGTGATCGTTACCAATTCAATTTCATATAAGTCTCTGTAGCTCAGCAGGATAGAGCGTTCGCCTCCTAAGCGGCAGTTCGTTCGAATCCTGTGGAGCCTGAAAATTGAATATTTGTTGTATAAGCCCCCGTACCTCACCGGGATAGAGGGTCCGCCTCCTAAGCGGAATGTAGTGAGTTCGAGTCTCGCCGGGGGTGCCAAAACAACCGCTGTAAGCCGTTTTTCTCTGGTTTACAGCGGCTTTTGTTTTAATTGAAAAGCGTATAGCAAAGGGAGAGTTTCCATTCAATTTTGTTGTATGCTTGCTAATTGGATTTGAACGGTTTACACGCGCTTGCTAAGAAAAATCGCGTCCCTGCTAATTCGATTTTTCGGACTCATTTGCCGCCGGGTGTTGCCGAGAGCAGCGCCGCCAAAGTGTTTGCCAGTTCCGGCGACTTGCGAAGCTGTTCCACCAGGGCCTCCAAATCCAATGCGGCGGGTGCCGGTTCCTTTTCTTCCTCTGGGGGACGAACCGAACGCAAGTCGGGATTTGCGTAGAAGGCACTCTCAAACTTCTGGGCGTTGATCTTGCGGTCCTCGTCCAGAATATGAGCATACACGCTGGTGATCATGTCGATCTCTGCGTGTCCCGTATCGCCCTGAGTGGCCTTCAGGTCGCCATGGTTGAGTTTCAGCTTGTAGGTCGTGCTGGAATGTCGGAGGGAATGAAAAACGACTCTGGGCAGTCCGGCCTTCTCGCGCAGCTTTTCAAATTCCTTCAGGATGATACGATCCTCGCAAGGCCGACCATTGGGCAGCGCCACCACTAAATCGTAGTCCTGATATTCGTCACCGAGAAATCCCCGAAGTTCATCCTGGGAGGCTTTCCATTCTCGCAAAATGTAAGCTAGGGTCTTGGGTAGCCACACCTTGCGGATACTGGAATCGGTCTTTGGCTTTTTCAAGATGACTCTTGTGCTGGTGTTGGGAAATAAAGGCGTGAACACATGGTAGATGTCCTTTTGCCCCAACATCTCAATGGCCCGCTTGGAGGCCCGCGTCAGTTCCTTGTCGATGTAAACATAGGCATTGTCGGCAGCAATTTCTTCATCGGAGATGTGGACGTTGCTCCAGGTCAGCCCCAGAATTTCCCCCATACGCAATGAACAGGCAAAAGAGAGGTTCATAGCCACATAGAGCTTGCTGTCCGTACACTGATCCAAGGCGGTGCGAATCATTCCCGCATCCCAAATGTCCCGCTTTTTATATTCGCTCTTTGGTAGGATAACATTGTCAAAAGGATTTTTGGCAATCAGCTCCCAGCGGACGGCTTGCTTAAAAGCACAACGCAGAAGTTTGATGATTTTCTCAATCGTTTGGTTCGTTACATATTGCGTTTTTGCTTTGTGCATCTTCGTGGAAACAGCCGGAGTTTTCTGCAAAGTCTGGATGTACTTGTCCACGACTCGCGGCGTGACCTCCTGGACCTTCAAATCTCCAATAATGGGGTTGATGTAGTTGGAGATCAGCGAGTTTTGGCTGTCGTACATGGATACGCCCCACCGCTTTTCACCATAAAGCGAAACAAAGTCTAAAAGGAACTCTGCAATGGTCTGATCGGTGGGCGGGAGAAAAGTTCTCGTGAACTGTTGGTTCTCTACCTCCGCCTTACGCTTCAATGCGTCTTGGTAGGAAGTGCGGGTCTCCCATTTTTGCCGGGTCTCACCATTCTCGTCCGTATAGTTGTAGACGATAGAATAGTTCTTTTTGCGTTTGATGATAGATGCCATAGCGATACTTCCTTTCTTCTGTCACATATCGAGTGACTCCAGCCACTCGTCAAATGACCGCTTGGAAATCCGTATGGCGTTACCAATTCGTACGATTTTAAAGTGCCCTTCCTTCACGAGAAGATAAGCGGAAGTACGACCAATGCCCAGGATATGAGCAATGTCCTCAACCGTATAAGTCCTTCGTTCTGGAGGCTCCTTCTTCGTACCGTTCCATGTTTGTGACATGGTTGCCCCCTTTCTAATCAGAAACGGCACGTAAAAAGGTGTTCATTCATAACTTCCACCCTCATTGTACCGCGCCATTTCGGGTTTGTCTGCTGCTAATGAAAAGTTTACGAATTATCCGTAAACAGAAAATCAGAAGATTTATCTGAAAATTAAAGAGGCAAAAAACGGACGGCTGCTGGCCGCAGCTCCACGGGAATCTCACCCCGGCCCATGCTGATGGGTGCGCCGCGCAATGCTTTGAGGGCGTTCAACGCGGGAGTCTCATTATCCTGCCTGTGCATC
>DWXV01000061.1 GCA_019119025.1 Candidatus Allofournierella excrementigallinarum
TTCCTCTTTGCTCCACTTTCGATGCGGTGTCCCTTTCTTTCCCATTTTTCTACCTCCTTTTCTTCATCTTACCACGAAAAAAGTAGACACCCACACTTTTGTGAGTGTCTACTTTCAGTTTACAGGTGCAGTCTGCAAAAGCAGACAGCAGGCTCTTTTTCAGTGGAAACCTGAGAAGGAAATGGAATTGCGGGCCTCTCTGTCAGGACAGCTCGAACTGCCCGGTATAAAGCTGGTAGTAGCGGCCCTTCTGCGCAAGCAGGTCGTCGTGGTCGCCCCGCTCGATGATGCGCCCGTGCTCCAGCACCATGATGGCGTTGGAGTTGCGCACGGTGGAAAGCCGGTGGGCGATGACAAAGACGGTGCGGCCCGCCATCAGTTTGTCCATGCCCTTTTCGATGAGCTTCTCGGTGCGGGTGTCAATGGAGGAGGTGGCCTCGTCCAAAATCAGCACCGGCGGGTCCGCAACGGCGGCCCGGGCGATGGCCAGCAGCTGGCGCTGGCCCTGGCTGAGATTGGCGCCGTCGGCGGTGAGCACCGTGTCGTAGCCCTTTGGCAGATGGCGGATGAAAAAGTCGGCGTTGGCCAGCTTTGCCGCCGCCACGATCTCCTCGTCGGTGGCGTCCAGCCGCCCATAGCGGATGTTCTCCTTCACCGTGCCGGTGAAGAGGTGGGTGTCCTGCAGCACCATGCCAAGGCTGCGGCGCAGGTCGTCCTTCTTTATCTTGGTGATGTTGATGCCGTCGTAGCGGATCTTGCCCTCCGGCACCTCGTAGAAGCGGTTGATGAGGTTGGTGATGGTGGTCTTGCCCGCGCCGGTGGAGCCCACAAAGGCGATCTTCTGGCCGGGCCGGGCGTAAAGGCTCAAATCGTGAAGCACGATCTTCTCCGGCTCATAGCCGAAGTCCACATGCTCGAAGGTCACGTCGCCCCGCACCGGCACATACTCCAGCCGCCCGTCGTGGTGGGGCCACTTCCAGGCCCACTGGCCGGTGCGCTTTTCGCTCTCGGTGATGGTGCCGTCCTCGCCGATGACCGCGTTCACCAGCGTCACATAGCCCGCGTCCGGTTCCGGCGTCTCGTCGATGGCGGCGAAGATGCGCTCCGCGCCCGCCAGCGCCGCCAGGATGGCGTTGAACTGCATGCTGATCTGGGTCACCGGCTGGCTGAAGGAGCGGGTGTACTGCAAAAAGCTGCCTATGGTGCCCAGGTCCATCCGCCCGGCAATGGCCAGCGCCGCGCCGGTGGCGGCGGTGAGGGCGTAGTTCACATAGGAGAGGTTGCCCATCAGAGGCATGATGATGTTGGCGTAGGTGTTGGCCCGGGTGGCAGCCTGCCGCAGGTCCTCGTTCAGCTGGGCAAAGTGCTCGTTCACCGCGTCTTCGTGGCAGAACACCTTGACCACCTTCTGACCTTCGATCATCTCTTCGATGTAGCCGTTGGCCGCGCCCAGCGCCCGCTGCTGGGCCATGAAGCCGCTGGCCGAGCGCCTGCCCACCACCGCGATCATCTTGATCATCACGATGAGCATCAGCACGATGAGCAGGGTCAGCAGGGGGCTGAGCACCAGCATCATGATGAAGGTGGAGACCAGCGTCACGGCGCTGGTCACCAGCTGGATGAGGCCCTGGGCCATCGCCTGGCGCAGGGTGTCCACATCGTTGGTGAACAGGCTCATGATGTCGCCGTGGGTGCGGCTGTCGAAGTAGCGGATGGGCAGGTCCTGCAGCTTGTTGAACAGGTCCCGCCGGATGCCGTTCAGCGCCCGGTTGGAAACGCGGGTCATCACCATCTGCTGGATGAAGGTGCACAGCGCGCCGATGAGATACACCGCCGCGGTGAGCGCCAGCATGCCGATGAGAGGCGCAAGGGTGGTGGAATTGAGGGGCTGGCCGATGAGCGGCAGAATGCCCTGGTTGATGATGGGCTTGAGCATGTAGGTGCCGAACACGCCCGCGCCCGCGCTGACGGCGATGCACAGCAGCACGCACAGCATCAGCCACTTCTGGCGCAGCATGTAGCCCAGCACCCGCATGAAGGTGCGCCGCGCGTTTTTGGGCCGCTCAAAGCCGCCCCGGCGTCTGCCGCCGGGCCCGCCCGGAATATGTCCTGCCATTCATTCCACCCCCTTTTGCTGCGAGGTGTAGACCTCGCGGTAAATCTCGCTGCGCTCCATCAGCTCGTCGTGGGTGCCCATGTCGGCGATCTTGCCGTCGCTGAGCACCACGATCTTGTCGGCGTTACACACGCTGGCCACCCGCTGGGCGATGATGATCTTGGTGGAGCCCTTCAGGTGGGTGCGCAGCGCCTCGCGAATGGCCGCGTCGGTGGCGGTGTCCACCGCGCTGGTGGAGTCGTCCAAAATCAGAATTTTCGGTTTTGCCAGCAGCGCCCGGGCAATGCACAGCCGCTGCTTCTGCCCGCCGGACACGTTCACGCCGCCCTGCCCCAGGTCGGTGTCGTACCCCTTGGGGAAGGAGGTGATGAAGTCGTGGGCGCTGGCCGCCTTGCAGGCTTCCACCAGCTCCTCGTCGGTGGCGTTCGCGTCGCCCCAGCGCAGGTTTTCCCGAATGGTGCCGCTGAACAGCACGTTTTTCTGCAGCACCATGGCCACGCCGCGGCGCAGCACGTTCAGATCGTAGTCCTTCACCGGGTGGCCGCCCACCAGCAGCCGGCCGCCGGTGATGTCGTAAAGGCGGGGGATGAGCTGCACCAGCGAGGTCTTGGCGCTGCCGGTGCCGCCCAGGATGCCCACCGTCTCGCCGGAGCGGATGGACAGGCAGATGTCGCTGAGCACATCCTCGCCGGCGGCCTTGGCGTACTTGAAGTTCACATGGTCGAACTCGACGCTGCCGTCCTCCAGCTGGGGGCCTTCGCCCTCCGGCGCACCCACGATCTCGGGCCGTTCGTCCAGCACCTCCACGATGCGCTGGATGGAGGCCCGGCTGATGACCAGCTGAGTGAAGGCCATGCCGATCATCATCAGGCTCATCAGGATCTGCGTGACATAGCTGATGAAGCTCATCAGTTCGCCGCTGAGCATCACGCCGCCGATGATGAGCTGGCCGCCGAACCAGAGGATGGCGATGATGCAGCTGTACACCGTGACCTGCATGATGGGCATCAGGGTGATGACGATGCTCTCCGCCTTGATGGACTGGTCCATCAGGCCGTCGTTGGCTTCCCTGAACTTCTGCTTTTCGTACTCCGAGCGCACAAAGGCCTTCACCACCCGGATGGCGATGAGGTTCTCCTGCACACTGGCGTTCAGCCGGTCATAGCGGGCCAGCATGGCGATGAACTTGGGATAGGCCAGCCGGACGACGCACACAAGGGCGCAGGCCAGCACGGGAATGGCCACGAGGAACACCGTCACCAGCTCGCTGTTGATGGAAAAGGCCATGAAGGTGGCGCTGATGAGCATCACCGGTGCGCGCACCAGCATGCGGATGCACATCTGGTAGGCGTTCTGGGTGTTGGTCACGTCGGTGGTCAGCCGGGTCACAAGGCTGGCGGTGCTGAATTTGTCCACGTTGGAAAAGCTGAAATTCTGCACGTTGCAAAAGGCCGCCAGCCGCAGCTCGCTGCCGAAGCCCATGGCGGCCACAGCGGAAAAGCGGCTGCTGGCCGCGCCCATAAACATGCCCGCCAGCGCCATCATGATCATCAAAAGCCCCAGCTTTGCCACATAGGCAAGGTCCCGGTTTTCGATGCCCACGTCCACGATGCGGCTCATCAGCAGCGGGATGGTGATCTCCAGCAGCACCTCGGCGGTCACGCACAAAGGCGCCAGGATGGACTCCTTTTTGTAGGGGCCCGCATACTTCAAAAGGGTCTTTATCAAGGATGTTCTCGCTCCTCTCCGTCTGATTTCGCGGGGCGGCCCGCCGCCTCCGCAAGGCTGAGGACCGTTCTGCCGCGGTATTCGTCGCCCGCCAGATTCTCCTCCAGACGGGCCAGCAGACCCGCCAGAGCGTCCACTTCGCTGCCGGTGAAACCCCGCAGCATCCGCTCCACTACCTGGTCATAGCAGGCCCGGCCCCGGGCCACGATGCTGCGGCCCCTCTCGGTCAGTTCGATGTGGTTGCAGCGCATGTCTGTTTCGTCCGCCCGCTTTTCCAGCATGCCGGCTCTTTGCAGCCGCTTGATGGAGGTGGCGATGGACGGGCTGGATACCCCCAGATGCTCGGCGATGCCCGTCTGGGTGCAGCCGGGGTTGCGCTCCACATGCAGAAGGATGGGGATTTGAGACCCCCAAACGCCCGTATCCGCAAGCAGCTGCTGCACCCGCAGCCGGTGCAGCAGGGAGATGCGGTTGACATGCCGCAGCACGTCGATCTGCTTTTGTTCCATCCGGTTCACCTGTCCTTAAAAATAATTAACCGAATAACTGTTAATCGAGCAAGTAATAGTTTATCATGGGAGAGCGAAAAGTCAATAAAGGCAACATCTGTCACAAATATTTTACAATTTGATCGTTGGGAATAGACAAAAAAAGGGCTCTCCCCGGAAGGGGAGAGCGCCCAGAACAAGATTCAGACATTGAACCGGTCGTAGGAGGGGCAGCAGTCCAGGCACAGGTGCTTACCGTTTGCCACCCGCACCCAGTTGGCGCCGGTCACCTCGCCGCAGTTCTCGCAGACGTAGGAGTCGAACAGTTTTGCCCGTTCGGGCACGGCCAGGGCGGCGGCCTTCACGTCGAACAGCTCCCGGGGCTCGCGGGCCTGGTAGTAGGCGAAGGCCTGTTCCCGGGTCATGCCCGCCGGGGCGGGGCGCAGCACCAGCCGCACCGAACGCCCGTTCTTGCGGTCGTAAAAGGCGAAGGCCTGCTTGCCCCGCATGTGGAACAGAAGGCTGCCCTTGCCCACTGTGCAGCCGAGGATGGCCTGGATGGCGTCCACGCCGCAGGCGTCGTTCTCGGTGATGCACACGATCTCCTCATCCTTGGAGCACACGCCGTCCACCATCTCGATGCCCAGCAGTTCGATGGCATAGAGCGCCGCCTTGTAGCCGATGGTCAGCCCGCCGCACACGTGGCCGTGAAAGTCTGCGGCCTTCTGCCAAAGCTGTTTGTTTTCGTCCATTGGTTTTCCCTCCCGCTTTTTATTCGTTCACCAGCACGATGTGCCGGCCGTTCACCACAACGGGCTCGGCATCCACGCCGTAAACTTCCCCCAGGGCGGCCTTGTCCAGCACTTCCAGCCCGCCGCAGCGGTAGACCTGCCCGTACCGCATCAGCAAAAAGCGGTCGCAGAAGCGCAGCGCCAGCGTCAGGTCGTGGATGACCACCACAGCGGTCAATCCTTCGGTGCGGCACAGTTCGCTCACGATCTTCAAAACCTGATATTGATTGCAGATGTCCAGCGCGCTGGTGGGCTCGTC
>DWXV01000062.1 GCA_019119025.1 Candidatus Allofournierella excrementigallinarum
ATTAGAAAAACGCATTGTAACAGAGTGGCTTCCAACTTCCGGTTATGAGTTTACCTATGGACCGGATGTTGAAGTTTACTTTAATCCCGACCCGCAAAATACTGTTTATGAGGTCTGGATACCTGTAAAGAAAAAGCAGGCGTGACCGCTTTGCGTCAAATCCGTATTTATCTGTGGGGCGAAGATACTGTCAAAACAATAAAGAAACATTGGCTAGTATCATATCCCTCGAAAGCGCAAAATGCTGCTCTTTTGGTTCCACACAGCACAGAAAAAAGCGGGCAAGAAGCCTTTGGCTTCTTGCCCGCTTTTCGTGGCGATCCGTTATGGAAGCTGCCCTGTTTCTGTTGGTTGTTGATGCTGTTTTATGAGCAGCTGCCGTTTGCCCGGCGCTTTTCCGTTCTGGGTCTGCTCAGTTCAGGATGGTGACCTCGGTCTCGGGGTCGAACAGGTGCACCTTGTGGGGATCGAAGGAAACGACCACTTCGCTGCCGTTCTTCGCCTTGGAGGTGGGGGCCACGCGGGCGGTGAGCTTGTTGCCCTTGTAGTCCAGGTAGAGGTAGATCTCGCTGCCCATCAGCTCGCTGACTTCCACGGTGGCGGTGAGCTTGCAGTCGCTGTGCTTGGCCACGAACTCCTCGTCGTCCTTGATGTCTTCGGGGCGCACGCCGGCCTTCACGGTCTTGCCCACATAGGCGTCCAGCTTGCCGTCGGCGGTCTTCTCGGCGGGCAGAACGATCTTGTCGCCGCTCAGGTCGATCCAGTAGGTGTTGCCGTCCTTGTTCAGAGTGGCGTCCAGGAAGTTCATCTGGGGGCTGCCGATGAAGCCGGCAACAAACATGTTGCAGGGCAGATCGTACAGGTGCTGGGGGGTGTCGACCTGTTGGATGATGCCGTCCTTCATGACCACGATGCGGTCGCCCATGGTCATGGCCTCGGTCTGGTCATGGGTGACGTAGATGAAGGTGGTGGCCAGCTTCTGGTGCAGCTTGATGATCTCGGTGCGCATGCTGGTGCGGAGCTTGGCGTCCAGGTTGGACAGAGGCTCGTCCAGCAGGAAGACGGCCGGGTTGCGCACCATGGCGCGGCCCAGGGCCACGCGCTGGCGCTGGCCGCCGGACAAAGCCTTGGGCTTGCGGTCCAGCAGGTGCTCGATGTCCAGCACCTTGGCGGCCTCGCGCACGCGCTTGTCGATCTCGTCCTTCGGGGTCTTGCGCAGCTCCAGGCCAAAAGCCATGTTCTTGTACACGGTCATGTGGGGATACAGGGCGTAGTTCTGGAACACCATGGCGATGTCGCGGTCCTTCGGGGGAACGTCGTTCACCAGGCGGTCGCCGATGTACAGCTCGCCCTTGCTGATCTCTTCCAGGCCGGCGATCATGCGCAGGGTGGTGGACTTGCCGCAGCCGGAGGGGCCGACCAGAATGATGAATTCCTTGTCCGCGATCTCCAGGTTGAAGTCTTTGACGGCGGTCACATCGCCGGGATAGATCTTGTAGATGTGCTGTAAGCTGATGCTTGCCATTGGCGTAAACTCCCTTTCTTTGATTGTTCATTTGTTGATGTGGTTGACCCCACATTCACCATCTATTATAATAATATCAGACTTTTTTAGGATTGAAATAGCATTTTATTGATGTGTGGTGTTGAAAATTGATTTTTGACTGCGAACGGGTGGCGCGGCTGGAGGAAGTGGCGGACGAGCAGTTCGGCCTGCCTTTGACCCTGAAGGGCGGCGGCCTGTGGGCGGGGGTGCTGTCCAGCGGGCGGTGCGCTCTGGACGGGGACGAGGCCCGGCTGGCGGGGGCGGGCAGCCTGCTCATTGCGGCAGGGCCGGTGCGCCTTGTGCCCGCCGAAAGCTGCCATCTGCTGACGGTGCGCCTGGGGGGACTGGCCGCCCAGATGTTTCTGGAAGGGCTGCCGGCGCCCATGTTCGCCGCCGGGGCAAGCTGCCCCGGGGCGGCGGGGCTGGTGGCCGCGCTGGCCGAGGCGGGGCGTGCGCTGCAAAGCGAATTGTGCTACCGGCTTTTGTGCGAGCTGGCCGGGGCGGACGCGGCGGGCGCGGCCCTGCCGCCGCTGGTGGCCGAAGCGGCGGCCCAGATCCGCCAGCACTACGCCGGGCTCTACGGCGTGGAGGAGCTGAGCGAGGCGCTGGGGGTGAGCAAGAGCCACCTGGTGCGCGCCTTCAAGGCGGCCATGGGGGTCACGCCCGGGCAGTACCTCACCGGGGTGCGTCTGGAGGCGGCGAAGCTGCTGCTGGCAAGGCGGGAATACCCCCTGGAGGTGGTGGCGAGCCTGTGCGGCTTTTCCGGCGCGAACTATCTGTGCCGGGTGTTCAAAAAAGCCACCGGCCAGACGCCCGCCGCCTTCCGGGCCGCCGCGGCGGCGGACGAAGCGCTGAGCCAGCCCCTGCCGCTGGAAAAAGAGCTGTATGTTTGAGGGCGAAGTGCAAAAAATAAAGCCTTTCGGGGCTTTTCTTTTGGGCACAAAGCCGGTATGATTAAAATAGACACGCACGGCCGCGGGAAGGCGGCGGGCGAAAAAATTTGCAAAGAACGGAGTGTTTACCATGAACGTCGTCGTGACCAAAAGCTATGATGAGAGCTGCGCCTATGTGGCCGACATGATCTGCAAGCTGGTGAACGAAAAGCCCGACTGCAAGCTGGGCCTTGCCACCGGCGGCACCCCCGTGCCCATGTACAAAAAGCTCATCGAGGCCAACAAGGCCGGCAAGGTGGATTTCTCCAGGGTGCGCACGGTGAATCTCGACGAATACTGCGGCATCCCCGCCACCCACGACCAGAGCTACCGCTACTTCATGAACACCAACCTGTTCGACCACATCAACATCGACAAGGCCAACACCTACGTTGCCCAGGGCATGGGCGATGCCGAAGCCAACGCCGCCGCGCTGGAGGCCAAGGTGCGGGAGGGCGGCGCGGCCGACCTGCAGCTGCTGGGCATCGGCAACAATGGCCACATCGCCTTCAACGAGGCGGCGGACGTGCTGCACGCCACCGCCCACATCGAAAAGCTGACCGAGAGCACCATCCAGGCCAACTCCCGCTTCTTCGAGAAGAAGGAAGACGTGCCCACCACCGCCATCACCATGGGCATGGGCGACATCCTGGCCGCCAAGTGCGTGGTGCTCATCGCCACCGGCCTGGCCAAGACCGACGCCATCCGGGGCCTGGTGATGGACGACGCCATCACCACCCGCAACCCCAGCACCATGCTGAAAATGCACGAAAACGTGTATGTGGTCATCGACCAGGAGCTGGCCGACGCCGTGGGCTACAAGGGCTGAGGCTTTTTTGCCGCCCGGGCCGCCGCTGTGAAAAACAGCGGCGGCCTTTTTGCGCCCCGCCCTTCCCCTGGCTTGCGCCATCCCCCTGCACAATGGCGGCGCGTTTCGCTCTGCCGCGGGCCGCGGGCCGGGACGTGCTGTTCTCATCTCACCCGCTCATGCCACTAACAAAATCCCCCTGCCGGGATACGGCAGGGGGATTTTGTTGGTGGGAGCGGGTGGATTCGAACCACCGAAGCAATTATGCAACAGATTTACAGTCTGCCCCCATTGGCCGCTCGGGAACACTCCCACATGTTTCCGCGCTCAATCGAGTGCTTATCTATTATAGCAAGGGGGCAGGAAAAATGCAAGCGTTTTTTTTCATTTTTCCGCCGCTTTTTTCTTGCCCGGCGGGGTTTGTGCGGCGCGTTCAAAAATTCGTCACATCTCAATTGCCATTCTGTGGTATAATTGTGAAATAAAGTACTATTTTCAATGCAGAATGCGGCGGACGCCGCAGGGAAAAGGAGGCGTTTATCATGGCGGAATTTTCGGATTACTCCCGCATCACCCCCGAACTGGAGGCGCTGGCGGCGGTGTGCCTTTCCAACAACCAGATCAACAAAGAGGACTATGTGCGCTACAACGTCAAGCGCGGCCTGCGCGATCTGGACGGCACCGGCGTGCTGGCTGGCCTGACCGAGATCAGCGAGATCATCAGCAGCAGGGTGGTGGACGGCAAAAAGGTGCCCTGCGAGGGCGAACTGTACTACCGCGGCTACCCGGTGGAAAAGCTCACCGGCGGTTTCATCCATGACAAGCGCTTCGGTTTTGAGGAAACGGCCTATCTTCTGATGTTCGGCCAGCTGCCCACCGCGCAGCAGCTGAAGGCCTTCAACGAACAGCTGGCCTTCTACCGCAGCCTGCCCACCAACTTCGTGCGGGACGTCATTCTCAAGGCCCCCAGCAGCGACATGATGAACACCCTGGCCCGGTGCGTGCTGACCATGGCCAGCTACGACGACAAGCCGGACGACATCAGCCTGCCCAACGTGGTGCGCCAGTGCATCGACCTCATTGCCATCTTCCCGCTCATCTCGGTGTATGCCTACCAGGCCTACAACCACTACAAGAACGGCAACAGCCTCTACATCCACACCCCGCGGCCGGACCTGTCCACCGCGGAGAACATCCTCACCCTGCTGCGGCCGGACGGCCGGTATACCACGCTGGAGGCCCACATCCTTGACCTGTGCCTGGTGCTGCACGCAGAGCACGGCGGCGGCAACAACTCCACCTTCACCACCCACGTGGTCACCAGTTCCGGCACCGACACCTACAGCTGCATGGCCGCCGCGCTGGCCAGCCTGAAGGGCCCCCGCCACGGCGGCGCCAACATCAAGGTGGTGCAGATGTTCGAGGACCTGAAGGCCAGCGTGAAGGACTGGGCCGACGAGGACGAGATCCGCGCCTACCTGCTGGGATGTCTGGAGGGCCAGCGCTTCGACAAGAGCGGCCTCATCTATGGCATGGGCCACGCGGTGTATTCCATCAGCGACCCCCGCGCCACCCTGCTGCGGGGCTTTGTGGAGCAGCTCTCGGAAGAAAAGCACATGCACGAGGAATACGCCCTCTACTCCGCCGTGGAGCGCCTTGCGCCCCAGGTCATCAGCGAAAAGCGCAAAATCTACAAGGGCGTTTCCGCCAACGTAGACTTCTACAGCGGCTTCGTTTACCGCATGCTGGGCCTGCCCACCGAACTGTTCACCCCCATCTTTGCCATCGCCCGTGTGGCGGGCTGGAGCGCCCACCGCATGGAGGAGCTCATCAACATGGGCAAGATCATCCGCCCGGCCTACATGGCGGTGCAGCCTCATCGGGAGTATGTGCCCATGGACCAGCGGGGCTGAGCATTCTAAGAAGGCGTTGCGGCTGTTTCTCCCCATTTCATGGAGCTGTTCAACGCCGGTCTGGCGCTGCAACAGGCGGCCTGCATCCTTGTCATTCTGGCCTGCCTCAAAAAATCTGAAAAGTGATTTTCCAGCCAATAGAAAGGCCCGCCCCGGGAAGTTCCGGGGCGGGTCTTTTTTGCTTTCAGCCCTGACCTCAGGCGCGCACGATGACCTGCTTGGGGCAGACTTCCACGCACTGGCCGCAGCCGGTGCACTTGGAATAGTCGATGCTGGCCAGGAAGTTGGTGACCTTGATGGCCTCGCTGGGGCAGGTCTTCTGGCACTTCATGCAGCCGATGCAGCCGGTCTGGCACTCCTTCATGACCACGGGGCCCTTCTCGGTGTTGTGGCACAGCACCAGGGGCTTGGCCTCCATGTCAGAGGCCATCTCGATGACGCTCTTGGGGCAGGCAGCGGCGCAGGCGCCGCAGCCGGTGCACTTCTCGGGGTCCACTTTGGCGATGCCGTCCACCACATGGATGGCGTCGAACTTGCAGGCCTTGACGCAGTCGCCCAGACCAAGGCACCCGTAGGCGCAGGCCTTGGGGCCGCCGTACAGAGCGGCGGCGGCGGCGCAGCTGGAAACGCCGTGGTAATCAAAGATCTGGGTGCAGACGCCGGGCTTGCCCTGGCAGCGCACGGTGGCGCGCACAGCGGCGGTGGCGCCGGCCTCCACGCCCATGACGGCGGCCACGTCGGCGGCAGCCTTGGCGCCGCCGGGCACGCACTTATTCACAGGCGCGCCGCCTTCCACAATGGCCTTGGCGTAGTCGGCGCAACCGGCGTAGCCGCAGGCGCCGCAGTTGGCGCCGGGCAGGCAGGAGGTCACTTCGCCGATGCGGGGGTCCTCCTCCACGGCCATGAACTTGGCGGCCAGCACCAGGATCACAGAGCCCAGAAGGCCGGCCACAGTAACGATGGCAATAGCAAGTGCAATGTTCATCTCAGCCGCCTCCTCACACAGTTCCAAAGATGTTCTCGACGATGCCGCCGAAGCCGCCAAAGCTCAAAGCAGCCACCGAGGCGGCCACCAGGGTGATGGGCAGGCCTTCAAAGCACTTGGGGGGCTGAGCGTCCTCCAGGCGCTTGCGCACGCCGCTGAACATCACCATGGCCAGCATGAAGCCGACGCCCGCGCCCACGGCGCACACCATGCTCTCGGCGAAGTTGTAGCCGTTGTCGATGTTCAGCACGGTGACGCCCAGCACGGCGCAGTTGGTGGTGATCAGGGGCAGGTAAACGCCCAGGGCCTTGTGCAGGGGAGGCATGAATTTCTTCATGATGACCTCCACCAGCTGCACCAGCACCGCAATGACCAGGATAAAGACGATGGTCTGCAGGTAGCCCAGGTCCCATTTGAGGGTGCCGTCGGCGTTCACCGGGGTCAGCAGGTAGGTCTGGATGGGCCAGGTCACCGCAGTGGCCAGCGCCATGACGAAGATAACGGCGCAGCTCATGCCGAAGGCGGAGTCCAGCTTTTTAGACACGCCCAGGAAGGGGCAGATACCCAAAAACTGCACCAGAACGTAGTTGTTCACCAAAATCATGGTGAAGAAAATAGCAGCCAAAGCCATTATTCACAGCCCCCTTTCGCGCCACAGGCGCCCTTGGAGGGGCAGCCCTCGCAGCCCACGCTGCGCTTTCTCCGGTCGCCCAGCTTGGTCTCGATGAAGACCACCAGCGCCATCAGCAGGCCGAAGGTGAAGAAGCCGCCGGCGGGGCTGGTCATGAAGGTGAAGCGGTCGATGCTCTCGGGGATGATCTGGATGCCGTACCAGGTGCCGGCGCCCAGCACCTCGCGGATGGTGCTCATGAGCAGCAGAGCCAGGGTGAAGCCCAGGCCCATGCCCACGCCGTCCAGCGCGGAATCCACCACGCCGTTCTTGGAGGCGAACATCTCGGCACGGCCCAGGATGATGCAGTTCACCACGATCAGCGGCAGATACACGCCCAGGGCGGCGTCCAGGTCAGGGAAGTAAGCCTTGACCAGGTTCTGCACGATGGTCACGAAGGTGGCGATGACGGTGATGTAAGCCGGCAGGCGCACCTGGCCGGGGATCACCTTGCGCAAAGCAGAGATGGCGATGTTGGAGCAAACCAGCACAAAGGTGGCC
The DNA here is from genome assembly GCA_019119025.1 of Candidatus Allofournierella excrementigallinarum. Taxonomy (GTDB): domain Bacteria; phylum Bacillota; class Clostridia; order Oscillospirales; family Ruminococcaceae; genus Allofournierella_A; species Allofournierella_A excrementigallinarum. Next base: position 7,356 of record DWXV01000062.1, read on the forward strand.
GCAAAGCCCATGCCGAAGGCATTGGACACCGCCGTGGTCAGGGCCAGCGTGGGGCAGGTGCCCAGCACAAGGCGGAGCACCGGGTTTTCCTTCACGAGGCCGTCGGTAAGAATTTTCAGTTTACCCATGATTCAAACAGCCTCCTCTCTCAAGATGCGCTGGACGCGCTGGCAGCGGGCACGCTGGCGGCGTCGCCGGTGGCGGCAGCGCTGCTTGCGGCGCTGTCGGCGGGCACGCTGGCGGCTTCGCCGGTGGTGGAAGCGCTGCTTGCGGCGCTGTCGGCAGGCACGCTGGCGGCGCCGCTGGCAGCGGTTTCGCCAGTGCCGGCGTTCGGGTTCAGCAGGGCGATGGCCTGCACGCACTTGCGCACGGCCTTCTTGACGCCCACGGTGGACTGGGTGGAACCGGCCACGGTGTCCACACCGTCCAGGCCGGCCTCATTGGCGATGCCGGTGTACTGGCTCAGGTAGTCCTCGCCGGCGGCCACGTCGCCGATGCCGGCGGTCTGGGTGGAAGCGTCCACCCACACGCCGGTGATGACGCCATTGGCGTCAAAGCCCACGGCGATGGTCATGGGGCTGGTTGCGTACTCCCAGCCCTTGTCCTCGGCGTACAGCACGTAGCTGCCGTCGTCGCCCTGCCAGGCCTCGGTCAGGCCCTCGGGGGCGTCGATCTGGGTCATGGAGGCAGCGCCCGGCGCCAGCATGGCGCGCACTTCCTCGGGGCTGAGGGTCACGGGGCCTTCGTCCACCACGGCGGCCTGGCCCAGAGCCACTTCGTTGAAGCAGTTCATGGCGCTGGTCACAGCGGAGGCGGCGGCCTTGGAGGAAACGGTGGCGCCGGAGATGGCGTCGATGTTGGCGCCCACCTCGGGCGCCTCGCTCATGCCGATGAACTGCTGGATGAAGCTGATACCGTCTTCACTGCCGTCCACCAGCTTCTGGCCGTAGCCGGAAGTCTCGGAGTTGGCCAGGAACTGGATGCCTACGATGGTGCCGTTCGCGTCGAAGCCCACGATCACGGGCACGTCGCCGCCGAAGCCCTTTCCGTAGGCCTGGATGGCCCAGCCGGCGCCGTTGGTGGCCTTCATCACGGCCTGGATGTTGCTGGTCTGGTAATCGGTGACCGCCTCAAAGCCGTCGGCCTCGGGCAGCACGGCGAAGTACGCCTCGTTGGCGGCGGCTTCTTCCTGCGCCTTGATGATGGGGGCCGTCACTTCGTTGACGGCGGCCAGCGCCGCGCTCGCCACCAGGCAGATGGCGCCCAGCACCACAATGGGCTTTACGATGTTGTTCCAGGTGTTGCCTTTCATGCCTTTTCCGCCCCTTTCTTGTGTTTTTTATAGCCCAGGGGCACCTGCCGGGTCAGATCGTTGATGTAGGGCACGAACAGGTTCATGAGCAGGATGGCGTAGGAAACGCCCTCGGCCATGTTGCCGAAAGCCCGGATGCCGAAGGTGATCAGGCCCAGGCCGATGCCAAACACGATCTTGCCCTTCAGGGTGAAGGGGCTGGTGACATAGTCGGTGGCCATGAAGACCGCGCCGAACAGCAGGCCGCCGGCCAGCACCTCGTGCAGCACCAGCATGCCGGCGTCGGCAGCGCCCAGCTCGCCCACGTTGAGCAGGAAGCTGAACAGCGCGTAGCTGCCCACATAGGTAACAGGGATGGTGGCGGTGATGGTGCGGGTGACGAGCAGCCAGGCCAGGCCGATCAGGATGGCCAAAGCGCAGGTCTCGCCCATGACGCCGCCGTGCACGCCCATAAACAGGTCCATCAGCGGGTACTTGCCCACGCCGCCTTCCACCTGCAGGGGGGTGGCGCTGGAGGCGCCGTCAATACCCATGATCTGCAGGGTGCGGACCGCCTTGGGCGGGTTCACAAAGGCGGTCATGCGGCTGGCGAAGCCTGTGAACAGCACGATGCGGGCCACCAGGGCGGGGTTGGCAAAGTTCATGCCGATGCCGCCGAACAGCTGCTTGGTGATGACGATGGCGATGAAGGCGCCCACCACGGCGATCCACAGGGGCATGGACACAGGCATGTTCAGCGCCAGGATCAGGCCGGTGACCACGGCGGAGAGGTCTCCCACCGGGTTGGGCTTTTTCATCAGGCGGCAATACAGCCACTCGAACACCACACAGGCCGCCACCGTCACACCGCACAGCAGCAGGGTGTTCAGGCCGAAGATGATGGTGCTGGCCACCACGCAGGGCAGCAGCGCGATGATCACGTTCAGCATCAGCTTGCGGGTGCTGGAATTATCCTGGATGTGAGGGGAGGCGGTAACTTTCAGACAGTTTTCCATATTACTTGTTCGCCTCCTTCTTGGCAAAATCCTTGGCCAGGCTCATGGTCTGGGTGACAGGCCGCTTGGCGGGGCAGACGTAGCTGCAGCTGCCGCACAGCATGCACAGGTCGACGCAGAGCTTGTCCAGAGCGGCGGCATCCTTGCTGGTGTAGGCGCCGGCGATGACCACAGGCTCCAGGCCCATGGGGCAGGCGTCGATGCAGCGGCCGCAGCGGATGCAGGGCTGGGGCTCGGGCAGGGTGGCCTTCGCCTCGCTGAACACCAGCAGGCCGTTGTTCTGCTTGAGCACCGGGGTGGCGGGGTCGGCCACGGCAACGCCCATCATGGGGCCGCCCATGATCACCTTGCCGACGGTCACGCCCTCTTTCACGCCGCAGAAATCCAGCACCTCCTGGAGGGGGGTGCCCACGATGACCTCCACGTTCCTGGGCTCCTTGACGGCGTCGCCGTCCACGGTCATGCGGCGGGTGACCAGCGGCATGCCGGTGGCCAGATACTTGCCGATGGTGGACACGGTGGTGACGTTCAGCACGATCACGCCCGCGTCGGCGGGCAGGCCGCCCTGCGGCACCTCACGCCCGGTGACGGACTCGATGAGCACCTTCTCAGCGCCCTGGGGATAGCGGCTGGGCAGAGGCTTGACCTCCACGCCCTCCACGCCCTTGGCCAGGCTGCACATCAGGTCGATGCACTCGGGCTTGTTGCGCTCGATGCCGATGAAGCACTTTTTGATGCCCAGATGCTTCATCACGGCCTCGATGCCGCTCATCACGGTCTCGCTGTTTTCCAGAAATTCCCGGGCGTCGGCAGTCAGGTACGGCTCGCACTCGGCGCCGTTGATGACCAGGGTGTCCACCGGGGCCTTGGGGCTCAGCTTCACCGCGGTGGGGAAGCCGGCGCCGCCCAGGCCCACAAGGCCGCAGGCCTGCACCGCAGCAATCAGGCTTTCCTTGTCGGTCACGACGGGAGGCTTCACCGCCGGGTCAACGGTCTGCTCACCGTCCGGCTGGATGGTCACCGCCGGGCAGAAGCTGCCGTCGGACAGGCGAACGTTATCCACCCCGGTCACAGTGCCGGAAACGCCGGAGTAGATGTTTGCGCTGACGAAGCCGCCGGCCTGGCCGACCAGGGTGCCCACCTGAACGGCGTCGCCCTTCTTCACCACCGGCGTGCAGGGCGCGCCGATGTGCTGCTGCATGGGAAGGACCACCTTGGTGGGAACGGGCATTTTGACCGTTTCCATTCCGGCAGTTCCCTTCTCATGCGGGACGCGGGCACCCAGCGCCGCGCGCTTTAGCTTTTTCAACATAAGTTGAACGATCCCCCATTTCTGTTGGTCTCGGGCACCCCGCCGCCCGGCTGGCGGCCGCAAAATGCCCATTGTTTTTATTTTAGCATTTTTCTTTCTCAAGTCAACCGTTCCTTGTACGATTTCACAGCGCTTGACGCCCCATTTTCCGCCTTTGGGCCTGCCGCAAAAACTGTTTGCACAAACAGCCGTGAATGTGGTATACTATGTAGCAGAAGAATTGCGCTCAAGCGGCGGGCACCCCGCCGCCCGCTTTCGATACAAAAGGAGGTCGCGTTTCATGAAACTGCTTGGCAAACTGGTGATGCTTTTGCTGGCCGCCGGGGCCGTGATCTTCGGCCTGGCCCTGCTGCGGGAGAACCGGCCTGACTACATCCCGGTGTATGATACCGAGGAGGACGACCTGTTCTGAACCCCGACGCACAAACGAAGGGACCCGCCGCTTTCGCGGCGGGTCCCTTTTTGTTTTGTTTTGGGGTCACTCCCCCGCTTCGGCTTCCAGTCGGCAGCTGCCCTTGTAAGGTTTTTTCGCGCGGATGGTCAGCGAACCGTCCGCCTCTTCGGTGCAGTCGTACTGCCCGGGCTTCAGCGCCACCTTTTCGGCCACGCCGTCCAGATTTCCGTCGGTGTAAAGGGTGACCTTCAGCGCGCCCTGTGCCGTGCGCTCCGCCTCCAGGCCGGGGCGGTGGAGCTGCAGTTCCAGGGTGCCGGTGGTCTTGAGCAGCCGCCCTGCCTCGTCAAAGGCCCAGGCCACCACCGTGACGAACACCGGCACATGGGGCTTTTTCATCTTCGCGCCGGTGAGGTTCAGCACCAGCGTTGCCTCGTGGGATGCACCCACCACCGCGGGCACCACCGCTTTCAGCCCCTCGGGGCAGATGGCGGTGGGGATGTAGTGCCAGCGCAGGCCCTCGCCGCCGTTCACGGTAAGCCGGATGTCCACCGCCGCGCCTTTGGTGTTCACCAAATCGTCGAAGGGGCGGTAAAAGCTGACCGACACCGAGGGGGTGTCCTCTCCTTCCAGGTCGGGGGCTTCGCTGGAGAGGTCCGGGTCCTCATAATCTTCCCGCCGCCTGGCGAAGGGGGTGTTTTCCAGCACGGAAGAAAGCCCGTTCAGCACCGCGCCGCCCCCAAGGCCCAGGGCCGCCGCGCCGGCGGTGGTGGCCGCCGCCCGCTTGGCGGCGTCGGCGCCCTCCCACACCGGGACGCCGGTGGAAACAGCGTCGGAGCCCACCGGCACCGCCGAGAACGCCAGCCGCAGGGGCGTGTCCTCCAGCCCTTTTACCGTGTGGGTCTCACCCGCCAGCTCCCAGACGGCGGTCATGCGGTTGCCGCTGCCCGCGCCGGGCCAGACCATCTGGCAGTCCAGCCGGGTATCGCCGGCCCAGACGTCGACCGTGTAGACCGGGATATCGCCCCGGTAGGAAGCGCGGAGCACCGCTTCCTGGGGGCTGGCAAGCTGGCTATCCGGGTCTTCCAGCGCCTGCCACACCGCGTCGATGTATTCCTGCGCCGCTTTCTGGGTCTCAAACTGCCATTCCCCGTCCGCCCGCTCCACCTGGGGCAGCGGCAGGGTGGCCACAGCCTCAATGGTGCAGTGCAGTTCCATCTCCGCGCTGCCGGTAAGATCCGGCCATATCTCCGTGGGGTCCTCCCCCGCTTCGATGCGGGCGTTCCTGTTCAGCGCCAGGTCGGTAAAGGTCACCCGCAGAGAGCCCTTGGAAGCGGGCACCGGTCGGGCCACGGTGACTTTTTTTCCGTCGGTCCCCAGGACCAAAAACTCCTCATGCACCGCGTCCTGCTGGCCTTCTCTGCCTTTGTACACCCGTTCCTGATCCAACAGGTCCGTGCGGGCCACGATCCCCCATGAGGAGTACTGCATAGTAGAGCGGGGCACCTGGAAGGTCATATCGCAGGTAAAGGAATAGGTTTCCCCTTTCGTCAGGGTCACAAAGCCGTCCTCCCCCACGTCCGGCCCGCTCAGGACCGTTTGCACATGGCCCGCGGCGCTGTTTCCCTGGGGGCCGAAGCGTATCTGCTCCAGATATTCCCACTGGGTCTCCTCCGCGAACACCGGCGCAGCGCAGGCAAGGCACAGGCCCGCCGCCCCGGCCAGCGCCGAAAGACGGCGCATGATTCTTTTTTTCATTTGCTGCGCACCTCCTTGGCGGGCGCGTCCCCTTTTTTCGTCTTTACAGCCGGCAGCACCAAACAGAACACACCCAGCGCCGCCAGCAGAATGGGCAGGCCCCAGGCCAGCAGCGGCCAGACAAAGGCCGCCTCGAGGTTTTTGGTGCAGGAGACGGGCACCGCCGCCGCCATGCCCACCGCAAAGCCGGCGAAGATGCGGTCAATAAATCCGCGGTTCACCGTGCGCAAGGCCTTTTTGGCCAGCAGCAGGTTCAGCAGGGTGATGAGCAGGCCCCGCTGGCGGGCGATCTGGCCGCCGATGCTCAAAAACAGCGCTACGCAGACCATGCTGTTCACGGCGCTGCCGTCGCCAGTGAGGAAGGGATAGACCGCCAGCGCCGCCGCGCCGCCCAGAAAGCCCGCCGCCAGCATGCGGGGGGAGCGGTCCTTCCAGAGCAGTTTCAGGTTGGAATACTGGGGAATGCGGCCAAACAGCTGGGCCTTGGTCTGGGCTTTCAGCTCGTCTTTCACGTTGTCGCGGCGGCGTCCATCCCACTTGCGACGCATCAGCAGCCCGCGGAACAGGCTGTTGAAGCAGATCAGCAGGACGGCCTTGCCGATGACGCCGCCCACCGCGCTGCCCTCCATGCCGGCAAGCGCGCCGGTGAGGAAGTTCAGCGGCCACAGAATGGCCCACTGGATGCCCGCCGCCCGCAGCCAGCTGAGCAGCAACCACAGCACCGCCATAATGGCCGTGGGCGCAAGGCTGGACTTGAGAGTCTCCACAAACGTTTTCCAAAACCCCGGTTTTTTCTCCGTCTGCGGCAAGGCTGCCGCGTTCAGTGTTTCTTCCATGATCCTTCCCCTTTTTCCGCAAAGACATTCGGCTTTTGCCGACATTCTATCCCATTATAATACAGGCCCTTCCCTTTGGAAAGCCTTCCCCGGCAAAAAGCGCCGCCGTCCACAAAGGGGCGGCGGCGCTTGCTTATTCCTCTTTTGCGGCCGCGGCGGGCACGGGCCGCACCAGCGCGGTTTTGACCTGATGGGAGCGGAATTCCGCCTCCCGTATCTCCAGCCCCGCCGTGTTCACCTCGGCGGCGGCGCCGTCCGGGGGGATGGAGCCCAGGGCGCTGAGCACCAGCCCGTTGAAGGTGTCGAACTGGTCGCAGGGCAGCGGCATGTCCAGCGCGGCGGCCACCTCGGCGAGGGGCGCGTCGCCCCGCACCCGCCAGATGCCGGGGCTCACCTGCTGCACCGGCGCGGCTTCCTCGCCGCCGTCGCCGTTCAGCTCGCCCACCAGCTGTTCCAGCAGGTCGTTCATGGTCACGATGCCCTCAAAGCCGCCGTATTCGTCCAGCACCACGGCCATGGGCTCGCCGGTGCGCTTCATGTTGCGGAACAAAACGTCCGCGCGCACGCACTCCGGCACGAAATAAGCCGGGTGCACCGCCTGCTGCATCACGGCGGCGCGGCTTTTGTCCTCCAGGCAGAGGTAGTCCCGCACGTCCAGCACGCCCATCACATTGTCGGCGCTGCCCTCGCACACGGGATAGCGGGAGTGGCGGCCGGCGCGGATGGTGCGGTCCCATTCCTCCTGCCCGTCCTCCGTCCAGAGCAGCTGCACCTCGGTGCGGTGGGTGGCGATCTCGCCGGCGGTGCGGTCGTCGAACTCGAACACGTTCTGGATGAACTCCTTTTCGGCGCGGTCGATGACCCCCTTTTCGCTGCCCTCGTCCACCATCATGCGGATCTCCTCCTCGCTGACGGTCTCCTCGTGGGCATTGGGGTCCACCCCCAGCAGGCGCAGCACGCCGTTGGTGGAGGCGGTGAGCAGCCAGACGATGGGCGCGAAGGCTTGGGCGATGGCGCAGAGCATGGCGGACATGCCCAGGGCCAGGGGCTCGGCCTTGCGCATGGCCAGCCGCTTGGGCACCAGCTCGCCAAAGACCAGCGTGAAGTAGGAGAGCACCAGCGTGATGAGCACCACGGCCACTGCGTCCAGCGTGGCGGCGGGCACCGGCACGCCCAGGCTCAAGAGCCAGGCGACCAGCCCGTCGGAGAAGTTTTCGGCCGCGAAGGCGCTGCCCAGAAAGCCGGACAGGGTGATGGCCACCTGGATGGTGGCCAAAAAACGGGCGGGCTGGCTGGTGAGGCGGGCAAGGCGGGCGGCCCGCTTGTCGCCGGAGGCGGCCAGGCGCGCCAGGCGGGTGTCATTCATGGAGATGACGGCGATCTCGGCGCAGGCGAACACGGCATTGAGGCCGATGAGGGCCGCCTGAAGCAAGAGCATGAGAGCAAGGGAATTTTCCAAAGCAACGTTCCTCCTTGAGAACTGAAAGCACTGTTTTTAAACGCAAACGGACACAGCCCGGCGCCTACTCTCGCAGGCACAGGCTATGTCCGATAAAGCTTTGTATGTGCGGCAAAGGAGAATTTTCTCCTTCGGTACTGTCGCCGTCGTCCATGGTTTTGTGCGTCACGCTTTCCTTTCGTATGATTTGTGAATCAGCATAGCATATCCGCCCGCCTCTGTCAAGAAGCGGGCGGAACACAAAGCAGAAAGCCGCAGGCGATGCGCCGCTTGCGCTTTGCCGCCCCCGAAGCGGTGGGGGCCCCCATGAAACTTTGCGCAGCAAGGTTTCATGGGGAGAAGGAGGAGCAAGGGAGCGGGCGGATGACGCTTTTTGGTGCCGAAGGCATAAAAAAACTCGTCGCAAGCGATGTATCGCTTGCGGCGAGTTGGAGCCGGCAGACGGATTCGAACCCCCGACCTGCTGATTACAAATCAGCTGCACTACCAGCTGTGCTATGCCGGCCCAACGCGGCGCTGTGAAGGCGCCGTAAGCACATTATAGCAAAACTTGCCCTGCGGGGCAAGGGCTTTTTGGCCCTCCCCGCTCAGGCTTCGGCGGCGGCCAGCTGCCGCTGCAGGCGGCTGAAATCCTCCAGGGTGAGCTGTTCCGGCCGGGCCGTGGCGGGCAGGCCCGCCGCCTCCAGCGCCGACATCACCGCGGCCTTGGAGATGCCCAGCGCTCCGCTGACCGAGTTTGCCGCCGTCTTGCGCCGCTGGCTGAAGGCCGCCCGGATGAGCCGGAAAAAGCCCGCCTCGTCCGCCGTTTCCACCGCGGGGCTCTGGCGCACTTGCAGCTGGATCACCGCGCTGGTGACCTTGGGCGGCGGGTAGAAGCTGCCCGGCTGCACGCTGAACAGAAGGCGCGGCTTCGCGTAGTAGGCCACCGCGTAGCTGATGGCCCCCGCCTCCCGGCTGCCCGGGGCGGCGGTGATGCGCTGGGCCGCTTCCTTCTGCACCATCACCGTAATGTGGCGGATGGGCAGCTTTTCCTCCAACAGGCGCATCAGGATGGGGCTGGTGATGTAGTAGGGCAGGTTGGCGCACACCGCCACCGGCATGCCGGGGAATTTCTTTCGGATGAGGCCCGCAATGTCTACTTTTAGTATATCCTGCAAGATGATTTCCACATTGTCGAATTCTGCCAGCGTTTCCTCCAGCAGGGGGGGCAGGCGCTTGTCCACCTCCACCGCCACCACCTTTTTGGCCCGCAGGGCCAGCTCCTTGGTGAGCACGCCGATGCCGGGGCCGATCTCCAGCACGCCCCAGCTTCCGTCGATACCGGCGGCCTCCACGATCTTGGGGCAGACGCCGGGATTGACGATGAAGTTCTGGCCAAAGCCCTTGGAAAGCGCAAAGTCATGCCGCGCGCACAGGGCGCGGATGGTGGAAAGGTCGGTGAGGTTGGGCATAAAAAGCCTGCCTTTCTGAAAAGACCAGGGCAGCGCCCCGCGGGCGGGACGCTGCCCTGTAAACTGTTTATTCTTCGCCGGCGGAAGCGGAGGATGAGGTGTCCCCGGCGGTGCTGTCCGCCGAGGAGGCGGAGGCGCTGCCCGACGCGGCGGAGGAAGAACTCTCGCCGCTGTCGGTGGAAGCGCCGGTGAGCAGCCTGGCCGCAGCCAGCGCACGGCTCACCTGGGGGTCGCTCTCCAGCGGCGCGCCGGTCTCGGCGCTGCTGGAAGGGGCCACCTCAACGTCCACGGCAAGGCCCGTGCCATCGAAGCTTTCGCCGCTCGCGGTGATCATCTTGGCCACCGTGACGACCACGGCGCTGCCATCGCTCATGCGGTGGGGCTCCGCCTGGATGGTGCCCTTGCCGTAGGTCTTCTGGCCCACCAGCTGGGCGCCGGAGAACTGGCGCAGGCTCTCGGCAAACAGCTCGGCGCTGCTGGCCGTTTCGCCGTCCACCAGCACCACCATGGGCAGGTCCACGCTGGAGTCGTCGCTCTCGCCCAGCAGGGTGCGCTCGCCGGTCTTGTACTCGGCCCAGACGATGTCGCCGCCAGGCACCAGCAGGTCGATGCAGTCCACAGCGGAACTGAGCAGGCCGCCGGCGTTGCCGCGCACGTCAAACACCAGCGCAGCAGCGCCCTGGCCGGTGAGATCGTTCACCGCCTTGCTGAACTGGGTGATGGTGGTGGAATCGAACTGGGTGATCCTGATATAGCCGATGGAGCCCTCCATCATCTGGTACTCCACGCTGGGGATGACGTATTTGCTGCGGATGACGGTGTACTCCGAGGTCTCGGAGTCGGGCGACATGTAGCTGAGCGCCACCTGGGTGCCGCTCTCGCCCTGCAGGCGGGCGAGCACGTTCTCGCGGGTGAGGTTCTTCACATCCGCGCCGTCGATGGCGGTGATGAAGCCGCCCACCTGCAGCCCCAGCTCTTCGGCGGGGCTGCCGGCGTAGACCTGGGTGATGCGGGCGTAGCCGGAGGCGTCCTTCACCACGTCCACGCCCACGCCCACGATGTTGCCGCTCTGCACCTCCAGCAGCTCGGTGTACTGCTTGGCGGTGTAGTAGGTGGCGTTGCGGTCGCCGGTGCCCAGGACATAGCCGTAGCTGATCATGTCGAAGAGGGTGGGATCCTGGATGTCGCCGTAGTAGTTGGCGCGCACGTATTTGTCCAGTTCGGCGAGCTTCGAGTACATGCTCTCCTTCTCCTGCACCGAGGGGATGGTCTGATCGAAGATCTGCCGCGCCAGGATCATGGTCACCGAGAAGGTGACGGTCATGGCGATGATGGCGATGGTAAGCGCCAGGCTGACGCTGATTTTCTTATTCATGGGCTCTCCTTCCGGGTCAGAAGCCGTAGGCCAGCTGGAAGATCACGGTGCTGAGCACGGAAACCGTCATCAGCGCGGCGATCACCAGGCAGACGATGCGCACGAAGGGCTTGTGATTCATTGGGTCTCTTACCTCCATCCCGGCCCCGTCACGGGGGACTGATGTAATTGCGGGGGTTCTGGCGCACGCCGTTGACCCGCACCTCAAAATGCAGATGGTTGCCGCTGGAGTTGCCGGTGGAGCCCACATAGCCGATCACCTGGCCCTGGGTCACCGTCTGGCCCACGCTGACGATGGCCCCCGGCGACTGCATGTGGGCGTAGAGGGTGCTGATGCCGTCGCCGTTGTCGATCATCACCACGTTGCCGTAGCTCAAGTGGCCGGTGGTTGCCGCCACGGTGCCGTTGTGGGCGGCGTAGATGGGGGTGCCGCCGGCGATGGCGATGTCCAGCCCCTTGTGGCCGCTGCTGAACACGCCGTTGACCCACTGGTCGGCGCCGAACTCGGTGGTCACCCGGCCCGCGCCGGGCAGGGGCCAGATGAAGCCCTCGGCGCACTGGCCGCTGCCGGAGGAGGCGTTCTGCCTGACCCACTGCTCATAGGCGGCCTCGGCCTCGTCGGCCAGTTTCTGCTTTTCCGCCACCACCTGCTCCTGGACCTTGGCGTCAGCGTCCAGCTTGCTGATGGTCGCATCCTGTTTTTGGATGTTGGCGCTGAGCTGGTCGGATTTATCCTCCAGGGCGGCCTTGGCGCTCTCCAGTTCCGCCATGGCCTGCTCCAGTTCCTGCTTTTCGGCTTCCAGCTCGGCTTTCTGCTGGTTCATCTCCTCCAGCACTTCGGTGTCCTTTTCGCTCACCTGCTGCAGGGTGGAAGAGAAGGTGAGCAGGTCGTAGAGGCTCTGGGCGCTGGTGATCATGGCCACCGCGCCGGAGTCATGCATGACCTGCATGGCCTGCATCCGGTCCTTGAAATCGCCCCAGCGCTCGTCGATCTGGGCCTGCTTTTCGGCGATGACCTGCTCCTGGTTCGCGATCTCCAGTTCCTTTTGCTGAATCTGCTCGATGGACTGGCTGATCTGGTCTAGGATGATGCTCTGCTGGTTTTTCAGGCTCTGTTTCTGGGCCTGGGCCTTGTCCTTGCTGCTTTCGATCTGCTCGTACTTTTCTTTCTCTTCGGCCAGTTCCTGCTCGGCCTGCTCCCAGTCGCTCTTGTAATCCGCAAAGGCGGGCGCAAGCAGAGCGGGGGCCAGCAGCGCCGCCGCCAGCATCCCGCAGGCGGTGCGGCACAGCACGGGTTTGATTCGCTTCACGGCGGTCCCTCCCTGTGTTGTCAGATGGTCAGACTTTCAGATATTTGCGGATGGAGCTGGCGGTGCCGATGCTGCCGATGAGCACGCCGAAGAGGACGAAGCCCCCCAGCACCAGATACCACACATCGGCCAGCGGCAGCAGCGTGCCGGCCAGCAGGGTGCCCCAGAAGCCGGGCAGCTTGACGGCGTAGATCAGCAGCAGCTGGTAGCCGCCCAGCACCACCACCGTGGAGACGGCCCCCGCGATGAGCCCCACGGTGACGCCCTCCACAAAGAAGGGCAGGCGGATGAAGCCGTTGGTGGCGCCCACGTACTTCATGATGTTGATCTCTTTGCGGCGGGCGAACACGGTGAGGCGGATGGTGTTGCTGATGACCACCACGCTCACGAAGCCCAGCACCGCCACCAGGATGACGCACACCAGGCTGACGCCCTTGTGGATGCTGGTGAACATCTGGCTCAGCTGCATGGGCGCGCCCACCGAGGAAACGCCCTCGATGGCCTCCAGCTGGGGCTGGATGGCGGGCAGGTCACTCACGTCGTCCAGCACCACCCGGTAATTGGCGAGGAAGGGGTTCTCGCTGCCCTCGAACACGTCGAAGAGGTAGGCGTTGTCGCCCATGCTCTCCTTCATGCGCTCCAGGGCCTCGTCCTTGGAGACATAGGTCACTTCCCGCAGGCCGCTGATGCTGCGCAGGGCGGAATCCACCGCGGCGAGGCCCTCTTCGGTGAGGTCCTCGTCCAGATAGACCACCGTTTCGTTCTGGCTGCCCAGATAATCCATCAGGCTGCCCACGTTGAGGGTGAACAGGCCGGCCACGCCGGTGATGAGCAGGCAGACGGTGAGCACGCCGATGCTGGCGGCGCTCATCAGCCGGTTTTTCACCATGCTGTGCAGGCCCTGGCGGGCCAGGTATTTGAAACTGGACCAGTTCACAGCAGCACCTCCCCCACCGGCGCTTCGGCGGTGTCGCCCACCACGTTGCCGTGGTCGATGCGGATGACCCGCTTGCTGAAGCGGCGGGCCAGCTCGTGTTCATGGGTGACCACCACCACGGTGATGCCCACCGAGTTGATGGCGCTGAGCAGGCCCATCATCTCAACGCTCAGCTCGGGGTCGATGTTGCCGGTGGGCTCGTCGGCGATGATGAGCTGGGGGCTGTGCACCAGGGCGCGGGCCAGCGCCACCCGCTGCTGCTCGCCGCCGGAAAGTTCGTCCGGGTATTTGTCCATCTTGCCGGAGAGGCCCACCAGGTTGAACACATAGGGCACCCGGGCCACGATCTTCTTTTCGGGGATGTTGGTCACCCGCATGGCAAAGGCCACGTTCTCGTAGGCGGTCATGGAGGGGATGAGGCGGAAGTCCTGGAACACCACGCCCATGTTGCGGCGCAGGTAGGGCACTTCCCGCTCTTTCAGGCGGGAGAGGTCTTTTCCGTCCACCAGAACATGGCCGCTGGTGGCCTTTTCCTCCCGGAGGATGAGTTTCAGGAAGGTGGACTTGCCCGCGCCGGAGTGCCCCAGCACGAACACGAATTCGCCCTTGTGGATGTGCAGGCTGACATTCTTCAGGGCGGTGTTCCCGCCGGGATACACCTTGGTCACATTGTCGAAAACGATCATCGGGATACCTCTGCTGTGCGGGCCGGCGCTAAGCGTGAAACAGCCGGTCACGGTGTGCGACCGGCCGCCTGCTGGCGCTTGGGCTGCTATGTAAACGAAGAACGGGCGGGCATCATTGCACGCCGCGCGCAGAAAAGCGCGCGGCGTGCCGAAAGGCCCGCTCAGTACTTGGCCGGGTTGGCGCTCAGGTACTTCTTGACCATCAGCGCCACCTTGAAGACGATGGCGTCGTCGAACTCGCGCAGGTCAAGGCCGGTGAGCTTCTTGATCTTCTCCAGACGGTAGACCAGGGTGTTGCGGTGCACAAACAGGCCGCGGCTGGTCTCGGAGACGTTGAGGTTGTTCTCGAAGAAGCGCTGGATGGTGAACAGGGTCTCGGCGTCCAGGCTTTCGATGCTGCCCTGCTTGAACACCTCCCGCAGAAACATCTCGCACAGGGTGGTGGGCAGCTGGTAGATCAGGCGGGCGATGCCCAAATGATCGTAGCTGATGATGGACTGCTCGGTGTCGAACACCTTGCCCACTTCCATGGCCACCTGGGCCTCCTTGAAGCTGGTGGCCAGGTCCTTCACGTTGCCGATGGGGGTGCCGATGCCCACCACCGCCTTGATGTAGTGCTCGCCGGAGAGGGTGTCCACGATGGAGGCGGCCAGCTTTTCGATGTCCCGCTGGTCGATGCCGCGGCGGATCTCCTTCACCAGAACGGTGTCGGTCTCGCTGATGTTGAACACGAAGTCCTTCTGCTTGTCCGGGAACAGGCCGCTGACCACGTCGTAGGCGGAGATGTCGGCGCCGGAGGTGACGCGGATGAGCAGCACCACCCGGGACACATCGGTGGCGAAGTGCAGCTCGCGGGCCTTGGCGTAGATGTCGCCGGGCAGGATGTTGTCCAGCACCACGTTCTTGATGAAGTTGGCCTTGTCGAACTTTTCGTCGTGGTACTGCTTGATGCTCTGCAGGCTGATGGCCATCAGGCTGGCGAACTGGCCGGCGGTTTCGTCGGTGCCCTCCACATACACGGCGTAGTCGTTGTGCTTGTTGGAACTGAACTGATGGTAGGTGCAGCCGCCGCACTGGAAGCTATCGCCGGAAAGGCGCTCGGCGGCAAAGCCGTCCCGCACTTCGCCGATCATGTTCAGATCCGAGCAGGAGATGACGGTGCCGGTCTCGTCCACGACGCCCACCGTACGGCCAATGGCGTCCTTCATCTGGTACACAACGCCCTGAAACACTCTGTTCGCCATAGAAATGCTCCCCTTTTTGTATTCGATGATAAGCCTTGCGGCTGCGTTTGTGATTTTGAACAATTACAAACAATGTCTGTGTATATATTACACAATGAAATTTACTTTTGCAACATATTTCGGGCAAAAAAAATGCCATTTATTGTGTAATTTTTAGTTTTGGGTAAAAAAAGGGGAAAATAACGCCTTTTTTATCCTATTCCATAATTGTGAAGGTTGTTTGAAAAAAATTTGAAAAGCGGCCTTCCATGCAGCTTTTCACCCCTCGCCGCCCGCCTGGAGCAGGGATTTTTCCTCCGGCGTGATGAGCCGCCAGGCCCCCGGCGCGAGGCCCTTGTCCAGCGCGAGGCCCCCGATGGCGGTGCGGTGCAGCCCGTTCACCCCGGCGCCCAAAACGCCGAACATCCGCTTGATCTGGTGGTAGACCCCCTGGCGCAGCACCACGGTGGCGGCGAAGGGGTCGGCTTCGTCCGGGATGAGCTGCGCCGGCTGCATCCTCTGGCCGTCCGCCAGGGTGACGCCGGCGGCGAAGGCTTTGACCATCTCGCCGGTGACGGGGGCGTCCAGCACCACCCGGTAGGTCTTGGGCACGTGGCGCTTCGGGGCCAGGATGCCGTGGGCGAAAGCCCCGTCGTCGGTGAGCAGCACAAAGCCGGTGCTGGCCTTGTCCAGCCGGCCGGCGGGAAAGAGCTGCCGCCGGGGAAAGGCCCCTCCCACAAGGTCCACCACTGTTTTGTCGCGCCCGTCGGCGCTGGCGCTGACCACCCCGGCGGGCTTGTTCAGCATGATATATACATATTCCTCACGCCCCAAAGGTTTGCCGCCGGCGCAGACGGAATCGCCCTCTTTGAGGGCGCAGTCGGCCTTTCTGCACACCTGCCCGTTCACCGTCACCCGCCCTTGGGCGATGAGGGCGCGGGCGGCGGAGCGGGTGAGCTGGGCCGCGTCCGCCACGAATTTGTCCAGCCGCACGTCACATGCCCTCCATAAGGCGGCCCCTGTTGCCCTTGCCCTGGAAGGCGTCCACCTCCATGGCCAGCATCACCACCGCCGGCATGCCCCGCATGGCCCGCTCATGCTCGGGGCCGTCCATCCACTCGCCGGAGTACTTTGCGCAGATGGCCCGCATGCCCGCCTGGCGCTCGGCCTCGCCGGTGACCACGCGCACATTGCCCTCGGCCACGCAGCTGGCGTAGACGTAGGTGAACTTGCTGGGCTGGTTCTCGGCGTAGAGCACGCAGGAAAAGCATGCCCGGGGCCGGGCGGCGAGGTTTTCCAGCTTCTGGCCCGCCCGGGCGCAGTGGAAATAGAGGGTGCGGCCCACCAGCGCGGCGCACATGGGCACCGCGTAGGGGCTGCCGTCCCCGTTCACCGTGCAGAGGAAACCGTATTCGCAGTCCCGCAGAACGGTGAGGGCGTCCTCCTCGCTGAGTTTTCGGTCCATTCGGCGCAGCTCGCGCATGGAAGAGATCCCCTTTCCGGTCAGATGTGTGTGTGACTGATTATAGCACATTTTCCCCCCGTTTTGTCTTTCCCCGCGGATTTTTGCGCCGGGGCGCGAAAAAAGCCGCCGGGGCATGCGCCCAGGCGGCCTGTTTTGTTCGGTTCACATCTGCTTTTCCAGCTTGCAGCGGTAATAGACGGCGCTGAACTCCACAAAAAGATAGGCCGCCACCAGCAGCAGCACCGCCGCCAGCTCCACCTCCATCAGCGCGAAGGTGAGCATCAGCGCGCCAAAGACGAAGGAAGCGCCGGGGGCGGCGGCAGCCGCCCCGGCGCCCCGGCCCCGCCTGCCTTTCCCATTGCCTGGGCGTCATTTGACGGCGGCAAACACCGCCGCCTGTTTGACCCAATCCATCAGTTCGTCGTCTATCTCCTCTTTGCGGGAGAGGACGAAGTGGTGGGTCCAGCGGTTCGGGTAGGGCTCGGTGACCACCGCTGCCCGGGGGCTTTCCAAGGGGCGGTCCAGCCCCAAAGTGAGGGTGATGTAATGGGCGGGCAGTTCCGCCTTGCGTTTCGCCCGCAAAAAAGAGACGCAGGCAAACAGGTGCCGGTTGTAAAGAGAGAGCTGGCTTTTGCCCACCTTGAGGCGCACGTTCTCAATTTCCGAGAAGATGCGCGCCTCCAGCGCCTCATAGAGCGCCAGTTCCTCCGGTTTGCCGTCAAAGAAACGCAGTGCGTCGCCGTTCATGTTCCGCATCCTCCCTTTGGGGGGCCTGCCCCCGTTTTTTTATTATACCACAAACCGGCCCGGGGCGGCCCGCAAAGAAAAGCGGCATGCCCCTTCGGGAGAGGCACGCCGCTTTTTATCGTCCGCTCTGCTTTGCTCACACGCTCAGCTCGGCGGTCTGGCCGGCGGCTTCGGGGTTTGCCGCCAGCACCGGGCCCAGCACGTTCTGCAAAAATTCTTCCACCTGATGGGCGCTGCGTCCGGTAAAAGCCTCGGGGCGCAGTTCGGCTTCGATCTCCTCGCGGGAGAGGCCGAAGGCGGGGTCCGCCTCGATGCGCTGGATCATGTCGTTGGCAAGGCCCTCCTGCTTGACCTGGGCCGCCGCGGCGATGGCGTGCCGGCGCAGCCGCTCGTGCAGTTCCTGGCGGTCACCGCCCTTTTTCACCGCCTTCATCATGATGTTCTCGCTGGCCATGAAGGGCAGCTCGGCCATCACCCTTGCGCGGATGACCTTGGGGTAGACCACCAGCCCGTCGCAGACGTTGAGCAGGATGTTCAGGATGGAGTCGGCGGCCAAAAAGGCCTCGGCCACCGCGATGCGCTTGTTGGCCGAGTCGTCCAGCGTGCGCTCGAACCACTGGGCGCCGGCGGTGAAGGCGGGGTTGAGCACGTCCACCATCAGGTAGCGGGCCAGGGCGCACACCCGCTCGCAGCGCATGGGGTTGCGCTTGTAGGGCATGGCGGAAGAACCAATTTGATTTTTCTCAAAGGGCTCCTCCATCTCCTTGAAGTTGGCCAGAAGGCGCACGTCGGTGGCCATCTTCATGGCGCTCTGGCCGACGCCCGCAAGGGCGTTCAGCACCATGGCGTCCACCTTGCGGCTGTAGGTCTGGCCGCTCACCGGCACCACCTTGTCAAAGCCCATGGCGGCGGTGATGTCCGCTTCCATGGCCTTGATTTTTTCCTCGTCGCCCTCGAACAGCTCCATGAAGCTGGCCTGGGTGCCGGTGGTGCCCTTCGCGCCCCGCAGGGCCAGGGTGGCGATGCGGTGGTCGATCTCCTCCAGATCCATATAGAGCTCGTTGGCCCAGAGGGTGGCCCGCTTGCCCACCGTGGTGAGCTGGGCGGGCTGGCCGTGGGTGTAGGCAAGGCAGGGCATGGCCTTGTATTCATCGGCGAATTTGGCCAGCAGGCCCAGCACGCCCAGCAGCTTTTTGCGCACCAGCTGCAAAGCCTCGCGCATGACGATGACGTCGGTGTTGTCGCCCACATAGCAGCTGGTGGCCCCCAGGTGGATGATGCCCTTGGCCTCCGGGCACTGCAGGCCGTAGGCGTAGACGTGGCTCATCACGTCGTGGCGGCATTCCTTCTCCCGGCGGATGGCGTCCTCATAGTTGATGTCGCCGGCATGGGCCTTCAGCTGGGCAATTTGCTCATCGGTGATGGCAAGGCCCTGCCGCTGCTCGGCCTCGGCCAGGGCGATCCAGAGTTTGCGCCAGGTGCGGAATTTGTTGTCGTCGGAGAAGATATACTGCATCTCCCGGCTGGCATAGCGGGTCTGGAAGGGGGAAATGTATCGGTCGTGTTCTGCCATAGCGTTTGTTTCCCTTTCTTTTGAAAAGGTCGCCCCCTCGAAGGCCGGGGCGGCCCCTTTGCTTTTTACAGCCGGAAGTAGTCCACGCCGCCCTCGAAGAGGGGCTGGTACTTGTCGCCCGGCACGTTTTTGTAAAGGTCGTTGCCGCTGCGCTCGGTGTGGCCCATCTTGCCCAGCACCTGGCCGTCGGGGCTGGTGATGCCCTCGATGGCCCAGACGCTGCCGTTGGGGTTAGCGGCAAGGTCCATGGAGGGCTTTCCGGCAAGGTCCACATACTGGGTGGCGATCTGGCCGTTCTTCAAAAGCTCGGCCAGCACCGCGTCGCTGGCCACGAAGCGGCCCTCGCCGTGGCTGACGGCCACGGTGTGCACCTGGCCGGGCTGGCAGCGGCTGAGCCAGGGGCTCAAATTGGAGGCCACGCGGGTGTTCACCAGCATGCTCTGGTGGCGGCCGATGGTGTTGAAGGTGAGGGTGGGGCAGCTTTCGTCCATGGGGCGGATCTCGCCAAAGGGCACAAGCCCCAGCTTGATGAGGGCCTGGAAGCCGTTGCAGATGCCCAGCATCAGGCCGTCCCGCTGGCCCAGCAGGCGGTGCACCGCCTCGGCGACGGCGGGGGCCCGGAAGAAGGCGGTGATGAACTTGGCGCTGCCGTCCGGCTCGTCGCCGCCGGAGAAGCCGCCGGGCAGCATGACGATCTGGCTGGCATCAATGGCCTTCACCAGCGCCTCGCAGCTCTCGGCCACGGCGGCGGGGGTGAGGTTGTTGATGACCAGCACCTGAGGCTCGGCCCCGGCCCGGCGGAAGGCGCGGGCGGTGTCGTATTCGCAGTTGGTGCCGGGGAACACCGGGATGATGACCTTGGGTTTTGCCGCGCCGACGGCGGGCGCTTTGCGGGCGGGGGCGGTGAAGGTGGCCGCCTCCACCTCTTCGCCCTTGCCCCGGCAGGGGAACACCGGCTCCAGCTTGCCCTGCCAGGCGTTTTCCAGCGCGTCAAGGCCGATGGCCTCGCCGCCAAAGGTCAGCGTGTAGTCCTCGGTGACGGTTCCCAGCTCCACGGCGCCGCCCACCGGCTCGTCCCCCGCCAGCTCCAGGATAAAGCTGCCGTAGGCGGGCTTGAACAGTTCGGCGGGGTCTGCGCCGCCGGCCAGCCTGAAGCCCAGCCGGTTGCCCAGGCACATCTTGAACAGGCCCTCGGCGGCGCAGCCGTAGCCGGGGGTCCAGGCGGAGCGCGCCTTGCCGGCGGCGATGAGGCTTTCCACCTGCTCGAACACCGCTTTCAGGCTGTGGTGCTCGGGGCGCAGATCGTCGTATTTCGGGCGCAGCCACACCACGCGGCTGCCCGCGGCCTTGAACTCGGGGCTGATGACGTTGCCGGTGGCGCCGATGGCGGTGGCAAAGCTCACCAGCGTGGGGGGCACGTCCAGGTTTTCAAAGCTGCCGGACATGCTGTCCTTGCCGCCGATGGCGGCAAGCCCCAGGTCCACCTGGGCCTTCAAAGCGCCCAGCAGGGCGGTGAAGGGCTTGCCCCAGCGCTCGGGGTCGGCGCCCAGGCGCTCGAAGTACTCCTGGAAGGTCAGATGCGCTTTCTTGTGGTCGAAGCCGCTGGCCACCAGCTTGGCCACGCTCTCGATCACCGCGAGATACGCGCCGCTGTACTGCTTTTTCTCCATCAAATAGGGGTTGCAGCCCCAGGCCATGCCGCTGCAGGTGGTGGTCTCGCCGTCCACCGGCAGCTTCGCCGCCATGGCCTGGGCCGGGGTGAGCTGGCGGCGGCCGCCGAAGGGCATCAGCACGGTGGCCGCGCCGATGGTGGAGTCGAACCGCTCGGAAAGGCCCTTCTGGCTGCAGACGTTCAGGTCGGTGACAAGGCTTTCCATCTTTTCGGCCCAGGTGCCGCCCGGCCAGTCCCGCTCGTAGGGCAGGCAGTCGTAGACCAGCACGTTCGCGTGCTTTTCGGCGCCGTTGGAGGCAAGGAACTTGCGGCTGACGTCCACGATGGTCTTGCCGCGCCAGGTCATGGTGAGGCGGGGCTCCTCGGTGACGGTGGCCACCACGGTGGCGTCCAGGTTTTCCTCGTGGGCCAGGGCCACGAAGGCCTGGACATCCCCGGGGGCCAGCACCATGGCCATGCGCTCCTGGCTCTCGCTGATGGCCAGCTCGGTGCCGTCCAGGCCGTCGTACTTCTTGGGCACGGCGTCCAGGTCGATGGCGAGGCCGTCGGCCAGCTCGCCGATGGCCACGCTCACGCCGCCCGCGCCGAAGTCGTTGCAGCGCTTGATGAGGCGGGCGGCCTCGGGCCGGCGCAAAAGGCGCTGCAGCTTGCGCTCAATGGGGGCGTTGCCCTTCTGCACCTCGGCGCCGCAGGTCTCGAGGCTTTTGACGCCGTGGGCCTTGGAGGAGCCGGTGGCGCCGCCGCAGCCGTCGCGGCCGGTGGCGCCGCCCAGCAGCACCACGACGTCGCCGGCAGCGGGCGCTTCGCGCCGGACGTTGGCGGCGGGGGCCGCGCCCACCACCGCGCCGATCTCCATGCGCTTGGCCACATAGCCCGGGTGATACAGCTCGGTCACCTGCCCGGTGGCAAGGCCGATCTGGTTGCCGTAGCTGGAATAGCCCGCCGCGGCGGTGGTGACCAGCTTGCGCTGGGGCAGCTTGCCGGGCAGGGTGTCCGCTACCGGCGCCAGCGGGTCGCCCGCGCCGGTGACGCGCATGGCCTGGTAGACGTAGCTGCGGCCGGACAGCGGGTCGCGGATGGCGCCGCCGATGCAGGTGGCCGCGCCGCCGAAGGGCTCGATCTCGGTGGGGTGGTTGTGGGTCTCGTTTTTGAAGAGATACAGCCAGTCCTGCTCTTCGCCGTCCACGTCGCACTTGATCTTGACGGTGCAGGCGTTGATCTCGTCCGATTCGTCCAGGTCCTTCAGCTTGCCGATGGCCTTGAGGTACTTGGCGCCAATGGTGGCAAGGTCCATCAGGCACATGTTCTTTTTGCGCCCGGCATACACCGCCTTGCGCATGGCAAGGTAGGAGTCGAAGGCCTTTTTCACCTGCACGTCCTCGATGCGCACCTCTTCCAGGATGGTGCCGAAGGTGGTGTGGCGGCAGTGGTCGCTCCAGTAGGTGTCGATCATCCTGATCTCGGTGATGGTGGGCTCGCGCTTTTCTTCCCGGAAGTACTGCTGGCAGAAGGCGATGTCCGCCTCGTCCATGGCAAGGCCGCGCTTTTCGATGAAGTCCCGAAGGCTCTCCTCGTCCAGTTCCAGAAAGCCCTCCAGCACCTCCACGTCGGCGGGCACGGGGTAGTCCACCCGCAGGGTGTCCACCGTTTCGAGGGAGGCTTCGCGGGCCTCCACCGGGTTGATGACATACTTTTTGATGCGCCCCAGTTCTTCGGCGGTCGCCTCGCCCTCCAGCAGATAGACCCGGGCGGTGCGCACCTGGGGCCGCTCGCCCTGGCTGATGAGCTGGATGCACTCGCTGGCGGAGGAGGCGCGCTGGTCGAACTGGCCGGGCAGATACTCCACCGCGAAGGCGGCCTTGGCCGCGGGCAGCGAATCATAAACCTGGTCCACCGGGGGCTCGCTGAACACGGTGGGCACGCAGGAATCAAACAGCTGGCGGCTGATGCCCTCCACGTCGTAACGGTTGAGCAGCCGCAGGCCGGTGACGCTCTCGATGCCCAGCAGGCCGCGCACTTCGGCCAGCAGGCTCTGGGCCTCGTGGTCAAAGCCCGCTTTCTTTTCCACATACACTCGATATACCATGGGGTACCTCCCTTGAAACTGTGGGGTTCACCGCAGGGCCTCCAGCGCCCGGCGGCCGATGTCGCTGCGGCGGTGCAGCCCGTCGAAGGAAATGCTGCCGGCGGCGGCGTAGGCCTTTGCCAGCGCCGTTTTGAGATCCGGGGCGGTGGCGGCGACGCCCAGCACCCGCCCGCCGGAGGTGACCAGCTTGCCGTCTTTGAGGGCGGTGCCGGCGTGGTAGACCGCCGCTTCGCCGCCGGGCAGCCGGCCGTTTTCCAGGCCGGAAATCTCCTTGCCTTTTTCATAGTGCCCGGGGTAGCCGCCGCTGGCCAGGATGACGCAGGCGGCGCTTTCGGAGGAAAATTCCACCGGCGTTTCGCTCAGTTTGCCCTCGGTGCAGGCCAGCATGACGCGCAAAAGGTCGCTTTTCAAAAGGGGCAGCACCACCTGGGTCTCGGGGTCGCCGAAGCGGCAGTTGTACTCGATGACTTTGGGGCCCGCCGGGGTGAGCATCAGCCCGAAGTAGAGGCAGCCCTTGAAGGGGCAGCCCTCGGCGGCCATGGCGGCCATGGTGGGCTCGAAGATGGCCTTTTGGCACACCGCCGCCACTTCCGGGGTGTAATAGGGGTTGGGGGCCACGGTGCCCATGCCGCCGGTGTTCAGGCCCTTGTCGCCGTCCAGCGCGCGCTTGTGGTCCATGCTGGACACCATGGGCTTGAGGGTCTTTCCGTCGGCGAAGGCCAGCACGCTGACCTCGGGGCCGGTGAGGAATTCCTCCAC
>DWXV01000063.1 GCA_019119025.1 Candidatus Allofournierella excrementigallinarum
CATGGTTTCGCACGACTATACGAAACTATGTACTTGGATGATTGTTAAAACCTTTGCAACTATCAGGTTTGCGGACAGCGAAACGGCGACAGAGATTTGACTCGCTGCCGCCGTTCATTAAGGATTAATCAATTCTCAAATTTTTGCTAAATCATCCCAAAATATTTCAAGGCCTCTGTAATTGCCGCTTCCTTTTCCGGTGGGCATTTCGGCTGTCTGGAATTCTCAGACTTCGGTTTATTATAGTTTTCTCGCTCAATAATGCCATACTTCTGCTTGACCTGAGCGATATAGAGGTGGCTGACTTTCAGCCCTGTATGTTCCAGCACATACTCTTTAATTTCCTCATAGGTGGCCTTGCTCTCCGCAGCGGTCAAATCCAGTTCGTCCAGATTCAACTCCACCTCGATATGCTGCTTGGCATTGAGTTTGGACAAAAGCACTACCGTCTCCACATGCTTTGTGCGGGGGAACAGGTCCACAGGCTGCACCTTCACGGGGCGGTAGCCCCGGTCGGCGAGATAGCGGCAGTCCCGGGCGGCGGTGGCGGCATTGCAGCTGACCATCACCACGCGGCGGGGAGCCATGGCCAGCACCGCGTCCAGGGTCGCCGCGTCGCAGCCCTTGCGGGGCGGGTCAAGGCAGACGACTTGGGGGCAAAGGCTCTCGTCGGCAAGCTGCGCCGCGGCCTGCCCGGCGTCGGCGCAGAGGAACCGGGCGTTTTGCACGCCCATGGCGGCGGCGTTGGCTTTGGCGCTCTCCACCGCTTCGGGCACTATTTCCACGCCCACAAGAGCGCCGCAGTCGTCCGCCATGGAAAGGCCGATGGTGCCCATACCGCAATAGAGGTCCAGCAGGGTATCAGTGGGCCGCAGGCCGGCGAACTCCCGTGCCACGGCGTAGAGCCGCTCGGCGGCGGGGGTGTTGACCTGATAGAAAGACAGCGGCCCCAGTTTCACGGGCACGCCGCACATCGTATCCTCAATGTAGCCAGCGCCGAAGAGGGAGATGCACTCCTCGCCGGTGATGACATTGGTCTTTTGGCGGTTCACATTCAGAACGATGGTTTTGATCTGCGGGAACTGAGCCGTCAGTTCGGCGCAGAACTGCTCTGAATCGGGCAGGCTGCGGCCATTGACGACGAGGCAGAGCAGCACCTGCCCGCTGTGCCAGCCCTGGCGCAGGAAGATATGCCGCACCAGGCCGCGGTGGGTCTCTTCATTGTAAAGAGGGATGCGGTGCGCCTGTAAAAATGCGCAGACCGCGGCGGCGATGTCGTTGAGGGCCCTGGGCTGTAAGAGACAGTCCCGGCAGGGAATCAGCCGGTGGCTGCGGCCGGCATAAAAGCCGAAGGTCACGTTTCCGTCCTTGTCATACCCGACGGGGAACTGCACCTTGTTGCGGTAGCGGTCGGTCAGGGGGCCGGTGAGCAGCGGCAGCACCGGCAGAGCGCCAAAGCCGCCGAGACGGCGGAACGCATCGGCCACAAAGCCCTCTTTGGCGCGGGCTTCGGCCTCATAGTCCAGATGCCTAAAACAGCAGCCGCCGCAGGGGCGGCAGACCGGGCAGTCCGGCCGGATGTGGCCGGGGCCGGGAACATGCAGCTCCTCCACGATGCCAAAGGCATAACGGCCCATGTCCTTCACGATCTTTACGGTGACATCGTCGCCGGGGGCAGTGGCGGGCACGAACACCGCTTTGCCGTTCAGCCGGCCCACGCCGCTGCCATCGCTGGAAAGGCTTTCAATGGTGAGCCGCGCCAGGGTGTTTTTCAAGCCGGGCACAAAAAGCCCTCCTTTTCTCATTCGCTCAGTCCGTAGGGCAGGATGAAGCGGCCCGCCTCGTCCGACGAGAGTTCGGTACCGAGGCCGGGGAACTGGTGCTCCAGGGCGTTCAGCGCCATCCGGGCCGCCGTGCTGCCCATGGCCGCCGGGTCATAGTGAGCCACGGCCTGCACGCCGTCCGCTACCAGGCCCTCCGCCTCTTCGGGGGAGTCGGCGGCGGCATAGATACGCACCGGCTGCTCGCCTTCCAGCCAGCCCAGGGCCGAAGCGGTCTCAAGGGCGGTCTGCGCGTCCTGGGCGCTGGTGCAGAGAATGACCTCCGGCGCGCCCTGACCGGCCAGGGACTCGGCATCAAAGGGGAGCGCCGCACCTTCGCCATCGGCATAGTTCACCTGAGCAGTGTACACGCCGTAGTGCTCGCACTCGGCCAGCGTATAATCTGCCAAGTCGGTCTGCTCCTCGTCGGGGGCGCTCTGGTACAGGCAGTATTGCAGCAGCAGGTCGCCGTTCGCGTCGGCAATGGTGCCGTCACGGTAGTCCATGGCGACGGCTTTGCCCAGCACCTCGCCGCCGTGGGAGGCAAGGCTGCCCAGATACCACAGTTCAGCGCTGGAGTTCAGGGTGGCGTCACTGGGGCTCTCACCCACAAAAAACACCGTGGCGCCCGCCGTTTCGGCGGCTTCCAGCAGGGAAGAGTCCACCGGGGCGGCGTCCTGGGGAACGATGAGCACCTCCGCGCCGGCGGCCAGCATGCGGTTTGCCGCGCCGGCATAACTCTCGCCGGGCTCCGCGGTCAGAAGTTCCACGCCTTCGGTTTCCAGCGCTGCTTTCAGCGCGTGTGCATCCAGATAGGCCTTGCCGCTGGGGGAGGTGAGCAGCCCCACGCTGGGCGGCGGGGCGAAAAAGTCGATGGTGTAAAGATAGAAAAGGATGCAGGCGGCAGCGGCTCCCGCCAGCAGCAGCCCTTTAAAGACGTTGAAAAGAATATGTTTCATTGCGGTCACTCCCGGTCATGCGCTGTGGTCCGGCATCGCGCTGAGATAGCGGCTGGGCGGCATGCCCATGGACTTTTTAAACACTCTTGAAAAGTAGAACTTGTCGGAAAAACCCACGCTTGTGGCGATCTCCGCAATGGAGAGCTGGGAGTTCTTCAGCAGGTTGCAGGCCTCGCCGATGCGGTAGGAGGTGAGATAGTCGATGGGGCTCTGGCCCACGTTGCTCATGAACAGGCGATAGAGATGGCTGCGGCTGACGCCCACTGTCCGGGCGATGTCGTCGATGGTGATCTCGTGGGAATAATTGAACTGGATGTACTTGATGGCGTTCAGAACATACTGGCTGCCGGCGCTGGGGGCGTGTATCTCTTTTTCCGCGGCCTGATGCATCAGCTCCGACAAAAAGAGATACAGGTTGCCCACCATGGCTGCTTCATTTTCCGGCTTGGGACCGCGGGCGTTGAAGATGCTCAGCAGAGCCTGCTGCAGAGGCTCGGGCCGGGCGGAGTGAAACACCAGCTTCTGATCGGTGAAAGGGGTGTGCTGCACCAGCTTGGAGGCGTAGGCGCCGTTGAACCCCACCCAGTAGTATTCCCAGGGGTCGTCTTCGCTGGCACTGTAGCCCGCCAGCTGGCCCGGACGCAGCAGAAAAAGGTCGCCGGGGCCCAGATGATGTTCCTGACCGCCGGCGCGATAGCAGCCGTGCCCGTCCACCACCAGGTGGATGAGGTAGTGGTCCCGCACCGCAGGCCCCCAGCTGTGCAGGGGAGCGCAGTGCTCCAGGCCGCAGTTGAAGATCGCCATCTCCACATGGTCGGAATAGTCCTGCTTGAAGGATTGTTTGTAAATTTCCGCCAAGATAAAGCCTCCTTGCCACGCCAAAACGTGGCCTTGTTTGACAAACAAAATTATTTTATCAGATTATTCAACAAAAGTCCATCCATTGTTTGGGCTTTCCATGCTTTTATGCCTTCTGCCGCCGGCGGAAAGAGCGGAAGGTCCATTCACAAAGAATTTACAGGCAAGATAAAGACGAATTCGTCTAAAAGGGATATACTGTCAAAATACAGACGGATTCGTCTATAATTTGCAAAGGAGATGCCTTTTCATGGAGGTGCTTTTGGATGTGCTGCGGCTGCTGGCCGCTGTTTTGATCGCGTTTGCGGCGGGCAAGCTGGTTGCCCGGCTGAAACTGCCTTCCATTCTTGGCTGGCTGATAGCAGGCATGATCATCGGCCCCCCACGCCCTCGGCCTTTTGGGCGAGCCGGTGCTGGACTCCCGGTGGTTCGGCGCGCTGGAAAGCCTTTTTGAATGTGTGTTCGGCCTGATGATCGGCACGGAACTCATCTGGAAACGGATGAAAAAGGCCGGGCCGCAGATCCTGGTCACAACCCTCACCGAGTCGCTGGGGACATTTTTGGCGGTGAGCCTGGTGTTCGGCGTCATCTTTTGGTTCACGGGCACGTCGCTGTACATGGCCTTCCTGTTTGGCGGCATCGCCCTGGCCACCGCGCCAGCGCCGTCGCTCTCGGTGGTCAGTTCGCTGAAAGCCGACGGCCCGGTGACCCGCACGCTCATCCCCATGGCCGCGCTGGACGACCTGGTGGGGGCGATGGTCTTTTTCCTGGTGGTGGCTTTTGTGTCTGCGCATCTTTCCACCGCGGATATCCCGGTGCTGGTGCTCATGCTGCTGGTGTTCCTGCCGGTGGTCATCGGCGCGGTCACCGGCTTTGCCGCGGGCAAAATGCTGCGCCGCACCAAAACCAGCGAGGGTGCGCTGGCGGTCATGCTGGGCATGCTTTTGCTCTCCGCGGGCATTGGCTTTGCCATCAACAGCGCGCTTTTGGCGCCGATCCTGAACTTCATGCTCATCGGCATGGCCTATTCGACGGCCTTCGCGAACATGATCACACAGCAGCAGCTGGGCAGCATGATGAAGGTGATGGATCCGGCCATCGGGTTTGCCATGATCGTGGTCATTCTGAACCTGGCCGCCCCTCTGGACTACCATCTGGTTTTTGACGCGGGCGTTTACACCGCGGTGTATATCCTTGCCCGGGCGGTGGGAAAATACACCGGCGCGTTCCTCGGCGCTGCGGTCACCCACGCCCCGCCGAAGGTGAAAAAGTATCTGGGATTCACCCTGCTTCCCCATTCCGGGGTGTCGCTGGTGTTCACCGGCATCGTGGTTTCGGTGCTGGAAGGGCCCGCCCCCGAATGCGCGTCGCTGATACAAGGCACCGTTGCCGCGGCGGCGGTCATCAACGAGATCATCGCGGTGTTCATGGCCAAGAAGGGCTTTGAGTGGGCTGGAGAGCTTCACAAGGCGGAAGGAGGGACGCGGGCATGACCCAAAAGGAGCGGCAGGAGCGCAGCAAAGAGGAGATATACCAGGCTGCTATGGAGGAATTCGGCACCCGCGGCTATGACGGTGCGAACATGGAGCATATCTGCGCCGACCACGGCATCTCCAAGGGCATGATGTACCATTACTATTCCAGCAAGGACGAGCTTTTCCTGCTCTGCGCGGAACGAACCTTCCGGGAGCTGACGGATTATGTTGCTCAGGGCGTGGACGCGCTGGATGAAACAGACATCCCACAGGCAGTCAAAGGCTTTTTCATGCTGCGCGAGGGCTTCTTTCAGGACAGGCCCCGGGAGAAAACGGTGTTTGAGTGCGCCATGCTCCGTCCGCCGCGCCATTTGGCCGGTCAGATACAGGCACTGCGCGCGCCCATCCGCAGGCTGAACCGCGAGTTCATCGAGCGGACGGTGGCCCGTATGCCCCTCCGGCCGGAGCTGGAGCCGGAAAAGGTGAGCCGCTACCTTGCCGGCATCGAACCCTTCTTCCAGGACATCCTGAACAGTTTCCATGAGACGCAGGATCTGCACACTATGCTGAACGCATCGGGAGAACTGCTGAACATGGTGCTTTTCGGCGTTCTCCGCCAGGACGGCGGGGCCGAAGAGCGTTTGCCGCAAACATAAAAAAGGCCTCGGTCACTGACCGGGGCCTTTTTGCTCGGACCGAAGCCCATGTTGAACTGGAGCTGGAAACGTGACTTGAACACGCGACCTGCTGATTACGAATCAGCTGCTCTACCGACTGAGCTATTCCAGCGGAACGGATATTATTGTAACGGAAAAAGCAGCGTGCGTCAAGAGATAACGGTCAATCCAGACGAAAATCCTCCGGGGAGAAACTGGGCAGCCGGGGCTGGCGGCGGGGCACCCGCTGGATGGGGTCGTAGAGGAACTTTTTGCAGTGGAAATAGGGAGAAACGACGCCCCGTTTCTGGCACAGGATCATGCGGGGGTCGGCGGCGCGGCGGCCGTGCTCACAGTATTCACAGGCCGGTTCCACATTCTGGCCGGGCACGGGATGTTTACGAAACACGGCGGCGCCTCCCTTTGTCATTTTCGTCCATTATACTCTTTTGGCCGCCGGATGTAAAGCCGAGGCCGTAGAGCGCCGCACAGCACAGCGCGAACAGAACGAGGGCGGCATCCGGTGCGGTGCGGCTCTGCACGATAAGCCGATCACCGGCGGCCGCCGCAGCGGCGGCTCCGGGCACAAGGCTCAGCAGAAGGCGCAGCGCCCCCAAAGAGAGGGCCAGATGCACAGGCCTTGCTGCCGCCAGCGGCAAAAGCGAAATGTCCCGGCCCAGAAGAGCCCGCACCTGCAAAAAGACCGAGAGGCTCTGGATGCTCAGGGCGGCGCAGCATCCGTAAACTGCCGCCGCGCCTCCCAGCCGGCTTGCCTGAACGCAGCCGCCGGTCACCTCCAGCAGCGCCGCA
Source organism: Candidatus Allofournierella excrementigallinarum (assembly GCA_019119025.1). Taxonomy (GTDB): domain Bacteria; phylum Bacillota; class Clostridia; order Oscillospirales; family Ruminococcaceae; genus Allofournierella_A; species Allofournierella_A excrementigallinarum. The sequence continues at coordinate 6,579 of DWXV01000063.1, forward strand.
AGGGCGGCCCGCGCCGGCCCCGACGCAGGCAGAAAAGAACCCAGCCCACAGTTCAAAAAACTGAAAAAGGTCACGAAACCGCACACCGCCAGCATGCTCTGCACCGCCCCCTGCACAGCCGGCACCAGGCCGATGCCCTGCACTGCGCCCTCCCGGCAGGGGAGGGGGTTCTTAATGGCCTCCGGCTCCGGGGCGAGCGCCAGCCGGGCAAGGAGCCCCGCTGCCAGGTCCGCCAGCAGCAGCGCGGCGAAGATGCACCAGCCCAGCCGCGGGCTGCCCAGCAAAAGGCAGCCCACCGTGTTCACCACGAAGGCGGGCCCGGAACCCACGCCGCAGACGAGAAGCAGCTGCGCCTGCCGCCGGGTAACGGCGCCCGCGGCATACATCTGCCCGATGACCCTTGCCGCCACGGCAAATCCGCCCAGCCATGCCAGCAGCAGCGCGGTGGCGGCCCGGCTGTCCCGGATGCCGAGACCGAATCGGGTGCAGGGCCACACCGCCGCGCCCAGCACCTTCGCCAGCGGGCTGGCCGCAATGATGGAAGAGGCCACGAAAAAGGGGAACAGCGCCGGGATGACCTGCTCCGTGCAGCTGGTCAGCCCCGCCCGGATGCCCTCGATGCAGGCGAAGGGGCGCGCAAACAAAAGCGCCATCATTGCCAGCGCGCATACGCCGCCTGCGGCAGCGCGCAGGGGATTTTTCTTCATAAGCTCATCCTCCCGGCTAATATAAATAAGGGTAAGCGGCGCACAGCGCCGCGCAAAAGGGTCACTGAAACGGCAGGGGGCAGGAGATGAAACATAAACGCAAAACCAGACGGGAGAGCCCCGGGACCTATCTAAAGCGGCTGGTGCGTCAGCCGCCCGCCGCCTTTTACCGCCAGCCCGTTTTGCACATCCAATGCGGCGGGCAGGTGGAAGTGGAAGGCTGCAAAGGCGTTTTGCTTTACGACGAGAACCAGATACGGCTGGATATGGGCGGCTGGCAGGTGAGCCTCTACGGCGACGAACTTACCCTGTGCGGCGTCGGGGGGCGGATGCTCACCCTGAAGGGGAAGATATTCCGCGCGGAATTTTCAAATGAGAGGTAAACGATGGGGCTGATTTGGGCAAACTGCTTCGCGGGGGTGGGCTTCGCCGCCATTGGCGGGCAGAGCGAAAAGCTGATCACGCTGTGCAACCGGCAGGGCATTCCGCTTTATGCGGTGCGTCCTACGGCGGATGGGTTCACCGCGCATCTGCCCGCTCGCCGGTATCGTGAGGCCTCCCGCCTGGCGCGGCGCTGCGGCACCCGCCTGCGGGTGCGGGAAAGGCGGGGCGTCTTTTTTCGCCTGCGGGCTTACCGGGGCCGCTGGGGGCTTGTGCTCGCGCCGCTGGTGTTCGCGGCGGCGGTGCACCTGCTGGGGCAGAGCGTCTGGTCCATCCGATACGACGGGCTGGACGCGGCGGCCCGCAACCAGGTGGAGCAGATGCTCTATTCTATGGATATTTGCGAGGGCGCGGTTTTAACCCAGGAAAAACTGCGTCTTGCGGAAAAACAGCTCATGGACGGGAACGAAGCCTTCGGCTGGGTGTCGCTGAACTTTGAGAAGGGACGGCTGGTGGTAGAAGCCAGCCCCGCGCTGCAAAAGCCTGCCATCGAGCCCAACGACCCGGTGGACCTGGTGGCGGCGGCGGACGGCATCCTGCTGGAGGTGAACGCCCAGGAGGGGTTCGCCGTCAAATCGGTGGGGCAGACCGCCGCCGCAGGGGAGGTGCTGGTGAGCGCCTACAAGCCGGACCCCTACGAGCAGCCGGTGAAAAGCCACGCCAAAGGGCTGGTGGTGGCGGCGGTGAAAAAGACCTACCGGTGCGTGCAGCCCTCTACTTATGAGGTGCAGGCGCTCACCGGCAAGGTGGCCAGCAGTTTCCGCCTGCGGCTGTTCGGCTGCACGGTGGAACTGGGGGCACAGCTGCCGGAGGGCGAGGAGGTGCGCACGGTGCACCGCCCGCTCACCGTGCTGGGCTTTGCCCTGCCCGCGACCATCGAGGAGCGGTATGCCCCCCAGCGGGAGGCGCGCCAGTTCCACCTCTCGCCGGACGGCGCGCGCCAGTACGCCCGCTTTGCCTGCCTTGCCCAGCTTTACGCGGAGTTTCCGGACGCTGAGATCATCGCGGAAAGCCGCCAGGAAAGCTGGGACGGCGGCACCTTGACCTACACCATGACGGTGGATTTCAAGGCGGACATTGCCCGGGAAAAGGGTGGATGAAAACACCGCAAAATTTTGTGAAAAACAGACAGTTCCTATTGGAATATTTTGTGGTATAATAACGATGTGTTCGTGGGCGCCGGTGCAATTGACCGGCCCTGCGGGATTTCGGCAAGTGAGCAGGTGTGGAATGGCAGAAAAACTAATCGAGCTGAACAGTGTGGAAACGGCGCTGGCGATCTTCGGCAGCCGGGACGAGAACATCCGCTTTTTGGAGAACGAGTTTTCCATCACGGCGGTGTGCCGCGGCTCCCAGATCAAATTCACCGGCGAGCCGGAGCAGGTGGCGGCAGCCGCCCGCGCGGTGGACGCCATGCTCACATTGCTGGAAAACCACACCCCGCTGGAAGAGCAGACGGTGCGCTACTGCATCAGCCTGGCCGGCGCGGGGGAAGAGCGCCGCGTGCGGGAGCTCACCCAGGACTTTGTGGCCGTGACCGCCAAGGGGCGGCCCGTGCGCCCCAAAACGCTGGGCCAGCGGGAGTATCTGCAGGCCATCAAGCAGAACGCCGTCACCTTCGGCGTGGGCCCCGCCGGCACCGGCAAGACCTACCTGGCGGTGGCCATGGCGGTGAAGGCCTTCAAGAGCAAGGAAGTCAGCCGCATCATCCTCACCCGGCCTGCCGTGGAGGCGGGGGAGAAGCTGGGCTTTCTGCCCGGCGATCTGCAGAACAAGGTGGACCCCTATCTCCGCCCGCTGTATGACGGCCTGTTCGACATGCTGGGGGCCGAGAGCTTCCAGAAGCTGCTGGAAAAACAGACCATCGAGGTAGCCCCGCTGGCCTATATGCGCGGCCGCACGCTGGACGACGCCTTTATCATCCTGGACGAGGCCCAGAACACCAGCCGGGAGCAGATGAAGATGTTCCTCACCCGCATGGGCGCTGGCAGCAAGGTGGTGGTCACCGGCGATGTGACCCAGATCGACCTGCCGGACCGCAGCCGCAGCGGCCTTCTGGACGCGCTGAACGTGCTGAAGAATGTGGAGGGCATCGCCCGGGTCTACTTCACCGAAAAGGACGTGGTGCGCCACCGCCTGGTGCAGGAGATCGTCAAGGCCTATGACCGGGCGGCGCGGCAGCGTCGCAACCTTTGAACTGGCGCCCTGAACTCGGGCGTTTTGCGCGGGCAGGGCCCCGCGGACGGAATCATCAAAAACATAAAGAGGTGAAACGGTGTGTCAAACAAAGTGTTAATCACAAACCAGCAGAAGAAGGTGAAGATCCCCTCGGGCCTGCGCATCCTGATCCGCCGCAGCTGCAACGCTGTGCTGGAATTTGAGGGGTTCGAGCAGCCCGCGGAGATCAGCGTGACCTTCGTGGACAACGCCGAGATCCAGACCCTGAACGCCCAGTATCGGGGCAAGGACATGCCCACCGACGTGCTCAGCTTCCCTCTGGGCGAGGACGGCAAGTACGACGTGGACCAGGACACCGGCGCCTGCCTTCTGGGCGACATCGTGATCTCCATGGAGAAGGCGATGGAGCAGGCGGAACTCTACGGCCACCCGCTGCAGCGGGAAGTGGCCTTCCTCACCGTGCACTCCATGCTGCACCTGCTGGGCTACGACCACGAGCAGGGCGGCCTTGCCGCGGTGAAGATGCGGGAAAAGGAAGAGGCCGTGCTCATCCAGCTTGGCCTGCCCCGCACGGTGTCCTACACGGCGGACCAGATCTGATATGCGGCGGTTTTTTGCCGGGTTCGGCTATGCGGCGCAAGGCTTCTGGGCGGCGGTGAAAGAGGAGCGCAACCTGCGCTTTCACCTGTGCGCCGGGGCATATGTGCTGCTGGCCAGCCTGTTCTATCCTTTTGGCGCGGTGGAATACGCCCTGCTGTTTCTCTGCATCGGCGGCGTGATCGCGCTGGAGCTGGTCAACTCTGCCATCGAGCGGTCGGTGGAATCCCCCGACCCCGCCCACTGGCGGGCGGCGGGCGGCGCCAAAGACATGGCCGCGGGCGCGGTGCTGACCTTCAGCATCGCCACGGCGGCGGTGGGCGTGATGCTGTTCTGGCAGCCGGAGGTGCTGTGCGCCATCCCCGGCTGGTTCTTCGCGCGCCCCTGGGCCCTGGCCCTGCTGGCGGCGTCTCTGGCCGGGGCCTGGCTCTTTGTGTTCTGGCCCGAACGAAAGAAAGGATGATCCTTTGCAGACCTCATCGGTTTTTGTGGCCCTTGTGGGCAAGCCCAATGTGGGCAAATCCAGCCTGACCAACCGGCTGGTGGGGGAGAAGGTGGCCATCGTCACCTCCAAACCCCAGACCACCCGCACCCGCATCACCGGCATCGTCACCCGCGGGCCGGTGCAGTATGTCCTGCTGGACACCCCGGGCGTGCACATCCCCCGCACAAAGCTTGGCGAGCGGATGAGCAAGACCGTGACCGACAGCGTGGCGGATGTGGACGTGAGTTTGATGCTTTTCGAGCCCTACGGCGAGTTCACCGAGGCCGAGCAGGCCATGATCGGCGCGCTGCGGGGCACGCCGGCGGTGGCGGTCATCAACAAGACCGACACCTTGAAAAACGAGGCGGACCTGGCGGCGCGCACCGCGCAGCTGGAGGCGCTGGGGGTGTTCGACAAGGTCGTGGCCATCAGCGTCCGGGAGGACAAGGGCTGCGAGGAGCTGTTCGGCATCCTGGCGGCCTACGGTGTGGAAGGCCCTCACTATTTCGACGACGACGCCTACACCGACATGCCGGAAAAGGCGCTGGTGAGTGAAATTCTGCGGGAAAAGATGCTGCTTTTTTTGCGGGACGAGGTGCCCCACGGCATCGCCGTCACGGTGGAGCGGTTCAAGGAGCGGGAAGACAAGAACATCATCGACATCGACGCCAACATCTACTGCGAGCGCAAGAGCCACAAGGGCATGGTCATCGGCAAGGGCGGCCAGATGCTGAAAAAGATCGCCAGCGCCGCCCGGGTGGACTGTGAGGAATTTCTGGGCGCGAAGGTGAACCTGCAGTGCTGGGTCAAGGTGAAGGACGACTGGCGCGACAGCGACTTTTTGCTGAACGACTTTGGCTTTGTTCAAAACAAATGATGCTGTCGGTTAAACACGACGCATCGCAAAAATTTTTCTACATCGCTGGACAACTTTTCCGGGCATACCGGCGTACAATGGTGGAACAGTACCACCAGGGGGCGACCAGCGATGGACAGCAGCGGTTCTTATTGGAAAGAGTTTGAAACGACCGGCGGCGTGCGGGAGTACCTGAATTACAAAAAGGCTCTGCGCACCGGGCAGCCCGGGCTGCCGCCGCCCGCGGGAGACGAACATGCAACTGGTGACGCCGGGCCTGGTGCTGCGGGAAGTGAAGGTGGGGGAATCTGACCGTATCCTCACCATCCTCACCCCGGAACACGGCCTTATCTCCGCATCTGCCAAGGGAAGCCTGCGCCTGAAAAGCAAACTTTTCAGTGCATGCGGGCTTTTTTGCTATTCGGAATTCACCCTGTTTGCGGGCAAGTCCATGTACATGGTGGACGACGCCCAGGTCAAACAGGTGTTTTTCGGCCTGCCCAAAAGCATCGAGGGCATGGCGCTGGCCATGTATCTGGCGGAAATCGCCCAGACCCTGCTGCCCAGCGGCGGCGAGGCGGCGGCCCAGCTGCGCCTTCTGCTCAACAGCCTCTACCTCATCAGCGAGCAGAAAAAGCCCCTGGCCCAGATAAAGGCGGTCTATGAGCTGCGCTCGGTGTGCGAGGCGGGGTATATGCCCGCGCTGCTCTGCTGCAAAAGCTGCCAGAAATACGACGGCGGCGATTTTTACTTCGATGTCGGCGCGGGCGAACTGCTCTGCGGCGGCTGCGCCGAGGCCCAGGGCCTTGCGCCCAACCTGGACGAGGGCGCGCTCATCGCCCTGCGCCACATCGCCCTGGTGGAGGACAAGAAGGTGTTCGCCTTCTCCCTTTCGCCCAAAAGCCTGGAAAAGCTGGGCCGCGCCACCGAGCGCTACGCCGCCGCCCGGCTGGATAAGCCCTTGAAAACGCTGGATTTCCTTCACTCTGTGATGGAGTGAGCCGAACTACATAGCAGGCGCGATGCGCCTTTTTGAGGAGGACCATGGATACAAGCTATCGCAAAACACTGGAACTGGACAAAATTCTGGAACGGGCTGCGGCGCTGGCCGTCTGCCCCGAGGCCCGCACCCTGCTTTTGGAGCAGCCCGCGGGCGAAACGCCCGACGAGGTGCGCTATGCCCTCGGCCAGACCGACGCCATCGCCAGCCTGCTGCTGAAAAACGGCAGCCCGCGCTTTGGCGGCGTGTCCGGCGTGGACAAGGTGGTGAGCCGCGCCGTCAAAGGCGGCGTGCTCTCCATGGCCGAGCTGCTGGAGGTGGCAGGCGCGCTGCGCAACTTCCAGAATCTTGTGGCCTGGTACGGCCTCACCGAGCACGACATGCTGCCGGTGGACGACCTGTTCTACGCCCTCAGCCCCCAGCCCGGGCTGGAAAAGCAGATCAGCAGCGCCATCCTCTCGCCGGAGGAAATGGCCGACACCGCCAGCAACACCCTGTTCGAGGTGCGCCGCAAGATACAGGCCACCGAAAACTCCATCCGGGACAAGCTGGACGCCATCATCAAAAACAGCACCACCAACAAATTTTTGCAGGACGCGGTGGTCTCCATCCGTAACGGCCGCTTCGTGGTGCCGGTGCGCTCGGAGTACCGGGGCGAAGTGGGCGGCGTCATCCACGACGTGTCCAGCAGCGGGGCCACCGTGTTCGTGGAACCCACCGCCGTGGTGGAGGCCAATGCCAAAATCATGCAGCTGCGCAGCCAGGAAAAGGCGGAGATCGAGCGCATCCTCATCGCCTTCACCGAGCAGGTGGCCTCGATCGAGCCGGTGTTCAACTTCAGCTACAAGGCCATGCTGGACATCGACGTGCTGCTGGCCAAGGCACATCTGGCCCTGGAGCAGAAAGCCTGGATGCCCCAGGTGGCGGACGATGTGCATTTCGATCTGAAAAAGGCCCGCCATCCCCTCATCGACCCCGGCAAGGTGGTGCCTATCGACGTGGCGCTGGGCGAAACTTATGACACCCTGGTCATCACCGGCCCCAACACCGGCGGCAAGACCGTCACCCTCAAGACCGCCGGCCTGCTCTGCGCCATGGCCCAGCACGGCCTGCTCATCCCCGCCCACGAGCACAGCACCGTCTGTGTGTTCACCGACTATCTGGTGGACATCGGCGACGAGCAGAGCATCGAGCAGAGCCTGTCCACCTTCTCCGGCCACATGAAAAAAATCACCGGCATCCTGGACAACGCCTTCAAGGGCAGTCTGGTGCTGCTGGACGAGCTGGGCGCAGGCACCGACCCCGCCGAGGGCGCGGCGCTGGCGGTGAGCATCATTGAGCAGCTGCGCATCCAGGGGGCGCTGGTCATGGCCACCACCCACTATTCCGAACTGAAGGTGTTCGCGCTGGAAACGGCGGGCGTGGTGAACGCCAGCTGTGAGTTCGACGTGGAGAGCCTGCGCCCCACCTACAAGCTCAGCGTGGGCGTGCCGGGCAAGTCCAATGCCTTCCTCATCAGCGAAAAGCTGGGCCTGCCCGCCCGGGTCATCCAGCGGGCCCAGACCCACCTTGCCAGCGATGACAAGCGGCTGGACGACGTGCTGGCCCAGCTGGACGATTTGAAGCTGCAGCTGAAAGAGAGCCAGGCCGAGGCGGAAAAGGCCAAGGCCGAGGCGGAGAAGATGCTGGAAAAGGCGCGGGAAAAGTGCGACGCGCTGGTGCGCCAGGGCGAGACCGAGCTGGAAGCCGCCCGCCTCAAGGCCCGGCAGATGGCCCAGCAGGTGCAGGCGGAGGCCTACGCCCTCACCGACGAATTGCACAAGCTGCAAAAAGACGACAAACAGTCCGCCGCCCAGCGGGCCGCCCGCGCAAGGGAGATCGCCCGCAAGGATTCCGAGCGCCTGTTCTCCAAAAGTGATGTGGCCCACAACCCCGTGCGCCAGTTCGTGCCGCTGAAGGAGGTGCGGGTGGGGCAGGAGGTGGTCATCGCCGAGTATGACCAGCTGGCCACCGTCACCTCTCTGCCGGACCGGAACGGCATGGTGGAGGTGCGCGCAGGCATCATCAAGACCAAAGTGCCCCTTTCCGGCCTCAAAGCGCCGGACAAGCTGCAAAAGCCCCAGAAGAAGGGCGGCCGCGCCGCTCCCGCGCCCCGCAGCGCCACCGTGCAGCGGGTGGAGCGCAGCGCCAGCATGGAGATAAACCTGCTGGGCATGACCGTGGAGGAGGCGCTGATGGAGACCGACCAGTTCATCGACCACGCGGTGATGAACGGACAGACCATGGTCTACCTCATCCACGGCAAGGGCACCGGCGCTCTGCGCAACGCCATCCACCAGCACCTGCGGGGCCACAAGAACGTCAAGAGCTTCCGCCTGGGCCGCTACGGCGAGGGCGAGGCCGGCGTGACTGTGGTGGAGCTGAAATGACCCCAAAAGGGGCAGCGCCCGGAAAAGAGCGCCAAAAATGAAAAGGGCCTGCCCTGCGCGAACAGCGGGGGACAAGCCCTTTTTCTCTGTATTGCGCTGGCGGCTGGAGAGGGAGAAGGGGGCTTTACTGCGCCGGCGCCTTCCTTGCGGGCCTGGTAAAACGCCTTGCTTGAAAAGGGCCCTCGGGTGATACGGCTGCAATACATATATTCCTAATTTCTGCCAGCCATAGTATAATAAAGCCAACATCAGATCAGAAGTTATGGAGGTGTTTTGCCAAATGAAAATAGAAATTGGAAAAGATTT
>DWXV01000064.1 GCA_019119025.1 Candidatus Allofournierella excrementigallinarum
GGAAAACGGACGAAATTGCAAGAAGAATCGCCGTGCATTTCGCTGCTTTTTCCATTTTCTTTTTTGTTTCTATGCAAAAAAACTGCTGTGGCTTGATTGCCACAACAGGTTTTTCGACAGTCTGAGGCCCCCGCTGAGCGGGGGCCTTTTTCCATTCAAATCAGCCGATGGTGATGTCCACCGCGCTCTTTGATTCCAGAGCCGCCTGGATGGCGCCCAGGATGTTGCCGTGGGAGTCGTTCAGAGACATGGTGGCGCTGGCGGTCACGTCGGCCAGCATGGTCTGTTCATCGGCGGTCAGCGCCTCGTACTTGGCCTTGTCCTCCTCCTTGGAGTCCTCGGTGGGGGCCTTCAGCGGGCGGCCGTTGGCGTCGGAGCAATACTTGGCGAACCACTCGTTCGCCTCGTCCACGGTCATGCCCACGAACAGGGCTTCAAAGGCGTCCGCCTGGTCGGCCCAGGTGCCCACGCCCATCTTGTAGCCGTCGCCCCGCTCCCGCTTGGTCTGCCAGGCGGCAACAGCCTCCAGGAAGCTGTCGTCGTCATAGGTCAGGGTACCGTCCACAACAGCGTCGTGGTCTTCATCGTAGTTGTAGCTCTGGCCGGGGAAGCCCGCGAAGTGGGGCATGCCGTCGCCATCGTAGTTGGGGGTGGCGACCTCCACCTGATCCAGATAGATGCCGGTGATCACGTCGTTCTCGTCAAAGAGGACGGCGGCCACCACATTGTTGAAGGAGTAAACAGGGGTTTCGGTGTCGTCGGAACCGGGTCCCAGACGGCCCATGAAATCCAGGCCCAGGCCAAAGCCGGTGGCGGCCATGGCCTCCAGGGGCTTGCGGTTCTCATAGGCCTTGCGAATGGCGGAGAGGATATCGCCGTGGGAGTCGTTCAGAGACATGGTGGCGCTGGCGGTCACGTCGGCCAGCATCGCCTGCTCGTCGGCGGACAGCGCCTCATACTTGGCCTTGTCCTCCTCTTTGGAGTCCTCGGTGGGGGCCTTCAGCGGGCGGCCGTTGACGTCGGAGCAGTACTTGGCGAACCACGCCTCCACCTCGTCCACAGTCATGCCCACGAACAGGGCTTCAAAGGCGTCCGCCTGGTCGGCCCAGGTTCCCACGCCCATCTTGTAGCTGTCGCCCCGCTCCCGCTTGGTCTGCCAGGCGGCGATGGCTTCCAGGTAAGAGTCGTCATCGTATGCCAGGGTGCCGTCCACAACGGCGTCGTGGTCTTCATCGTAGTTGTAACTCTGGCCGGGGAAGCCCGCAAAGTGGGGCATGCCGTCGCCATCGTAGTTGGGGGTGGCGACCTCCAGCTGGTCCAGCTTCATGGAAAGGATCTTGCCTTCCTGGTCAAACACCACCGCGGCATAGACTTGGTTGAAAGAATAGACCGGGGTCTCGGTGTCGTCGGAACCGGGTCCAAGGCGGCCGGTGCTGACCACGCCCAGACCCATGGCAGCCTCGGCGGAGCTGACACTGTCGGCTTCGGAACCGGCGCTTTCAACGGGATAGGGATAGGCTTCCGGGTCAAGGGCGTTGTTCACCGCGTAGATGGCGCCGTTGCTGCTCCAAGTGGCGCCAGCCACAGCGTCCACGCCTTCCACGGAACCATTTTCCAGAATGGCGGCGGTGATGGTTTCGATGGCTTTGTCGCCAATGCCAGCGGTCTCGTCGGGGCCTGCGATCTCCAACGCCACGATTTTTCCGTTCTCATCGGTGGAAACAGTGGCGGTGATGGCGCCGCCGTAGCCGTCGCCGGTGCCGGTGTGCTGGGTGGTTTGCGTCTGTGTTTGGCCGCAAGCTGAGAAAAGCGTGAGTGACAGCGCTGCCGAAAGGGTGAGTGCGATCAGTTTTTTCATGTTTTCCTCCATTTTCCCCGGCCCTCTCCGGCCGGAGTTTCAGTTTGCAGTCCGCAGGTGATCCTCCCCGCAGATTGATAATATTTTAACATGTATTAGCGCAATAAAGTGTACTTTTTGTGAATATATTATTAACTTTTTGTGAATAGGTGTCGCATCCCACCGTCACCGAAAGCAAAACAGCCACCTTGATCCCGCCAGCACCAGAAGGTGGGCGGGATAGAAGCCGTAGAAGAGCCGGCGCACCGCCCGCCCGTGGGGTCCCTGCCGCCCCCGGTAGAGCCAGATGAAGGGCAGCGCCAGCACCGCGAAGGCCTGGATGGGGATCACCAGTGTTAGCGAGCCCGCCGGCGCCGTCAGCGACGCACCGCCCAGCAGCCATCCGTTCAACAGCAGCAGGCACGCCAGCTGGCCCAGCCGCTGCCGCCAGCCGCCGCCCCGGAAAAAGTAAAACGCCAGCACCGTCCAGACGCCGGGGCCGAAATAGTCCGCCATGAGCGCCGTGCCCGCCAGATAGCCGCCCAGCACCGCCCCGGCGCTCAACGCGAAGCGGGCCGCGGGCCGGGGGTCGGCCTTGGCCCATTCCAGCAGCTGCATACAGCCCAGGGCGGCGAGGAAGGTCCAGAGCACGTTCTGGTGGAGGGGATAAACCGGGCTGCCCGCCGCCAGCAGGTCGAAGGGCACTTCGGAAAGAAGGGCAAAGACCAGCAGCCGCCGGGCATAGCGGGCGCGGCTGCGGGTGCGGGCAAAGCCCTCCGCCGCCAGAAACGCAAAGACGGGAAAGGCCAGCCGCCCCACGCAGGTCATCCAAAGCCGGTCCGGCATGAAGGCAAGGCAGATGTGGTCGCACAGCATCTGCCCCATGGCCAGCAGGTGCAGGCCAAAGGAGGTGAGTTCCGGCCGCTTTTTCATCTTCATCCCTCCCCTTTTTCGCCAGCGCTTGCCCCGATGGGCGGCGGGCGTTATGATCAGAGTATAACACACGTCTTTGAAGCGCAAAAGGGAGGCCGCCGTGAAAAGCTGCCGGGCTGGATCAACGGCTGCATCCGCCGCGGGGCTGGAAGGACGCTGCGCTGCCGGAATTCTGCATGCTGGCATGGGGGATGCTGGCGGGCCTCGCCATGCCGCACCGGGCCGCCGTTTGGCGAAGCAAATTTGCGCCGGGGTGTTTCTTCCGGCCTGGGCCGCTTTGATGGCGGGCTGTTTTCGCATGACGCTGCCGAAGGGCAGCGCCGATTTGGCAAAATGACCAGCAAAGCCGCAAAATGCTTGTGCACCCGGCCCTCTTGACGAAGGCCGGGGACGGCCTTTATATTGATAATGGCACTACACCCAGTAAGAGATAAGGAGGAATGAGGGATGCAATACCAGATCGCGGGCGAAACGCTGCCGGTGGTGACCTGCCAGCTGGCCGCGGGTGAAACGATGATCACCGAGCGGGGCAGCATGAGCTGGATGACCCCCAACATGAAGATGGAGACCACCACGAACGGAGGGCTGGGCAAAGCCTTTGGCCGCCTGCTGGCCGGCGAGGCGCTGTTCCAGAACCGCTACACCGCCCAGGGCGGGCCGGGCCTCATCGCCTTTGCCTCCAGCTTCCCGGGCAGCATCCGCGCCTTTGAGATCGCCCCCGGCAAGGAACTGGTGGTGCAGAAAAGCGGATTCCTGGCCGCGGAAGCGGGCGTGGAGCTCTCGGTCTTTTTCCAGAAAAAGCTGGGCGCCGGCTTTTTCGGCGGCGAGGGCTTCATCATGCAGAAACTCTCCGGCCAGGGCATCGCCTTTGCCGAATTTGACGGCCATGTGGTGGAATACGAACTGGCCGCCGGCCAGTCGCTGGTGGTGGACACCGGCTACCTCGCCGCCATGGACGCCACCTGCTCCATGGACATCGTCACCGTTCCCGGCGTGAAAAACGCATTTTTCGGCGGCGAGGGCCTGTTCAACACGGTGGTGTCCGGCCCGGGCCACATCTGGCTGCAAACCATGCCCATCAGCAGTGTGGCCGCCGTGCTGCGGCCCTTCTTCCCCTCCGGCAGCAACTGAACCGGCAGCAAAAGAGCCGCCGGGCCTCTCTTCTTGGGAGGGGCCCGGCGGCTCTTTTTCCGTGTTTTCAGGCGCAGCGTCCGGCAGGGTGGCCGGTGCAGACCACTTCGCCTTTGGCGGCGGGGTCGTCCCGGATGACTTCTCCCACGGCGGGGGCCTCGATGCGGCCCGCCTTGGGGTTCTTGACACTGTCGATGGGGGTGGTGACGGTGGCCTGCACCTCACTCTTTTCAAAGGCCAGGTCGGTGTGTTCCATGCGGCAGTTCACCAGCTTCAGGCCCTTGCAGTAGCAAAGGGCCTGGGTGCCCCGGATAAGGCAGTTCTCAAAGGTGAGGTCCTGGCTGTACCACCCCAGATACTCCCCTTCCACCACGCTGTTTTTCACCACCACGTTGCGGGCGTGCCAGAAGGCATCCTTGGTGGTCAGGCGGCAGTTTTCCAACACCGCGTCGCGGACGTACTGGAAGGAGTATTTGCCGGTGAAGGTCACATCCCGAAAGCGCAGGCCGGAAGCGCGCATCATGAAATACTCGCTCTCGGCGGCGCAGTCCTCCATGGTCACCTGTTTGGAGGACCAGCCGAACTCCGGCGAGCGGATGTCGCAGTGTTTCAGTTCCACATCGCTGCACTCCCGCAGGGCCTTGATGCCGTGGAGGCGGGTGTCCTCCAGGCGGATGCGCCGGGAATACCACAGGGCTGCCCGGCAGTTCTCGGTAAGCTCGCACCCCTTCACTTCAAGGCCCCGGTCATGCCAGAAGGGGTAGCGCAGGTTCAAAAAGCAGTTTTCGGCGGCGATGCCGGCGCACTCCTTGAAAGCGCTCTCGCCGTCGGCAGGGCCGTCAAAGCGGCAGTTCACCGCTTTCACATTGCGCACCCCGTAGAGCGCGCGCTCCTGGTCAAACGTCTGATTCTCAATGATCTTCATGCTTGCCTCTCCGTTTTCACTGAACGCGGCGTTTCCCGCCGCCCTTTTCTTCCTCCTCAGTATACGCCCCGTGCCTGAAAAGCACAAATGCTTATATTTTATGGTCCGTCATAGCTTTTGGGCATAGAACAGGCAGGCTATGCTCCAAAAGCAGAAAACGGCGAGGCGAGCCTTTTACCGCACGCCCCGCCGAAGGGAGGATATGATTTTTGGTCACTCCACCGTGACGCTCTTGGCCAGATTGCGGGGTTTATCCACGTCCAGGCCCTTGCCCACCGCCACATAGTAGCTCAGCAGCTGCAGGGGTACCACCGCCAGCGAGGCGGCGAACAGCGGGTCGGTGCGGGGCACATAGACCGCGAAGTCCACCGTATCCTCAATGCCGTAGTTGCCGCTGCAGGTCAGGCCCATCAGGTAGGCGCCCCGGCTTTTGCACTCCACCAGATTGCTCACCGTCTTTTCATAGAGCTCAGCCTGGGTTGCAAGGCCCACCACCAGCGTGCCCTCCTCGATGAGGCTGATGGTGCCGTGCTTCAGCTCGCCCGCAGCATAGGCCTCGGAATGGATGTAGCTTATCTCCTTGAGCTTGAGGCTGCCTTCCAGGCTGATGGCGTAGTCGATGCCCCGGCCGATGAAGAAGCAGTCATGCATGGCCACCTGCTTGGAGGCAAACCACTGCAGGCGCTCCTTATCTTCCAGTATCTTCTCGATTTTTGCGGGCAGGGCCTCCAGTTCCTGCATCAGCCGGGCGCAGCGTTCGGCGTCGATGCCGCCCTTCGCCAGCGCCATGCGGATGGCCAGCAGATATACTGCCACCAGCTGGGCGCTGTAGGCCTTGGTGGTGGCCACGGCGATCTCCGGCCCGGCCAGGGTGTACATCACGTTATCCGCTTCGCGGGCGATGGAGGAGCCCACCACGTTCACGATGCCCAGGGTGCGGGCCCCCAGCCGCTTTGCCTCCCGCAGGGCGGCGAGGCTGTCCGCCGTTTCGCCGGACTGGCTGATGACCACCACCAGCGTTCCCGCCTCCAGCAGCGGCTGGCGGTAGCGGAATTCCGACGCCAGTTCCACCCGCACCGGCACCCGGGCCAGCTGCTCCAGCACATACTGGGCGGTCATGCCCACATGCCAGGCCGACCCACAGGCCACCACGCAGACGCTGTTCACGGCCTTGAGGTCCCCGTCGGAAAGGCCGGCGGCGGAAAGATCCGGCGCGCCGCCGCCCGCAAAGGCGTGGAGGGTGTCCGCCACCGCCTTGGGCTGCTCGTGGATCTCCTTCATCATGAAGTACTCATAGCCGGATTTTTCGGCGGCCTCCGAGTCCCACTGGATGGTGGTGAGGGGCTTTTCAATCACGTCGCCGTCCAGGTTGTAGAAGGTCGCCTTGCCCGGTTCCAGGCAGCCCAGCTCCATGTTGCCGATGTAATAAACATCCCGGGTGAACTTGAGGATGGCCGGGGCGTCGGAGGCCAGGAAGGTCTCCCCTTTGCCCATGCCGATGATCATGGGGCTGTCTTTCCGGGCGGCCCAGATCTGCCCGGGATAGTCTTTGAACATCACCGCCAGCGCGTAGGAGCCGCGGATGCGCACCATGGCGTGGTTGATGGCGTCCACCGGGGTGCCCTCGTATTTCTTGTAGTAATAGTCGATGAGTTTCACCGCCACCTCGGTGTCGGTGGTGGAATAAAAGCGGTAGCCCTTTTTTGCCAGCTTGTCTTTCAGCTGCTGGTAGTTCTCGATGATGCCGTTGTGCACCGCCACCACGTTCATATCGTCGCTGCAGTGGGGGTGGGCGTTGGTCTCGCTGGGCTCGCCGTGGGTGGCCCAGCGGGTGTGGCCGATGCCGCAGCTGCCCGGCAGGGCCAGGCCCCCGTTTATCTTTTCCGAAAGGACCTTCAGCCGGCCCTTGGCCTTCACCAGCTGCACCGGGGCGCCTCCGTCCCGGGTGGCGACCCCCGCCGAGTCATAGCCCCGGTACTCCAGTTTGGAAAGCCCCTCCAAAAGAAGGGGCGCGGCCTGCTTTGCGCCCGTGTATCCCACGATCCCGCACATTGATCATCGCCTCCTGTTATACTCTGTTTCCCACGAAAACCGCCTTTCCCGTTGCGGTTTTCACCTCTTTTTCATTTCATGCAGCGTGGGCCATTCCCGTGAGGAAAAGCCTTTTGTGCAAAAAATACGGATATAAGTATAACAGATTTTTCTCCGATTGCAATCCCTGTTTTCAGCCGGGCAGCCCGCCAAGCCCCTGGCAGCGCCGCTGCGCGGGGAAAAAATTTATTTTTCCTGAGGGCCCTGGAGCAGTTTTTGCAGGCAAGGCCCATGCCCAGCGCCGGTATGCTGGCGCTGGGTGGCAGATGCAGCTGCAGAGGGCGCTGGCGAAGGCGGCCGCGCCTCTGCCTTGGCCAAAAGCGCCGTCTTCTTTACGCTGGCGGCTCGGGTCAAAAAACTTTCTCTTGACAATCCCCCGGCCCGATGGTATGGTATCTGCAAGGTGATTTTTATGGATCTTGTCTATCTTGTCTCTGTGAAAGAGAACATCTGTTGTTGCCGCTGTTGAGGGACGGCTGCTTTTTCGCGTCGGGCCAGTGAGGCCTTTGAGGGCGCGGCGGGCAGACGGCCCTGCTGGTGCTGTCTGCCGCCCCCTTCAACCGCGGTCCCGACGAAAAGCAGGGCAAAGCCCCGGGCTTTGCGCTTTTGTTGGCAGGACCCTTTTGCAAGGCTGTGTGCGCAGGCACACAGCCTTTTTTGTTTGCCTGCCGCCTTCTTCCACGGGATATACCACACACAGAACATGCAAAAGGAGAACCAACATGAGATCTTACGAGACCCTTTCCGGCAACACCCCGCTCATCCGCATCGACTACCGGCTGGACGGCCGCCCCGGCGCGGTGTATGCCAAGCTGGAAAGCTTCAATCTCTCCGGCAGCATCAAGGACCGGGTGGCCGCCCGCATCGTGGCCCGCGCCGAGGAGACCGGCGCGCTCGTGCCCGGCCAGCCCATCGTGGAGGTGACCAGCGGCAACACCGGCATCGCCTTCGCCGCCCTGGGGGCGCTCACCGGCCACCCGGTGCACATCTTCATGCCCGAGCGCATGAGCCGGGAGCGCCAGCAGCTGCTGAAGATGTACGGCGCGCAGCTGCATCTGGTGAGCGATGCCGACGGCGGCTTTGAGGGGGCGCTGGCCCAGGCGCGGCGGGCCGCCGGGGAGCTGGGCGCCTTTCAGCCCCTGCAGTTCGACAGCGAAGAGAACGTGCTGGCCCACTACCACACCACCGGTGCGGAACTGCTGGCCGCCCTGCCCGGCGTGAGGGCCTTTGCGGCGGGGGTGGGCACCGGCGGCACCCTGATGGGGGCGGCCCGCCGCCTGAAACCCCGGGGCGCTTTCATCGCCGCACTGGAGCCGGACGCCGCGCCCCTTCTGAGCGGCGGCGCCGTCACCGGCCCCCACAAAATCGAGGGCATCGGCGACGACTTCATCCCCTCCATCGTGGACCGCCGCCTCATCGACACGGTGCTGCCGGTAAACGATGACGACGCGGTGCTCATGGCCGCGCGCCTTGCAAAGGAGCTGGGCCTGGGGGTGGGCATCTCCTCGGGGGCAAACCTGCTTGGCGCCATCGAGCTCACCCGCCGGGGCCTGGGGCCCGCCGCCACCGTTTTTGCCGACGACAACAAAAAATACCTCACAACGGCGCTGGCCGCCCCCGCCCCGGCCCGGGAGGGCTTCCTCTCGCCCCGGGTGGAACTGCTGGGCTGGAGCCGGGCGGACGCGCCTCGGGGAGGGCGTGGAGCGGATGCGGCGCGCCTTGCGCCGCCCTGCGTTGTGTGATACACTTTTTGCAGCATTGCACCGCAGAGGAGGGATGGCCCCTGAAAAAGAAAACGCGCCGCTGGCGGGCGCTGCTGTTGCCGGTGCAGCTGGCGCTGGGCGCGGTGATGCTGGTGAGCGCATTCAACCTTGGCCGCATCCTCTGGGGCTACCGCGAGAGCGCCGGCCGCTACGAAGCCATCGCCAGAGCGTGGCCGCCCCCGCGGCGTCCGGCGCATCCTCCGCGGAGGAACGGCCCCGGGTGGACATGGAGCGTCTGGTGGAGCAGTATCCCGATGCGGTGGGCTGGCTTTGCTGCGAAGGCACCCCCATCGATCACCCTGTGATGCAGGCGGAGGACAATGACTATTACCTGCGCCGCCTGCCGGACGGCACCCACAGCGCCGGCGGCTCGCTGTTTCTGGACTGGCGCTGCCCCGGCGATTTTTCCGGCGGGCTGACCGTCCTCTACGGCCACAACATGCGCGACGGCTCCATGTTCGCCTGCCTTGCCAGCTATATGGACCAGGAATGGTGCGACGCCCATCCCCTGCTGGAGCTTCAAACCCCGGAAAGCGGCCTGACGCTTCAGGTGGCCTACGCCTTCACCATCTCCGCCGGGGAATGGGTGGACCGGGGGTTCGGCAGTGCCGAAAACCGTTCGCAGCTGGTGGAATACGCCGCGGCCCACTCGCCCGTTTCCGGCGTAAGCCTCACCGGCGAAGAGCCCCTCGCCGCCCTGCTCACCTGCACCAGCCGCTTGGACGAAGAGCGGCATGTAGTGCTGTGCGCCCTGCGCTGCCCCTTATGAAAAAGGCAAAAGGCCGCTGTTCCGGCCGCAGTGCGCCATACTTACGGGCAGGCCCCTGCGCTGCCGCGGATGCAGAAAAATGCAAACCGCCGCGCTTTTGTTTCCATAACAGTTTTAGCGCAATCTGCCGCCTCTTTCAGACCGTTCACGCCTCGTTCATGGAGCGCGCAGGATGCACGGGCTGCGTCCCGGCGCGATCATACAAAATCCCTTGTTTCTTCCGGGCGCGGGGCATGCGGCCGGTAATCGATCCCCGCCTGGCTGCGGGCTTCGTCCAGGAGCTTCGCCGTCATCCCGGACCAGTGCCGCCAGGGCGACGGGTCCAGTTCGCCCCGCACCATGGCGATAAAATCTTCTATTTCATAGCGCATATCCCTGTCGCAAATCGAAAGCCCTATCGTTTTCCACTCCTCGCCCCGTTTTTTCCAGCGCGCCCACCGGGGCGCGCCCACCGGGCCGAACTGGATAGCCCCGTTTTCGCCGGCCACCTCGCAGGGGCAGTGGCTCTCATGGAGTTTGCTGTAGGTCAGGCAGGCGTTGAAGCCGGGGTAACGGGCGACGAGGTCGCCCATTGCGTCGATGGAGTCGGGCAGGAAGTCGGCGTGGGCGCTGATGCTGCGGGGCTCTCCCAGCAGCATGACCATCATGTGCACGCAATATACGCCCAGGTCGGTGAGCACGCCGCCGCCCATGACGGGGTCAAAGGCGTTCTCCACGACGCCCGCTTTCCATTTGTCGTAGCGGGAGGAATACTGGCAGTAGGAAAAAGAGGCGCTGCGGATGGGGCCGATCTGCTTCATGACGCTGCGCAAAGCGGGCACCACAGGGCCGTGGGCGCTGCGCATGGCCTCCAGCAGCACCACGCCGCCGGCTTCGGCCGCCGCTTCCATCCGCGCCAGCTGCCCGGCGTCGGTGGCCATTGGCTTTTCGCACAGCACGTGTTTGCCCGCTTCCATCATTTGGATGGCCTGCCCGGCGTGGCAGACGTTGGGGCTGGCGATGTACACCGCGTCCACCGTCTCGTCCGCTGCAAGGCTCTCCAGCGTGTGGTGGGCATGGGGCACGCCCCACTCCCGTGCCAGCATCTCCGCCCGCTCTTTGGTGCGGGAATACACTGCGGTCAGCTCACAGCCCGGGCAGAGGGCCGCGGCCTGACGGAACCAGTCCACGATAAAATTGCTGCCGATGATGCCAAAACGCACCTTCATCTTGATCTCCCTCTCTTTTGTGAAAAAGGCCCCCGCCTGAGCGCGTGGGGGCCTTTGCCCGCGGATGCCTGCGTTACACGCCCAGCAGCGCGGCGCCGATGATGCCCGCGTCGGGGCCGTTTTCCACCACGCTGGGCCCGTCCGGGTGGCAGGAGAGCACCCAGGCCTCCGCCAGAGGATGCAGGTCCGAGGAGATGTTGTACTCCTCCCGCAGCCTGCTGCCGCCCCAAAGATAATCCTTGCAGGCGGGCTTCAGCTTCAGAATGGGCATGGGGGCATCGCTCCTTTTCCGTCGTTGGTTTTCTGCCCCCTATTGTAGCACACCGCCGCCCGAAATCAATCCCGGCCCGAGGGTCGCTCGGCGAGGATGGTGCGCACGCCGAAGGTGAAATAGAGGATGTGGAACACCCACACCGCCCCCAGGATGATGCGCCCGACGAGCACGGCATGCATCATGGCAAAACCCACCGCCATGAGCAGGGTCACGGTGACCATGATGCGTATCTTGGTCCTGCGGGTCATGCCTTTGCCCGCCACATAGTCCGCCAGATTCTCGCGGTAAAGGCGGGTGTTTTTGAACCAGGTGTTCAGCTTTTCGCTGCTTTTGCCAAAGCCGAAGGCCGCCAGCAAAAGGAAGGGGAAGGCGGGCAGCAGGGGCAGCACCGCGCCCACGGCGCCCAGCGCCAGGCCCAAAAAGCCCAGGGCGAGATACATCGCTTTTTTCAGTTTCATCAAACACTCTCCTGTCTTTTTTTCTCCCGGCGGCTCTCGATGAGATGCCGCACCGCCAGCACCGGGTGGACCAGCAGCATCCGCGGGCCGGAAAACCGCATCACTTCCCGTATTTTCCGGCGCATCTCGGGGCGGTAGCAGTGGACCTTGCAGTTGGAGCAGAAGGTCTTGGTCTCCATGAAAGGGCAGCGGTCGCTGCGCTGGCAGGCATAGCCCAGAAGGGCCGCGCACTCGGGGCAGAGGTCCTTTCGGCCGCCGTGCTTTTTGCGGCAGTAGAGGCGTATCATGGCCTCCACCACCTGCTTTTCCCGCCGGCGTTTGCTTTGCAGGTCCATCAGCTCAGCCGCCCCCGCTCCACGCTCACCACCCGGTCGGCGATGCGCAGGGTGCTGCGCCGGTGGCTCACCAGCACCACCGTGCGGCCGGCGCTGGCCTGCCCCAGCGAGCGCAGGATGACCGCCTCGTTCAGGCTGTCCAGATTGCTGGTGGGCTCATCCAGCAGCAGAAAGGGCGCGTCGTGAAGGAAGGCCCGGGCAAGGCCCAGCCGCTGGCGCTCGCCGCCGGAGAGGGTCTCGCCCAGCTCCCCCACCGGGGTGTCGTAGCCCCGGGGCAGGCTTTGGATGAAGTCGTGCACCGCCGCCTTTTTGCAGGCCGCTTCAATTTCCCCGTCGGTGGCGCCGGGCTTCGCAAGCCGCAGGTTGGCCCGGATGGAATCCCGGAAGAGGTGGGTCTCCTGGGTGACATATGCCTCCATGGCCCGCAGGTCGGCGGTGTTCACTTCGTCGATGGGCCTGCCTGAGATCTCCACATTTCCCTGCCCCACCTGCCAGAAGCGCATCAGCAGCTTGAGCAGGGTGGATTTCCCGCTGCCGCTGCGGCCCGCCACGCCGATGACGCTGTGCCGGGGGATGTCCAGGGAAAGGCCGTCCAGAATGAGCTCGCCGCCGTAGGAAAAGGTCACGTTTTCCACCTTCGCGCCAAAAAAGCCGGTGGCCGGGCGGCCTTCCACCTCCGCCGCGACGGGGGTTTCCTCCAGAATGTCCAGCACCCGGTTGCCGGCGACAAAGGTGTTCTGCAGCCCCGCGCCCAGGTTGGCCAGGGCCACCACCGGGCCGAAGGAGCTCATCAGCGCCACGGTGGCCACCGCCGCGCCGGCAAACCCCAGCCGGCCCGCCATGCACAGCGCCGCCGCCGCGAAGAGCATCGCCAGGTCGAACGCCAGGATGAGGGTGTTGGTGACGGCGGCGTTGAAGGCCGCGGTGCGCTTCATCCGCCCTTCGTTGGCCGCCAGCTCGGCGGTGCGGCGCTCCATCTCCGCCAGGCGGCGCGCCCCCGCGCCATACTGCAGGATTTCCGAAAGGCCCCGCAGGCTGTCCAGCACGAAGGCGGACAATTCCCCCGCACGGCGGCGGAAGTCCATGCCCGCCCCGCCGGCGGCCCTGCTGGTGGCCAGCGGCACCAGCACCCCCACCGTGAGGTAGGCGGCCAGGGCGACGGCCCCCAGCAGCGGGTGCGCCGCCCCGATGAACACCGTCATGCCCGCCGAGAAGAGCAGCGCGATGGCGGCGGGCGAGATGGTGTGGGCATAGAACACCTCCAGCAGCTCGATGTCGCTGGTGATGACCGAGATCAAATCGCCCTTGTCCCGCCCTTCCAGCTTGGCGGGGGCCAGCCGCCGCAGGGCGGCGAACACCTTGTCCCGCAGAAGGGCCAGCAGCTTGAAGGCGATGAAGTGGTTGCAGGCCTGCTCGCCGTAGCGCAGCAGCCCCCGGGCCAGGGCCATGGCCGCCGTGCCGGCAAAGAGGGCGGGCAGGGGCAGCGCCCCGCCCAGGCCCAGCACCCGCAGCAGGCCGAAGGCCCCGAAGATGGTGATGAAGGAGGCGCACAGGTGCCCCGCCAGCCCCATCAGGACGGCCAGCACCATGTAGCCCGCCAGCGGTTTTACCAGCCCGATGAGCCGGGCCATCACGGCAAAACCGCTCCGCTCTTTTTTCATACCGCGTCCCCCCTTTTATACTGTTCCAGTTCCTGCTGGGCGTTCCACAGGCGGGCATAAACCCCGCCCCGGGCCAGCAGTTCGGCGTGGCCGCCTTCTTCCGCCACCCGGCCGTTCTCCAGCACATAGAGCCTGTCCGCCCCGGCCACGTTGGCCAGTCGGTGGGAGATGAGGATGACCGTCTTTGCCTTTGCCAGCTCGGTGATGCGGGCCATAATGTCGTTTTCGCTCTCCACGTCGATGTTGGAGGTGGCCTCGTCGAAGATGTAGACCGGGCTGTCGTGCAGCAGCGCCCGGGCCAGGGCAAGGCGCTGGCACTGGCCGCCGGAAAGGTTCGACCCCTTCTCCGCCACCGGGGCGTCCAGGCCCCCTTCCCCCCGCACAAAATCCGCCAGGTTCACCTGCTCCAGCACCTGCCAGAGGGCCTCGTCCGGCGCGTCCGGCCGGGCCATGCGCAGGTTTTCCGCCACGGTTCCCTTGAACAGGTAGCTGTTGTGGGAGATATAGGTGATGTGCCGGGCCAGGGCCGCTTCGTCGATGTCCGAAAGGCTGCGCCCGCCCACCGTGACGCTGCCGCCCTGCGGGCGGCGGCGGCCGGTGAGCAGCGAGGCCACGGTGGACTTGCCGCAGCCGGATTCGCCCACCACCGCGGTGAAGCTGCCGGCAGGGAACTCCATGGTCACGCCCCGCAGCACCGGGCGGCCCGCCTCATAGGCAAAGGCTGCGCCCCGCAGAGCGAGGCCGCCCTCTTCGGGCGCCTGCCCGCCGGCCGCGGGCGCTTCGGGCAGGTCCAGCAGGCGGAAGATGCGCTCCGCCGCGGCCATGCCGTTCATGGCCACATGGAAGAAGCTGCCCAGAAGGCGCATGGGCAGAAAGAACTCCGCCGCCAGCAGGATGATGAACAGCGCCCCCGCCAGGTCCACCCGGCCGGCGGCAAAACGGCTCACCGCCAGGGCCATGCCCGCCGCCGCGCCGCCGTAGGCGACGAGGTCCATGATGGTGATGGAGTTCAGCTGCATGGTGAGCACCTTCATGGTGATGCGGCGGAACTGCTCGGCCTGCCGGTTCATCTCGGCGTGCTTTTGCGCGTCCGCGCCGTAGATTTTCAGGGTAGTCAGGCCCTGCAGGTTTTCCAGGAAGGTGTCGCCCAGGGCGGTGTACTGCCCCCAGTAGCGGCCCAGCAGCTTTTTGGCCCAGGTCTGCACCGCCGCGATGGACACTGGAATGAGCGGCACGCACACCAGCAGCGCCACGGCGCTCATCACATCCACCGGGGCCAGCACCGCGAACAGGGTGAGCGGCGCCAGCATGGCGTAGAAGAACTGGGGCAGGTACTGGCCGAAGTAGACCTCCAGCTGGTCCACCCCTTCCACCGCCACCTGCACGACCTCGCTGGTGCGCGCCTGCTGCCGGCCCGCCGCGCCCAGCCGCAGCAGCTTTTCATAGATAAGGCGGCGCAGTTTTGCCTTTACCGCCCGGCTGGACCGCCAGCTCATGCTCGCCGAGGCCAGGGTGCAGCCGAAGCGCACCGCCAGCGCGGCGGCGGCCAGCGCACCCAACCGGAGCAGGCCGGACGGGCCGGCCGTGCCCGCCCACAGCGCCGCCAGGAGGCGGCAGACCGCGCCGGTGAGCAGGATATTCGCCGCCAGCGACACCCACTGGAACGCCACCGACGCCGCGATGTACTTTTTGCTCTCGCTGACCATCCCGATCAGCCGTGTGTTGATCATCTCTTCTCTCCCCCCGCGCCTTCGGGCGCAAATGTTAGTTTTCACTAACTCAACATCCAAAAAATAAGTTAGCCTATGCTAACCACGGTACAGGATACCACACCCTTCTCCTCTTTGTCAAGGGGAAACGCGGGGGGCGGCCCGGCGCAAGCAGGCAGAGGCCGGGCACGGCCCTCCCGGAGGCACGGGACGGGCGGTTCAGCTTCGGCCTGCGGGCAGGCTGACCAGCAGGCAGAAGCGCCCCTGCCGGGCCCCGGCCTGCAATGTTCCGCCGCACCGCTGGGCGATCTCCCGCATGCCGGGGATGCCGAAGCCGTGGGCGGCGCGGTCCGCCTTGGTGGTGGCAAGGTCCGGGTCCACCGGGCCGGGAACGGGGTTTTCCACCCGCAGCATGAACAGGCCCTTGTCCTGCCGGCAGCGCAGGCGCACCCAGGGGTCCGGGCATTGGGCCGCGCTTTCCCGGGCGTTGTCCAGCGCGTTGCCCAAAAGGGCGCACAGGTCGGTGTCCGCCAGAGGCAGCGACGGGGGCAGCTGGGCCTTGAAATCCGCCCGCACCCCCGCCTGCTCCAGTTCCGCCGCCTTCACCGCCAGCACCACGTTGGCCGCCTCGTTCTCGCAAAAGCGCACGGGGCCCCGCAGGCCCTCCTGGCGGCCCAGCCCGTCCAGGTAGGCGCAGGCCTCCGCCCAGCGCTTTTGTTCCATCAGCCCGCCCAGCACCGAAAGGTGGTTGCGCAGGTCGTGGCGCAGCTGGCGCGCCTGGCTCTCCCGGGCGCGCAGGGCCTGGTAATAGGCCTCCCGCAGGGAGGCCAGCCGCCGGGCCTGCTCTAGGGTCTCGTGCTCGGCCAGCACGGTGATGGAAAAAAGCAGCAGCACCGAGGTGGCCAGCGCCACCGGCAGCACCGCGAGGCCCAGCTTCAGGGCAATGCTGTTCACCTGGGGCGGGCGCTCCACCCCGCCGGTGAGCAGCACCACCGCCGCCAGCGAGCACAGAGGCATGGCCGCAAGGCCCAGCACCAGCCGCCACAGCCGGAGCGAAAGGCTCACCGGCTGGTCCGGCAGGCGTTTTTTCAGCGCCAGCCATATCCCCGCCAGCGCCGCGGCGCGCAGCAAGAGGGAAAACGCGTCGCGGGTGAACCCGCCCCGGAGCACCTCCGCCGCGTAGTTGTCGATGAGGGCGCTCAGCGACATGATGAGGCAGAAGAGGATAGCCCCCACCGCCAGCCGCCCCGCAAGGTCACCCCGGGTGCACAGCAGAAACGCCGCCAGAAACACCGGCAGCGCGTAGAGCAGATTCGGGTCGCCCACCCAGATGGGCAGGCTGCCCATGTAACCCAGGCCCGCCAGCATCAGCGCCTTTTGCCACCGGCCGCCCCGCAGGACGGCAAAGGGGCGGCAGAGCAGGAAGGCGGGCGCGCCGATGCAGGCGGAGCAGGCAAGGCTCAGCAGGATCAAAAGCATTTCCCTCATGGCGTCAGTCCCCCAGTTCCGCCCGGGCCATGGCCAGCAGCGCCGCCTGCCGGCAGGAACGGCTCACCGGCAGCGAAACGCCGCCCGCGAGATACACCTCCGCGCCTTCCAGCCGCTCCACCGCCGCCGCCCGCACCAGATACCGCTGGTGCACCCGCACAAAGGCAGGCCCCAGCTGGGCGGCCACGTCGTCCAGCTTGCCATAAAAGGCATAACGGCGGCCCTGCGTCACGCAGGTCACCTGCCGCCGGTCGGAGGAAAAGTAGAGGATCTTTTGCAGCGGGATGCGGTAATACGCCTCGCCGCTGCGGCAGACGAAGGCCCGCTCCAGCTCGCGGCACAGCGCCGCGCCGGCCCGGTCCAGCATCTCTTCCAGCGCCTCGGGGGCCGGCGGCTTGAGCAGGTAGCCCAGCGCCCCCACGCCGTAGCCGTCGAACACCCGGTCGGCGTGGCCGGTGACAAACACGATCTGCAGCCCTTCGTCCGCCGCGCGCAGCCGCCGGGCGGTCTCGATGCCGTCCACCTCGCCCATCTCCAGGTCCAGGAACACCAGGTCCAGCTCCCCCGCGTGGCCTTCCAGCCAGCGCAGCAGGTTCTCCCCGGCGGAAAACTCAAAAAAAGCGGCGGCTGTGCGGCGTTTTTCCACCGCGCGCTCCAGCGCGGCCCGCAGCACCAGCCGGGCGTCGTATACGTCGTCGCAGATACCGATGCGAAGCACGGCGCTCCCCTCCTTTCGGTCGTTCTGGGGGTATTGTACCACGGCGGGGCCCCGCGCGCCAAACCAAACTTGACGGCAAAGCCGCCAGATTTTACATGCCCCGGCCTCTTTGTGCAAAAGCTGCCCCCCTGCCTGCCGAATATGGCCGGCCCGTTTGCCACGGCGGCCCCCGAACGATACCCTTGAAGCAGGGGGCCGGGCGTTTTCCGGCCCCGGAAAGGAAGGAACACGACATGCTCACAGTGAAAGACCTATACAAATCCTATCGGGTGGGCGGTTCCACCTGCGAGGTGCTGAGCGGGGTAAGCCTGACGGTGGAAAAGGGGGAGTTTGTGGCGGTGATGGGGCCCTCCGGCTCCGGCAAGACCACCCTGCTCAACTGCATCTCCTGCTATACCCCCGCCGACTCCGGCAGCATCCTGCTGGACGGGGTGGAACTGGCCCGCCTGAAAGAGGACGAGCTGGCCGGGGTGCGCAACCAGAAACTTGGTTTCGTTTTTCAGGATTTCCTTTTGCTGGACGGCCTTTCGGTGCGGGAGAACATCCTGCTGCCGGCCATCCTGGGCGGGCACATCAACAGCACCGCCGAGGCCCGGGCGGACCAATTGTGCGATGTGTTCGGCATCGCCGGCATCCGAAACAAATACCCCGCCGAGATCTCCGGCGGCGAAAAGCAGCGCACGGCGGTGGCCCGGGCGCTCATCAACCACCCGCTGCTGGTGCTAGCGGACGAACCCACCGGCAACCTGGACTCCAAGTCCGCCCGGGCGGTGATCCGCACCTTTGAGCAGGCCCGGCAGGCGCTGGGGGCCACCATCTTCATGGTGACCCACGACTCCTACGCCGCCTCCCACTGCGACCGGGTGGTCATTTTGCAGGACGGCCGGGTGCGCCGCACGCTGGAAAAGGGCGGCATGGAGCGCAGCGTGTTCCAGGACCTGCTGCTGGACGCCATCCGTGAAATGGGAAAGGAGTGAAAGGGTGTGAACAGCTTTGCTTCCGTGTGGGCGCGGCTGCGCTGCCGCGCCCGCAGCCGCTATGCCCTTTTGGCCGGGTGCTGCTTTTTCTCTGCGCTGCTCATCACCGCCTATGCCTTCATGATGCGCGCGCCCACCATCCTTGAGGTGCTGCCCGAGGGGGGCGACAGCCGCAAGCAGGTCATCATGGTCTTTGCGCTGGCGGTGCTGGGCTGCGGGGTGTTCACCGCCTACGCCGCCGGGCTGTTCTTCCGCCAGCGCTCCCGGGAGACGGGGGTGTTTCTGGCGCTGGGGGCCAGCCGGGGGCAGGTGCAGGCGCTGCTGCTGCCGGAGGTGTGCGTGCTGGGTCTGACCGCCTGCGGGGCGGGGGCCGTGCTGGGCGTGCCGCTGGCCTTCGGGCTGTGGCAGCTGTTCCGCGCCTTTGTGGTGGACAGCGGCGAGATGCCCCTGCGCTTTGACTTCGGCGCGCTGGCCTGGCCGCTGGCCTTTGCCGCCTACACCACCCTCATGCTGCTGTGGTTGGGCCGGCGCTCGGTGTGCAGGGCCAGCGTCATGGAGGTGGTGCGCCAGAGCCACACCGCCGAGCCGGTGCGGGCGGTGCCCCGCCGCTATGGCTGGCAGGGCATCCTGCTGACGTTGGCGGGCTGCCTTTGCGGCTACCTTGTGCCCACCGTCTGCGTGCGGTGGCTGCACTGGTATGCCCCTTCCCTTTTGACCGCGCCTTTTTATCTTCCGGCGCTGGCGGGGCTGTATATGGTGCTGCTGCACACGGTGGCCAACGGCTGGGGCCGCAAAGCCGCCTGGCACCGGGATATCCTCTCGGTGTCCATGATGCGCTTTGAAGGCCGCCAGACGGTGCGCAACATGCTGGTGATGACGGTGCTCATCGGCGGGGCGTGCTTCGCGGGCTTCTACGCGCCCATGCTGGGCACCGGCTCCATGATGAGCTACGACGCCCGCCCGGTGGACTTTGCCTATCATTACCGGGCCGACCAGGATATGCCCCGGCAGGACGAGGTGCTGGCGCTGGCCGAAGAATACGGCGTAAAGGTGACCCGCTGGGCCCAGGCGCCCATGGCGCGCCTGGGGGTGGACGGCGAGCATCAGGTGGAGACCGAGGGCCCGCTGGGCGCCACCTGGGCGGCAGTGTACAGCGAGCTGGATTCCTCGGCGCTGTTTTTGCCCGAGAGCGCCTGGAACGCCCTCACCGGCGGGAGCGTGGACGTTGCGCCGGGGCAGGCCGCGGCGGTGCTGGACGCTTCCGGCAGCAGCCAGGGCAGGTTCGAGCCCTCCATCCGCCTGGTGACCAACACCGCCACCGGCGAACGCTGGCCCGTCAGCGCCGCCGCGCCGCTGCGCCACGACATGCTGTTCGGGCATTTCGTGCTGGACGACGGCGACTGGGCCGCAATGTCCGCCGGCCTGCCCGGCAGCTGGCGCGAGCAGATGGTCTTTTTTGATGTGGCGGAGGGCGGCGATGAATACGCCTTCGCCAAGGCGCTTTTCAACGAGATCGTGGACCGTTCCGGCCCGGAGGTGGCCCTGCACAGCGGCTGGGACCCGGTGGTGCGCCAGCGCTATATCGAGGAGGAGGGCTCCTATTTCCTTGACCGGGAGACCCTTCTGGCAAACGGCGAAAGCGCCATCGACTATGCCCGGCGCGACAGCTCCGAATTCCGCCTGTTCTGGCAGTACATGCCCCAGTTCCGGGTGCTGGACAAAGCCGACTTTGTGCGCACGCTGGCGGTGTATCTGATGCTGTTCCTCTTTATCTGCATCGTGTGCTTTGCCGCGGCGGCGGTCATCGGCTTCGTGCGCAGCCTCACCATCGCTTTGGAAAACCGCCGGGTCTACGAGGACCTGCGCTGCCTGGGCGCGTCCAACGCCTGGATGTGCCGCTCGGCCCGCAGCCAGGTGCGGCGGGTGTTCGCCGTGCCCGCCGCCGCCGGCATCGGCCTGATGTACGTCTTTTACGGCATGATCCTGTTTTTCAACGACAACCGTTTCTCCGCCGGGGAGCTGGCGGGCCTCGGCAGCTGCCTTGCGCTCGCGGCGGCGGTGGCCGCGGCGCTCTGGTGCTTGTGCCGGCTGGCGGTGCGCAGCGCTGTTCGGGTGCTGGGGCTTTGACGCGCCGTTGACATCCGGCCCGCCGCGTGGGATACTTGTAGCAGATCAGCGCCTGCGCGCGAAGGGAGGCCCCATCATGACACAGCCCCAAACTTCCTGGCCCGAGCGGTATTATGAAGAATTTGACCCGGAAAGGCGGCGCGGGCTGCTGGACGAGGCCATGGCCGCAGGCGAGGGCGCCGCGGCGGAAAACGAGATCCGCCGCAGGCTGTGGGAGCTGCGCTATGTGCAGCCCCGGAAAAACGCCCCCCTGGCGGACCGTTACATCGCCCTTTGGCTGACGCTGGACCGCTGGCGCAAGGCGGGGCTTGCCCCCCGCAAGGCGCGCGCCGCCCGCAAGGAACTGGAAAAGATGGCCTTTCTTCTGCATCCGGAGGGCGACGCCGGCCTTGTGCAGCCGCTTCTGCACAGCGAGCTGACGCACGCGGTGCGGCTGTATCTGACCACCTGTGTCCAGAGCAACTATGGCGCCATGCTGATGGGCATGATGCGCATGAAGGACGAGCAGATCGCCGGCAAGGCGGCAAAGGAAGTGGCGGAGGTGACCCTGACGGTACCCCGCTGGGCGGGCTTGGACGAGGCCTTCGCGCCCCTTGCCCCCGCCGCCCGGGACGCCTTCGCTCTGGTGTTCCCCGCCGGGGCCGAAGCACTGGAACGCGCCTTCGCCCAGCATGGCCAAAGCGCCCTGTGAGCGCTTTGAAAACAGAACGGCGCGCTTTTTCATTTTGTTCCGATTGCCAGGCGGCGCCGCCCGTGCTATGATGGAACCGTGGGCGGCCGCAGCCGCCCCGCCAAAACACGCCGGGAGGAGGGAGCGCCATGGTCATTCTCATTGCGGGGGCGTCCCACACGGGAAAAACCGTCCTCGCCCAGCGGCTGGTGAAGCGGTACGGCTGCTTCTGCCTTTCCCTTGACCACCTGAAGATGGGCCTCATCCGCAGCGGCCGCACCGGCCTGACCCCTCTGAGCAGCGACCGGGAGCTGACTGAGCTTCTGTGGCCGGTGGCCCGGGAGATGGTCAAGACCGCCATCGAAAACGGGCAGGACCTCATCGTGGAGGGGTGCTACATCCCCTTCGACTGGGCGAAGGACTTTTCAGAAAGGTACCTTGCCCACATCCGATACCGCTGCCTTGTGATGAGCGAAGGCTACATCCGCGCCCATTACGGGGACATCCTGGCCCACGCCTGCGACGCGGAACGCCGGACGGACGACGACTGCACTCTGGAGGGCCTTCTTCGGGACAACGCCCAGGCGCTGGAGGCCTGCCGCAGGCACGGCGCCGAATGCATTCTCATCGACCAGCACTATCCCATTGATTTTGAAAAGGAGGCGTTTTCATGCCCCGCGCCGACGTGACGCAGATGCCCTTTGCAAAGCTCTATTCCCTGCTGGTGGCCAAGGCCGTGAAAAAGGGCCGCACCCGGGAGGAAGTGGACCAGGTGACCGGCTGGCTCACCGGCTACGCGCCAGGGGACCTGGCCCGGATGGAGCAGGACGGCACCAGCTATGGCAGCTTTTTCCGGGACGCCCCCGCCATGAACCCCGCCCGCACCCTTGTCACCGGCAGGGTATGCGGCGTGAAGGTGGAGGACATCGAAGACCCGCTGATGCAGGAAATACGCCGTCTGGACAAGCTGGTGGACGAACTGGCCAAAGGCCGCCCCATGGAAAAGATCCTGCGGGGCTGAGCGCCTGCCGCTGATAAAAGAGGCCGCATGGTTTTCGTGCAGCTGCACCTGTAAAATGAAAGTAGACACTCACAAAAATGTGGGTGTCTACTTTTTTTACAGATGCAGCCGGCAGTAGGCGCTGCGCTTTGCTCAAAAGCCCAGGCTGACGGCCACCAGAAACATGCCGTAATAATAGGCGGCCAGATTCGCGGCGTGCACCGCCGGGTGGGAGGTGCGGTAAAAATAGAGGAACAGGATCAGCAGGTCCGACACCCAGAACAGGGCCGCGCCCGCCAGCACCAGAAAGCACCAGGGCTGGCCCAGGCCCGCCGCCAGCTGGAACCCTTTGCCCAGGAAGGCGGAGACGAAGGCCGCATAGACCGCCGCCATGGGCAGCAGGCGGCCGAAGCGCATGCCGGGCAGGCGGCTCAGCGCCAGCACCCCCAGCGCGCCGGCGGCTGCAGCCACAGGTACCGGCCAGCCCACCGGCTGCAGGCGGCACAGCCCCCATACGAACAGCCCGTGCCCCGCCAGAAAGCACACGCCGCCCGCCACGAACCAGGGCAGCCTGCGGCGGCGGTTGTAAACGGCCAGAAGCACGTCCCCCGTCACGCAGCACCCCAACGCGGGCGCCAGATGCGCAAAGGCCTCGGGCCGGCTGCCCAGCTTGGCAGACACGCCCGCCACCGCCACAAACAACAGGCTGCACAGTATTTTTTCTGCCAGGTAGCTTTTGCGGGCCGCGCAGGCTTTTCGGATGAGCAGGCACAGCGCGGCGGTGTAGGCCAGCAGCATGCCCGCGATCAGGGCGGCGTTCATAGGGCGGTCCCCTCCTTGTTTTCATTGCGCTCTTGTGCGCGGGCGGGTCGCTTTCTTTTAGGATATGCGAACACGTCCAAGGCCTATAAGGAAAAGCGCGCCGGCTGCGGGCTGCGAAGAAGATCGGCGCGAACGCTCTGCTTTTCCCGGCTATAGCGTGCCGGCGGCAACCCGGCCGCAATCGTTACGCTGACTTCCGTGCCAGCGCCTCGCCGTTCGACCTCTTTGGCAAGGGCGGCCAATGCCAGCAGGCAGCAACTCTCACCTGTCCCCCCTTCAGGCCCGATCTTTCCGCCACTTCACGCTGGCTTTTTCCTTTTAGAAGCATTTCCTTGATTTCTGGAAGCGGCGCCTGTATTCTCTGATATCTTCTCGCCATATAAATCCTCCTGATGTAGTACTTGCATTTTCCTGCATCAGGGGGTCTTTTGTCACTGTCCATTTTTACTGGACCTGTTCACACCTGCCGGTCGTCTTCGCCAAGTTTTTCCCCGGGGGTCCTGCCTTGCGTCTCAGAACAGCCGCCGCCCGGCCACATACTTGGCGAGGGGCAGACCGTCGGAGAGCCAGACCACCCGTTCCAGCCGCTCGGTGAGGGTGCATCTGCGGGTGGTGGGCAGGGCGCTGTCGTCCATGACGATGGCATCGAACTCGTAGCCCGGCTCAAAGCTGCCCACCTTTCCGAAGAACTCACCGCCCCCCTTGGTGGCGAGATACAGCGCCTCGGGCAGGGTGAGAGCGGCCAGGCTGCCGTCCACCAGGCGCCAGCGCAGCTTGGAGCACTGGATGGCGTCGGTCATGGCACGGAAGATGGAAAGGTGCGCGCCGCCGGCCACATCGCTGCCAAGGCCCGCCTTCTGGCCCTCGTTCAGCCAGGTGCGCACCGGGGCGATGCCGGAAGACACGTTCATGTTGGACTGGGGGCAGTGGGCCAAAAACACGCCCCGCTCCCTCATCAGGGCCCGCTCCTCTTCGCCGCTCCAGATGCAGTGGGCCATCACGGTGGGGCACTCGCCGCCGAAGAGCCCCGGCTGGCTGTAAGCCTCGCCGTAAAACCGGGCTTTGGGGCGCAGCTGTTTGACCCATTCGATCTCGGAGAGATTCTCCGAAAGGTGAGACTGCATCGCCGCGCCGAACTGCCGCTGCAGTTCGCCCAGGCCATTCATCAGTTTCTCCGAGCAGCTGGGGATGAAGCGGGGCGTGATGACCGGGCGCACGGCGGAAAAGCCGGCGCTTTCCTCCAGCCAGCGGCGGGTCTCGGCCAGAGACTCCTCCGTGGTCTCCCGCAGATAGTCCGGGCAGTTGGAATCCATGTTCAGCTTGCCCACATAGCCCCGCAGGCCCGCCTTTTCCATCAGTTCCATCAGCAGCAGGGTTGCAGGGCGGTGCACCGTGGCAAAGATGCAGGCCCGGGTGGTGGCGCTGCGGGTCAGTTCATCGGCGAATACGCGGTAGGCCGCCGCGGCGTACTCCTGCGCGGCAAAGCGGGCCTCCTCCGGGAAGGCGTTTTCTTCCAGCCAGTCCAGCAGCTCCATATCCATGCCCAGGCCCCGGTAGGCATACTGGCTGGCGTGCACATGCAGGTCCACCAGTCCGGGCAGGATGAGCCGGCCGCCATGGTCATGGACGGGGATGCCTTCGAGCCGCTCCGGCAGGGTCTCAAAAACGCCTGCTACCAGCCCGTCTTCACAGACGAGATACTGCCCCGGCCGAACTTCCAGGCGGCCGCAGGCGGGCGTGAAAATAATATCGCCCTTCAGGGCAAAGGTCCGTTCCATTGTGTTCTCCTTGGTTTTTTGTGACGCCGGCGGGGCCGGCCGCAGTTTATTGTACGGGATAAACGCCGAAAACGCAAGGCTTTTCCGCCGTGTTCCAACTCAAAAGGAAGCGTTCCCGGCTGCCCGGGAACGCTTTCGGCTCCAATTCATCCGTTTCGCAAAAACACAAGAACATTTTCCGTCGAGCGCGCAGGGGAAAATCGGTAGCCCAGGCGGCCGAAGGCCGGAAGGTCTTCCGGGCGTTCGGCGTCCATCTCGGCCATATAGCGCACCATCTCGCCCCGGGCCATCTTGCACAGGGTGCCCTTCTCCACCACCCGGCCCTCCTGCTCCTCGCCGAAAACGCACCGCACCAGCCGCACCGAAGGCGGCAGGTGCTTTGCCACCGCGTCGCTGTACTCCTTCGAGGCCAGGTCCAGCACCCAGCCGGCGTCCTGCGCCAGCACCCGGGCCAGGTCCGCGCCCCAGAAGGCGTAGAGGTCCTTCGCGCCGTCCACCGCCAGCTTCGCCTGCATCTCCAGCCGGTAGGGGGTCACCCCGTCGAAGGGGCGCAGCAGGCCGTAAAAGCCGGAAAGAATGCGCAGATGCTCCTGAAGATAAGCGAACTCCCGGTCAGTAAACACGTCCGGCGCCATGTAGCGGTACTGGATGCCCTCATAGCTCAGAATGGCCGGCGAGAGGCCGCGGCGCAGGTCCAT
The DNA here is from genome assembly GCA_019119025.1 of Candidatus Allofournierella excrementigallinarum. GTDB lineage: Bacteria > Bacillota > Clostridia > Oscillospirales > Ruminococcaceae > Allofournierella_A > Allofournierella_A excrementigallinarum. Next base: position 25,373 of record DWXV01000064.1, read on the forward strand.
CCTTTCCAGCCGGCGCAGATTTTCCTCGGCGATGGCGTCGCTGCACTTCCACAGGCTTTTCAGCCGGGCGGCGGGCATCGCCCGCATCGCCGCCAGCAGCCGGTCGGTCTTTTCCAGGAAGGCCGGCAGGTCCTGCCAGGGCAGAACGTCGTCCTCCTTCATCTTCTTGGCCGGTGAAATGATGATCTTCATTCCGCCGTCACCTCATAGGGCCAGGTCATGATGCCGCCAAACTCAAAGATGTTGGCATAGCCCAGCCCGGCCAGCGCGGCCGCCGCCTGCTTGCTGCGGCTGCCGCTGCGGCAGTAGACCAGCACCTCCGTGTCCTTGCCGCCGATGGCCGAGGCGGCGCTGGCCTCGCTGATAGCGCCAAGGGGCAGCAGCACCGCGCCGGGGATGTGGCCGCTGTTGTATTCATCCGGTTCGCGCACATCCAGCACCAGCGCCCCGCCGGCGTCCATCATTTTTTTGGCTTCCTGCTGGCTGATCTGCCGGTATCCCTTGGGCCCGGCCCCGAACAGGGCGGAAAACAGTCCGTTCATCGTTTCACTCCTCCCCTTTCAGCAGCCGAAGCACGTCGGCGGCGTTGGTGTCCGGCTTGACTTTGGGCATCACCGCCGCCACAACGCCTTCCTCGTCGATGAGGAAGGTGGTGCGCACAACGCCCATGCTCACCTTGCCGTAGAGCTTCTTTTCCTGCCAGACGCCGTAGGCCTGGATGGCCTCCAGCTGCGGGTCGCTGAGCAGCGTGAAAGGCAGCCCGTTTTTATCCGCGAACTTGCGGTGGGAGGCAACGGAGTCTTTGCTGACCCCGATGACCACCGCGCCCTCGGCTTCGATTTCGCGCATCAAGCCCGCAAAAGCGCAGGCCTGCCGGGTGCAGCCGGGAGTGCCGTCCTTCGGGTAAAAATAGAGCACCACCTTTTTGCCCCGATAGTCCGCAAGGCTCACCTCGCGCCCGTCCTGATCCTGCAGCGTGAATTCCGGCGCTTTCATGCCAACTTCCAACATAATGCCCATCCCCTTTTTTGTTTTTATTATATCACAAAACCGGCCGTCCACCGTGATAACGTCACCGGCGGCGGGCTTGGCGGGGCGGACGGTTCCGGGTATAATAGAGAAAAAACAGCGCTGAGGCGCTGAAAAGGAGAAACGAATGAACAAGCTTTCTGTGGGCAAAGTGCAGGTGTACACCGGCAACGGCAAGGGCAAGACCACCGCCGCCCTGGGCCTGATGCTGCGAGCAGCCGGCGCGGGGATGGATATCTACTTCGGTCAGTTCATGAAGACCGGCGGCACCAGCGAGGCCGAGGCCCTGCGCCGGTTTTTGGGCTGCGCCGTGACGATGGAGCAGTACGGCAGCGGCGGGGAGCTCTCCGGCCCTGACCGGGAGCGGGACGCCGCCTGCGCACGGTCAGGCTGCGAAAAGGCCCGGGCAGCCCTTGTGAGCGGCCGGTATGACCTGGTGGTGCTGGACGAAATCCTTGTGGCCCAGCATCTGGGCCTGCTGGCTGTGGAGGACCTGTTGCAGCTGATGGACGAGCGGACGCAGCACACCGAGCTGGTGCTCACCGGGCGCTGGGCCGCCGAAGAGGTGTGTCAGCGGGCGGACCTGATCACCGAGATGGGCGAGGTAAAGCACTATTTCCATGCCGGGGTGCCCGCCCGCACCGGCATCGAAATGTGACAAAGCAAAAGGATGGGCCGCCGGAGCCCATCCTTTTTTGTTTCAGTTCAGCAGCCGCATCCCGGCGCTGGGCCAGCCCGCCGGGCCGGTCAGCGCCAGTTCCGGCAGCAGGGCCAGAGGGCCCGGACGCACCGCCCGGCTCACAGCGCACGGCCTGCGTCCAGCGCGCGCTGCATCGCTTCGCTGCCGCGCACCTCGCCCGGCGCGGTGACGCCGCCGCCGAACACAACGCCCGCCAGCTTCGCCTTGGGGAAGCACTCCACCCAGCCGCCAAGCCCTTCGGCGGCGCGCCGCCACACCTCGGCGCCCTCCTCAGCGGCGCAGGCCAGCAGCCACACCTCCCGAAAGGCATAGCCGGCGGCATAGAGGGGATTCGCCCGGTCCAGCAGGGTCTTCATCTGGCCGCTCATCTCGTAGTAGTAGATGGGGGTGGCGAACGCCAGCACGTCGGCATGGAGCATCTTTTCCTGCACGATGGCATCCGCGCCGTCATGGATAACGCACCGGCCGGTGGTCTGGCAGGCAAGGCAGCCCTTGCAGAAGCGAATGTCTTGGCCCGCCAGCGAAACGACCTCCACCTCGTGGCCCGCCTGGCGCGCGCCCTGGGCGAACTGCTGCGCCAGCAGGCCGGAGTTTGAGTCTCCGCGCAGGCTGGTGGAGATGACAAGCACCCTTTTGCTCATGGTTTTTCCTCCTTTTGTCAAAGTGCGGCGTACTCGGCGCCGCTCACCGGTTCGCACCACTCGTTGCTTGTCCCCTCGCCGGGCACCTCCAGCGCCAGGTGGGAGAACCAGCTGTCCGCCGCGGCGCCGTGCCAGTGCTTCACCTCGGGGGGGATGTTCACCACGTCGCCGGGATGCAGCGCCCGGGCGGGCTTGCCCTCCTCCTGGTACCAGCCGCGGCCGGCCACGCAGAGCAGGATCTGGCCGCCGCCGTTCTTTGCGTGGTGGATGTGCCAGTTGTTGCGGCAGCCCGGCTCGAAGGTGACGTTGCACACCCCCACCTGACTGGAGGAGAGGGGCGCAAGGTAGCTCTGGCCCACGAAGTACCGGGCGTAGGCGTCGTTGGGCGCGCCGATGGGGAACACCATCTCGCTCTGGTGGCGGGCCTTTTCGCCGGCGCTCTCCTCTTCGGCCCACACTTCCTTCGCCATGCGGAAGGCCGCCCACGCCTTGGGCCAGCCGGCGTAGAAGGCCGCGTGGGTGAGGATCTCGGCGATCTCGGTGCGGGTGATGCCGTTCTGCCTGGCCGTGGTCAGATGATAGCGGAAAGACTCATCCACCAGCCCCTGGGCCATCAGAGACACCACCGTGACGAGAGAGCGGTCCCGCAGGCTGAGGGCGTCCTCCCTGCTCCACACCTCGCCGAACAGCACGTCGTCGTTCAGATGGGCAAACTCCGGGGCAAACCGGCCCAATGAGTCCCGCCCTGCCGTTTGTTTCACTGCCATTGTCGTTTCCTCTCTTTCCTTTGTTTCTCATGGGTCATCCCGCCTGCCCTGGTTCCGTTTGATGCGGTAGACCAGATAGTCCAGGCAGTCTATCTTCTTTTCACAGCGATGCACTTCATCCAGCAGGGCCGCCCGGTGCCGCGCCAAAAGTTCCAGCAGGCGGCGGGAGTCCCGCACATCGGCCATCAGCGCGGCGGCCGCCTCCTCCGAGCAGCCCGCGTCCCGCAGGGTCTGGGCCAGTTCGGCGGCCTCCATGGCACAGCAGCCGCATGCCCAGGGCTTCTGCCCTTCCGGCTGCGAACGCTCCATTGGTTCCTCCTCCTCTGTAGTTTTTCTCTGCTTTCAGTGTAAACCCGGGGCAGTGAAATAGCAAATACTTATATTGCATCAAACCGCATGCCTTGCAAGCATCGTTCAGCCGCGGTATAATGAAAAAAACGGAAAGGATGCCGCCTCATGGAACTGCGTCTTCTGCGCTATTTTCTCACCGTTGCCCGGGAGGGCAGCATCACCAACGCGGCGAGCGCCCTGCACATCACCCAGCCCACCCTCTCCCGCCAGATGCAGGAGTTGGAAGAGGAGCTGGGCCAGCCGCTGCTGGTGCGGGGCAGCCGCAGCGTGTCGCTGACCGGCGAGGGGATGCTGCTGCGCAAGCGGGCGGAAGAAATCCTGGAACTGGTGGAAAAGGCTCAGCGGGAAGTCTCTCTGGGGGACGGCATGATCACCGGCGAGGTGAGCGTGGGCGCGGGGGAAACAATGGGGGTGCACTTTCTCACCCGGGCGGCGCAGGAGCTGCGCCGGCGGTATCCTGAGGTGCGCTTTCGGATCATCAGCGGCGACGGCATGGAGGTGTGCGAACTGCTGGACAAGGGCCTCATCGACTTCGGGCTGGTGTTCGATCATGCGGACCGCTCGAAATACAACGCCCTGCCGGTGCCCTGGCGGGACGTTTGGGGCGTGCTGGTGCGCAAGGACCACCCGCTGGCCGAAAAAGTGGCGGTGACCCCCGCGGACCTCATCCGCCAGCCGCTGCTGGTCTCCCGGCAGGTGCTAAAAGGGCCGCTGCTGCCCGAGTGGTTCGGCGCGGGGCTGGACGCGCTGAACATCGCGGGCACCTACACCCTGGCCTTCAACGGCTCGCTGATGGTGGAGGACGGCATGGGCTGCGCTTTGTGCCTGGACCGCATCATCAACCTCAGCGAGGACAGCCCGCTCTGCTTCCGCCCGCTGGAGCCCCGGCGGGAGGCGGGCATGAACATCATCTGGAAAAAGCATCAGGTCTTTTCCCGTGCGGCGGAAAAATATCTGGAGCTGCTGGAAGAAAGTGGAAAAGAATAAAGAGGGAGGCCCGCCGGCCTCCCTTTTTCTTGTTCAAAGCGGTCCCACTCCCACGCCGTGGGCTTGCAGCCGCGCGGGCGCGGGCAGCCGGCGCGTTCGCCTTGCAAGGCCCGGTCAGTCCAGCACCCGGCCGTCCACCGAGAGGGTCACCACCTGCCAGGGAATGAATTTTCCGCTGGCCTGCAGGGCCTTTTTCACCGCCAGTTCCAGCCCGCCGCAACAGGGCACCTCCATGCGCACCACGGTGACGCTCTGGATGTCGTTCCCCGCCAGGATGCGGGTCAGCTTTTCGCTGTAGTCCACGCCGTCCAGCTTGGGGCAGCCGATGAGGGTGATCCTGCCCCGCATGAAGTCCCGGTGCATGGACGCATAGGCATAGGCGGCGCAGTCCGCCGCCACCAGCAGCTTCGCCCCGTCGAACCAGGGGGCGTTCACCGGGGCCAGTTTGATCTGGCAGGGCCATTGGCCCAGCTGAGACTGCTCCGGCCCGGCCGGAGCGTCAGGGGCGGCGGCCTCCTGCCGGTGCATCTGCCGGGCCCGGGCGCCGGGGCAGCCGCCAGAGGCGGGCATACCCTTGGCCTTGCGGTTGGCTTCCACCGCTTTCTCGTCATAAGCGGCGGCCTCCCGCTCCACAAAGGTGATGGCCCCGGTGGGGCAGGCGGGCAGGCAGTCGCCCAGGCCATCGCAGTAGTCGTCCCGCAGGAGGCGGGCCTTGCCGTCCACCATGCCGATGGCGCCCTCGTGGCAGGCGCTGGCGCAGGCGCCGCAGCCGTTGCATTTTTCCTGGTCGATGTGGATGATCTTTCGGATCATGGTGCAAAACCTCCTTGTTTTTATGCTTTGAGTATAGTACGATCATCCTTGCAAGTATGTGGTTTTGACCACGAAACGGAGGGCTTTGGATGGAAATTTTTTCCCTTGCGCTGTTCCGGGGCATTCCGCCCGAAGAGTGCGGCGCGATGATGACGCCGGGCTGTGTGCGCACCGTGGATTTTGAAAAGGGAGCGGTGCTTTTTCATACCGGGGACGTGACCGGGGAGTTCGGGGTGCTGCTTTCGGGCGAGGTGCATGTGGAGAGCGGCGACCTGTGGGGCAATCGGGTCATTCTGCACAGCATCCCCGCCGGGCACGCCTTTGCCGAGACCTATGCGCTGTGCGGCGTGCCCATGATGGCGGACGTTACCGCCGCACAGCCCAGCCGCGTACTGTTCATCCGGCTGGCCGCCCTGCTGAGCGAGGCGAACAGCGCCCAGCCATGGTACCCCAAACTGCTGCGCAACCTGACGCTGCTCTTTGCCAGGAAAAATCTGGCGTGGTCCGGGCGGATGCTCTGCCTTTCCGCCAAAGGCATCCGCAGCCGGGTGATGATGTATCTCTCGGCGCAGGCCGCGCAGGCGGGTTCCACCGAGTTTTCCATCCCCTTTGACCGCCAGCAGCTGGCGGACTATCTGAACGTGGAGCGCAGCGCTCTTTCCAAAGAGCTGGGCCGGATGCAGAAAGAGGGCATTCTGACCTTCCGCAAAAATCATTTTCATCTGCACCGCACCATCGAGCGGTAAAAAATGGTTTCATGGCGTTTTCGCCGTTTTGTGTTCTGCTAAATCATCAAAGGCCGCCGGGCCGTTCGGCAGCCGCGGGCTGCAGGTGCAAACCATGCAGTGGCGGTCAGCTTTTGACGGCAAACGGCCGCCGGAAGGCCCAGCGGGCAAAAGGGGCCGCGGCGAACATATTCCGGAAAAAGGCCATGGGGAAGTGTTTTAGCACGATGCCCGCCCAGGCGGCGGGCAGCTGAAACACAGGCGTGCCGCCCAGCGCCCCGAAAAAGCGCGGGTTTGCGGTTTTATACAAGAAAACGCGCATATAATTGCCATTCTTGTCATCCAAAAGCAATAAAATATACTAAGTCCTGCGGTTGTAGCTCAGTTGGATAGAGTGATTGGCTACGAACCAATAGGTCGGGGGTTCGAGCCCCTCCAACCGCACCAGTGCCGGAGCAAAGCGTGCTTTGCTCCGGCACTTTTTTGCTTTCTGCGGCAAGGGCACGAGCGCGCCGCAAGCCCTGCCTCCCGCCGCCAGGAAGGCCCCCGGGAATTTGTTCCCCGGGGGCCTCTGCCTTTTCCGCAAAGAAGCCGGGCGGCGCGCCCCCTATTGGGAGGCGCGCCGCCCGGCTGTTTGTTCGCTGTGTGTTTCAGGGGTTATTGCCCGCGGGATCAGTACTGCTCGCGGGGCTGGTCGTCCTCATCCTGGGCGCTGTTGCGGCCCAGCAGGAACAGCGCCGCCTGCACCAGGGCGATCACCGCCATGATCAGAGTCCACTTGTCGATCATGACCATGGGCAGGGTCATGTCCTCGGTCACGAAGAAGGCGACCAGCGCAACGATCGCGGGGACGATGCCCAGCAGATGCGCCATACCGGTCTTGCGCGCAAAGCGCAGCGCCAGCATAACGAGGCCGGCCACAACGGTGAGCACCATCAGGATCAGGTTGAGCAGAGCCCAGCTGCCTTCCTCGGGAGCGCCCGCCTGCGCGGTCTCTTCGTCTTCGATGGTCTCGGTCTTATCCTCTTCCTTGTCTGCATCGGTTTCAGGAGAGGCCTGAGGGGTCTCCTCGTCCTCGATCTCCTCGACAATCTCAGGCTCCTCTTCCTCCTCATCCGGGGTCACAGGAGCAACGGG
>DWXV01000065.1 GCA_019119025.1 Candidatus Allofournierella excrementigallinarum
CAAACGCCGCGGCCCTTCTTGTTGGCTGTTTGAAATGCCTCACTTCGTCTCTTTCGCAAAGTTATCGAAATACCCCTGAATAAAGATGATGGGGGTGCCCTTGTCGCCGGAGCCGCTGGTCAGGTCGCACAGGCTGCCGATCAGGTCGGTCAGGCGGCGGGGGGTGGTGCCCTGGCTGGCCATCTGGCCCTTCAGGTCGGCGTCCTTGTGGGAGATGCTGTCCTTAATGGCGGCGGTGAGGGCTTCGCCGGAAAGATTGGCGAAATCGTTGTCCGCCAGATACTTCAGTTTCAGCTCGTTGGGCTGGCCTTCCAGGCCGGAGGTGTAGGCGGGGCTGACCACGGGGTCCGCCAGCTCCCAGATCTTGCCCACGGGGTCCTTGAAGGCGCCATCGCCGTAGACCATGGCCTCGATCTGCTTGCCGGTGGCCTTGCGCAGGCTGTCGGCCAGGGCGTTCACAAAGGTCTGACAGTCGCGGGGGAAGAGCTTCACGCTCTCCTCGGTGGCTTTGTTGGAGCCCAGCAGGCCGAACTGCTCGTTGCAGCCGCTGCCGTTCACCGGGGCGGTCATGATGTCGCTGAGCAGCAGCACCTTCTCGGCGCCCGCAGCCTCCAGGCGGCGCTTGGAGCGGAAGCGGCTGTGGATGTCACAGCACAGCACGTTTTTGGTATAGGGCAGGATGGCCCGCACGTCGTTGGCGAAGATGAACTCCACCTCGCAGCCCTGGCTGCGGAACAGCTCACCGTAGTACTCCACGTAGTCCACACCGGTGAAGGGATGCTTCACGTAGCCGAACAGCTCTCGGTACTTCTCTTCGGTCAGCACGTCGCTCCAGGGGTTCACGCCCTTCTCGTCCAGCAGGTCCTCATCGAACAGATGGTTGCCAACCTCGTCGGAGGGGTAGCTCATCAGGATGTAGGCCTTCTTGAAGGCGCGGGCGATGCCCTTCAGGCAGATGGCGATGCGGTTGCGGCTGAGGATGGGGAAGGTCAGGCCGATGGTGTCGGTGCCGAACTTAGCGGCACAGTCGGCGGCGATGGCGTCCACGCTGGCATAGTTGCCCTGGCTGCGGGCCACCACAGCCTCGGTCACGGCCACGATGTCCTTGTCCTGAAATTCGATGTTCTGCTCCTCGCCGCAGGCGAGGATGGCGTCGGTGACGATCTTGACCAGGTCGTCGCCTTCCCGGATGACCGGGCAGCGCACGCCGCGGGATGTAGTGCCGACAGTTCGCATAATTCAGTTCTCCTTTACCCTTTCGATCTGCGCCCGGTCCTGGGGCCCGCCGGCCTGCCGGGAAAAAGTCCGTTCCTATTATATAGGATACGCCCGGTGAAATGCAAGGGAGCAAACCGCTCAAAGGGCCAGATTTGGCCAAAGGCGGGCACTTTTTTCTTTTTGATCTTCGTTTTTGCCCGCCGGTGAAGAAGTGAAATGTAAAGAACATGTGAAATAACCGCTTGCGCCCGGCCCGTTTTGTGCTATGATAGGACACGGACGTTGTTTTTTCGAATGGAAACGAATGTGTGAGAAAGAAGGCGCATCGGCTTGGCTGGCAGCTATGAGATGAACATGACCAGCGGCCCGCTTCTGGGCAAGATCCTGACCTTTTCCTTCCCCTTGATGTGCTCGGGCGTTCTGCAGCTTTTGTTCAACGCGGCGGACATCATCGTGGTGGGCCGGTACACCGGGCACACGGCGCTGGCGGCGGTGGGTTCCACCTCGTCGCTCATCAACCTGATCGTCAACCTGTTCGTGGGCCTTTCGGTGGGCGCGAATGTGCTTATTGCCCGCAACTACGGCGCGAAAAACATGGACGCGGTGCACAAGGGCGTGCACACCGCCATGCTCACCGCGGTGGTGGGCGGCGTGTTCCTGATTTTTGTGGGCGTGGCGGCCTCCCGCCCCATGCTGAGCCTGATGGGGACCCCGGATGACGTGATCGACCAGGCCGCCCTCTACCTGCGCATCTACTTCGTGGGCGCGCCCAGCCTGCTGGTCTACAACTTCGGCGCGGCTATCCTGCGGGCGGTGGGCGACACCCGGCGGCCCCTCTACTTCCTCACCCTGGCGGGTATCATCAATGTGGTGCTGAACCTGGTGTTTGTCATCGTGTTCTCCCTGGGCGTGGCGGGCGTGGCCCTGGCCACCATCATCAGCCAGACAGTTTCCGCCTATCTCGTCGTGGTCTGCCTGCAGCACAACACCGGCGCGTTCCGGCTGGTGCTGCACGAGCTTCGCATCGACCCGGCGCAGTTCCGGGAGATTTTGCGTATCGGGGTGCCCGCCGGCGTGCAGGGTATGGTGTTCAGCCTGTCCAACGTGCTCATCCAGTCCTCGGTGAACAGCTTCGGCTCGGCGGTGATGGCGGGCAACACTGCGGCCTCCAACATCGAAGGCTTTGTCTACACCTGCATGAACGCCGTGTCCCAGACCTCCATGAGCTTTGTGAGCCAGAACGTGGGCGCCCGCCGCTTTGGCCGGGTGGACAAGGTGGTGGCTCAGTGCATGATGCTCTCCACAGCGGTGGGCGTTGTCCTGGGGGGAAGCGCCTATCTGGTGGGCCGCTGGCTGCTGGGCATCTACACCTCCGACGCCCAGGTCGTTACTTATGGCCTTTACCGCATGAGCGTGATCTGCACCACCTACTTTCTTGGCGGCTGGATGGACTGCATGGCCTGCACCGTGCGGGGGCTTGGGTTCTCGCTGCTGCCCATGGTGGTGTCGGTGCTGGGCGCCTGCGTGCTGCGCATCATCTGGATAGCGACCCTGTTCCAGTGGCAGCCCACCCAGTTCTGCCTGTACCTGTCCTACCCGGTGTCCTGGGGAATAACGGCGGCGGCGCACCTTGTGTGCTTTTTCATCCTGCGCAAAAAGGTGCGCACGCAGACCCCCGAAGAACCGGCTGCGGCAGCGGCCTGAACTCTGAAGCGAAGAAAGGCCCCCGGCTTTCAAAAAGCCGGGGGCTTTTTTGAGTGCTTAAGCGCAAAAAAACCACCAGCTCTGCTGGTGGAATAAAAACGGCTTTAGCCATAGACAAAAGAGGACCTCCCTGTAGAATAGGATGTGGGTTTGCCAACCACATTCAAAAAAACA
>DWXV01000066.1 GCA_019119025.1 Candidatus Allofournierella excrementigallinarum
CCGCCGTGGTGGGCGACACCGTGGGCGACCCCTTCAAAGACACCTCCGGCCCCGCCATCAACATCCTCATCAAGCTGACCAGCATGGTCTCCATCGTGTTCGCCGGCCTGATCGTGGCGGTGCACCTGCTGTAAAACGCGCGATCGGCAAATAAGCCCCGGGACGAAACGTCCCGGGGCCTTTTTCATTCCAGCTTTTCCAAAAGCCGGGCCGTGGTCATAAAGCCGGTGCGCTCAAAGCGCCCCATCCCGAACAAACACTCCGGCGAGCGGGCAAGGCGGTTTGCGTGCTCCTCGCTGGTCATGGTGGCCTGCATGCCCGCCGCCCTGGTGCGGCTGAAGCTGACGGCGGAAAGCGCCTTCTTGAATGCGGGCCGCCCTGAACGGTCTTCTGTTTTTGCCCCGGATGTGGTATACTGGCGCTGAAAAAACACATTTGCGGGGTGCTTTGGATGACGGAAACGAAAAAACTGCGGGACCCGGAAAAGCTCTGGCAGGCTGCCGGCTGGCTGTGGCTGGCGGCGGCCTGGCTGGCGGGCATGGCCTTCCTGTGGCGCTGTGGCCACACCATGGTGGACAGCGACATGGCATCTGAGATGGTGCTGGCGGACCTTCTGAACCGGGAGGGAGGCGTGATCTCCCGCAACTGGTACTACTCCACCGAGCTGCGGGTGTTCTGCCAGCAGCTGCTGTTCAAGCTGGGGCTGCTGGTCTTTCCCGCCAGCTGGCACGCCGCCCGGATGCTGGCCCAGGGGCTTCTGTCCGCCCTGCTGGCGGCAAGCTGCCTCTTCTTCGCCCGGGGCGCGGGGCTGTGGAAAAGCGCTCCCTGGGCGGCGGGGGCGCTGCTGTGCCCCTTCGGCTTCTGGCAGCTCTACCACGGGGTGTTCGGCGGCTTTTACTTCGTGCACATGACCTTCGTGCTGGCAAGCCTGGGCCTTGCGGTGCGCCTTGGCCGCCCGGCAGGCCGGCCCCGCACCGCCCTCACGGCGGCGGCGCTGGCGCTGGTGAGCTTTGCCGCCGGCCTCAACGGGGTGCGGCTGCTGATGAACCTCTATGTGCCGCTGGCGGCAGCCTGCTGTCTTTTGCTTGTGCTGCGCTTTTTGCAGGCGCCCCTGGGCGCGGACTGGGCGGAGCGGCCCCAGGCGCGGGCCTTCGCCGCCGCCCTCGTGGCGGGCGTCTGCTCCCTGGCGGGCTATGCCGTCAACAGCAGAGTGCTGGCGGGCAGCTATTTCTTCCAGGACCAGAGCGGCCGCAGCTGGACGGCCCTCTCCCTCACCAATCTGCTGACCACCTGGGGCGATTTCCTCGCCCTCTTCGGCTACCCGGCGGACCGCTGGCAGCAGGGAGCCACCGGCGCGGTGCCCCTGTTTTCGCTGTCGGGCCTGCTGGGCGCGGCGGGCATCCTGCTGGCGGGGGCGGTAGTGGTCTCGCTGGTCTGGCTGCTGAAGCAGGGCGCCGCGCTGCCTTTCGCCCATCAGCTGACCGGCGTCACGCTGGCCGCCTGCCTGCTGGTGGACGGCCTCGCCTACGCCTGCATGAACGACATGAACGGCATCAACGGCAGCTACTGGCTGCCGGTGGCGCCGCTGGCCATCGCGGCGGTGGCCGCGGCGGCGGAGATCTTCCCCCTGCGGCGGCCCGCCCTGCGCCGGGCGCTGGCGGGGTGTCTGGCGGCGCTGGTGGTCTGCGCCAGCACCGGCGCCACCCTTCGGTTCGTCACCGCCCGCCCCCACGACCGCCCGGGCCTTGTGGAAGTGGCCGGCTGGCTGGAAGAGCAGGGCTACACCAGGGGCTGGGCCACCTTCTGGCAGGCCAACGTGATCACCGAGCTCACCGACGGGGCCATCGAGATGTGGCAGACGGAGGACCTTGCCTCCCTCCAGATGCGCCCCTGGCTGCAAAAGGCCAGCCACGCCGCGCCCCCCGAGGGCCGGGTGTTCGTGCTGGCGGCCCCCGGCGAGATAAACCAGTCCCTGCCCTGGGCGGGGCAGGCCCAAGTGGTCTGGTCCGACGAGATGGGCTGGGTGGTCTTTGAGCTGGAGCAGTGACAAAAAGCGTCCCCGCGCCGCGGCGCAGGGACGCTTTTTGTCATTTTCACAGAAATTCGGGGAAAACGTCGCTCTCCAGCCCCCGCACGGCGGCCAGGGGCAGCCGCTGCCCGCCCTCGAAAAGGAGCAGGCCGGCGGCCTCGTCCACCCGGCGCAGCCGCCCGCAAAAGACGCGCAGCGCGCCGCCCTCCTTCTTGGCGTCCGGCTCGAACCAGGTTACCGTCACCTGGGGGCGCTGGGGCAGGCGCTCCACCAGCAGCCGCAGCTTTTCGTCCAGCGCCGCCGCCGCGTCCTCCGCCAGCTCCACCGCCGGCTCGGTGAGGCGCGCCGCCTCCCGGATGGCCGCCTCGTAGCCGGCCAGCGCCGCAAAGGGGGAAAACTGGGCCGCCCGTTCGGCGCCGGTGAGGGGCTTTGCCCGGGGCATGGCGGGGTGGGGCAGGTCCAGCATGTCGTCATAACGGCCCATTTTCCTCTCCCCTTTCAGGCTTTGTGGCCGCCGATCAGGCCGCCCCGCAGCTTGCCGGTGGCCCCCTCCTCCAGGTCCATGCCCCTGAGGATGGCGTTCTTTCCGTATTTTTTCTTGATGCCCAGCATCGCCGCCTGCATCTTCTTCTCTCTGGCCCGGCGGGCGGCGGCCTGCTGCTCTTTGGCGGCCTCGGCCCCCCAGTCGTGGAAGAGGTCCAGCTGGCGGCACACCGGAGCCGCCTCCGCTTCTTCCTCGGTCAGCACCCGGGCGGCGGTGAGGGTGAGCCGCCGCACCAGCAGCGCCGGGTCGGCGGCCTTTTCCATCAGCGCCTGGGCCGCCGCCACCAGCTCCCGGGCGGAGGAGGTGGGCGTTTCCAGCCGGGCGGCGGCGTGGGCGGGCTTGGGCACGCTGCGCCCGTAGCGGTCGGTCACCACCGGCCCCCGGTAGGCCGCCCGCCGCGCCGGGTCGGCGAGGTTTTCGATGTCGTAGCCCACCTCCAGCGCCAGCCGGTCGGTCACAAGGCCCTGGTCCACCAGGTCCAGCGCCAGGGCGTCCGCCATCTCCCGCACCGCCAGCGCCGCCTTTTCAAAGGGGTAGGGGCATTGCAGCACCTGCCCGCTGCCCATGCTGTGGTCGGCGGGCTCGTAGGCTTTGATGTCCGCCATGGTGCAGCTCTCAAGGCCCCAGGCGTGGTCGATGAGCAGCTCGGCGTTCACCCCGAACAGCCGGAACAGCTTCTCCTGCCCCGCGTCCGAGAGGGACAAGCGCGCCACATCGCCCATGGTGGCCGCGCCGTTTTCCTCCAGCCGCCGGGCGATGCCCCGGCCCACCCGCCAGAAGTCGGTGAGGGGGCGGTGGTCCCAGTATTTCTGCCGGTAGCTGCGCTCGTTTAACCGGGCCACCCGCACGCCGTTTTCGTCCGGCGGGCAGCGCTTGGCCTCGATGTCCATGGCCACCTTGGCAAGGTAGAGATTCGGCCCGATGCCCGCTGTGGCGGTGATGCCGGTGGCCTCCAGCACCTGCCGCACCGCCTCGCGGGCGAAGGCCTCGGCGGTCACGCCGGCGCTTTTCAGATAATCGGTGGCGTCGATGAACACCTCGTCGATGGAGTACACATGGATGTCCGCCGGGGCGGCAAAGCGCAGGTACACCTGATACACCCTGGCGCTCACCTCGATGTAGTGGGCCATCCGGGGCGGGGCAACCAGGATGTCCATCTCCAGCGCCGGGCCGGCGGCAAGGGCCGCCTCGTCCCAGCTTTTGCCGGAAAACACGCCCCCCGGCGCTTTGGCCCGCCGGCGGCGGTTGGCCTTTTCCACCGCCTGCCGCGCCTCGAACAGCCGCGCCCGGCCGGGCACGCCGTAGGCTTTCAGCGCCGGCGATACCGCCAGGCAGATGGTCTTGTCGGTGCGGCTTGGGTCCGCCACCACCAGATGGGTGGTCATGGGGTCCAGGCCCCGTTCCACGCACTCCACCGAGGCGTAGAAGGATTTCAGGTCGATGGCAAGATAGGTGCGCCCGCTCAAAAAGCCCGCCCCCTTTCCCCTCTATTTTACAGGGTTTTGGAGGCGGGCGCAAATCCATTTGTTTACAGGCCCGCCGGCGGGGCGCTCGCCGCCGCGCCCGGCCGGAAAACGTTTTTTTCAGCCGCCTGCGGCGGTGAACGCCGCCTCGATGGAGCGGCGGCGCGCCAGCCAGAAGACCAGGCCCACCGCATCCGCAAGCAGCCAGCCGATGGGCACCGACCACCAGATGCCCGCCACCCCGAAAAGGGGCAGGGCGGACAGGCCGTAGGCCAGCGCCACCCGGGCGCCCAGGGAGATGACCGTGAGCACCATGCTCATGGAGGGGATGCCCACCGCCCGGTAGAGGCCGTAGAACAAAAACAGGCAGCCGATGGCGGGGTAAAAGGCCCCCTCGATGCGCAGGTACTGCACGCCGATGTCCAGGATCTCCGTCTCCGAAGCCTCCACAAAAATGCCCATCAGCGGCCGGGCGAAGAGGAACACCGCGGCGCTCACCGCGGCGGAAAAGCCCGCCGCGCAGCCCACCGCCGCGGCCATGCCCCGGCGGATGCGGACGGGCTTGCCCGCGCCGTAGTTCTGGGCCACGAAGGTGGAAAAGGCGTTGCCGAAATCCTGCACCGGCAGGTAGGCGAAGGCGTCGATCTTGACCCCCGCGGCAAAGGCGGCCATCACCGCCGGGCCGAAGGAGTTCACCCGCCCCTGCACCATCAGGATGCCGAAGTTCATCACCGACTGCTGGGCGCAGGTGAGCAGCGAGAACCGGGCGATGCGGGCCAGGTTCTCCCGCCCCAGCCGCCACTGCCGCCGCCCGGGCAGCAGCTGGGGCCAGCGCAGGGCGGCGTAGGCCGCCATGGCGACGCCGGAGAGGTACTGGGCGATGACCGTGGCCGCCGCCGCGCCCTCCACCCCGAAACCGAGACCCACCACGAACCACAGGTCCAGCGCGACGTTCACCGCCGCCGAAAGGCCCAGGAACACCAGCGGGGCCGCCGAGTCCCCCACCGCCCGCACAAGGCAGGCGAAGAAGTTGTAGAGGAAGGTGGCGGGGATGCCCAGAAAGATGACCCACAGGTAGGCCCGCATCAGGGCGTAGTTTTCGCCCGGCACCTGCAGAAAACGCAGGATGCCGTCGAGAAAGGCGAAGGAAAAGGCGGTGAGCGCCGCCGTGATGAGGGCGATGAGGCAGAAGGAGGAGAACACGCTGCGGCGCACCTCCTCCAGATCCTGCCGGCCCCACTCCACCGAGAACACCGCCCCGCTGCCCAAAGCGAGCCCCAGCAGGATGGAGGTGAGGAAGGTCATCAGGGTGTAGGCCGAGCCCACCGCCCCCAGGGCCTCCGCACCAAGAAAGCGCCCCACGATGAGGGTGTCCGCCACGTTATAAAGCTGCTGCAGCATGTCCCCCGCGATGAGGGGCAGGCTGAACAGGAGCATGGTTTTTGCCACAGGGCCCGCCGTCAGGTCCCGGCGCATGGGCTTCGCCTCCCGCAATTGTCAGGTCGGGCCCGCCCCGGGCGGGCCGCCTTCCTATCATATACCCCGGCGGCAAAAAGCACAAGCGGGCAAAACAGACCGGCGGCGAAGCTTTCGCAAAAGCTTCGCCGCCGTCATGGTTTTTTCAAAGGCCCCCGCAGCCGCCGCAGCCGGCGCAGCCGGCGCCGTCGGCGGGCCGGCCGAACACCTGCTCGTAGAGCCGGCGGGCGGTGGGGGTGGCGGCAAGGCCACCCTCGGCGGTCTCCTTGAGGGCGGGAGACATGGCGTCCCCCACCTTCTTCATGGCAACGATGACCTCGTCGGCGGGGATGGCGCTTTCGATGCCTGCCAGCGCCAGTTCGGCGGCCACAAAGGCCCCCGCCACGCCGGAGGCGTTGCGCTTGATGCAGGGGATCTCCACAAGGCCTGCCACCGGGTCGCACACGAGGCCCAGGATGTTCTTCAAAGCGATGGCCACCGCGCCGGCGGCCTGCCGGGGGCTGCCCCCCGCCAGCTCCACGATGGCGGCGGCGGCCATGGCCGCCGCGCTGCCGCACTCGGCCTGGCAGCCGCCCTGGGCCCCGGCCACGCTGGCGTTGGCGGTGATGACCATGCCCACCGCGCTGGCGGTGAACAGCGCCATCACGCAGTCGCGCTCGGCGCAGCCCCGCTCCTGCTGCATGGTCAGCACCGCCGCGGGCAGGATGCCGCAGCTGCCGGCGGTGGGGGCCGCCACCACCCGGCCCATGGCCGCGTTCAGCTCGCTCACCGCCAGCGCCCGGTAGAGCGCGCCGCCCAGCACGCCGCCGGTGAGGTTTTTGCCGCCCTCCACCGCCCGGCGCATCTTGAAGGCGTCGCCGCCGGAAAGGCCGCTGGCCGAGCGCAGGTCCTCCGCACAGCCCGGCTGGATGCAGGCGGCCATCACGGCGTAGGTGCCCCGCATCTGGGCGAACACCTCGGCCTCGGTCTTTTCCAGCTGCCGCGCCTGCTGGCGCAGCACCAGCGCCGAAATGGCTTCGCCCGCTTTTTCGGCGGCGGCCGCGAGGCCGGCGATGGAATCGTATTTCAGTTCTTCCGTCATGTCCTGTTTCCCCCTCCGATGGGCTGCAGCATGGTGGAGGAGAGGATGTTGGGCAGAGCCTCCACCTCCCGGTTCAGCGCGCCGCCGAAGCTGCCGTCCATTTCAATGGTCATCACGGCCTCGCCCCCCTTTTCCTGGCGGGCCAGCCGGAAATTGCAGATGTTCACCCCGTGGGCCGCCAGCACGTCGGTGACGGCGGCGATGGTGCCCGGGGCGTCCCGGTGGAGCACGATGAGGGAGGTGTACTGACCGGTGAGCTGCACCTCCATGCCGTTCACCGCGGTGATGAGGATGTTGCCGCCCCCCACGCTGGCCCCCTGCACCGTCACCGACCGGCCGGTTTCGTCCCACAACAGGATGCGGGCGGTGTTGGGGTGAGCGCCGTCCAGCTCCACCGTCTCGATAAAGACGGCAAGGCCCGCCTGCGCGGCCAGTTCCGGGGCGCGGCGGATGCGTTCGTCGTCCGGGGCCATGCCCATGATGCCGGCGATGACGGCCTTGTCGGTGCCGTGGCCCTTGTAGGTCTTGGCAAAGCTGCCGTGCAGCTGGATGACCGCCCGCACCGGCTCGGCGGCCAGCACCGCCCGGGCGACGCCCCCGATGCGGGCCGCGCCGGCGGTGTGGCTGCTGGAAGGCCCGATCATCACCGGGCCGAGGATGTCGAATACGTTCATAAAACCGCTCCCCTGAAAGACCGCCCGCGGGCGGCCGGTTGTCGCTCCTTTACATTATAGGAAAAGGCGCCGCCCCCGTCAAACCCCCGGGAAGGTGCGGGGCCATATTGCGCCCGCCTTTTTTCTCTGGTATCATAAAAACAAAGACCTGCATCCGCAGCCCGCGGCGCACCCCGGGCCGCGGGGAAAGAGAGGAAGCCATGAGCGAATCCTGCAAAGAAGTCGTTCTCACCGAAGAGGATCGCCGCATCCTGGACTCTTATGCCACCCTGGTGGAAGGGCTGGCGGATTATCTCGGCCCCAGCTATGAGCTCGTGCTGCACAGCCTGGAGCACATGGACCGCTCGGTCATCCGCATCATCAACGGCCATCACACCGGCCGCCAGGCGGGCGCGCCCATCACCGACCTGGCCCTGGCCATGCTCTCCCGCATCGAAGAGGAGAACCGGGACGGCTACATCTCATACTTCTGCCGCAACAAAAAGGGCGAACCGCTGAAAGCCGCCACCATCACCATCCGGGGCGCCGGGGGGCGGGCGATCGGCCTTTTGTGCATCAACTTCTATCTGAACACCCCTTTGTCGGAACTGCTGGCCACTCTCTCCCCCGAGCCGGACCCCGGCCCCGAGGCGGGCGTGAGCGAGACCTTTGCCGAGAACACGCAGGAACTGGTGCGTCAGGCAGTGCTCAAGGCCCAGGAGCAGGTGCGCGCGGACGCCAGCGTCACCGCCTCCAACCGCAACCGGGAGATCGTCGCCCGGCTGCGGAAGGGGCACATCTTCCAGATCAAGGACGCGGTGCAGATCGTGGCCCGGGAGCTGGGCCTTTCGCCCAACACGGTGTACATGCACCTGCGCCGCATGCGGGAGAACGCAAACCCCTGACCAGGCGCCCCGCACAAAAAACATCCACCCAGGCGGCTCTCCAGGCCATGGCGGCCAGGAGGGCCGTTCTTTTGCTGTTTGCCCGCCCTTGCGCACTGGCAAAGGGATTTATCGGTATTGGACAAAAAATAAAATTTATTTTATTTATTTTCCTCATTGAATGTAAAATACTTTGTTGATATAATAAAAGCAACGGATATTTCAATAAAATCCATTGCGTTAAAAAGAAAAACTTATGGAAATTGTACAAACAGATTCTGCTCCCGCAGCTGCCCAAGAGCGTGCTGGTGGAAGTGGAGGCCATCGCCGAGACCGGCTGACAGAAGGAGGATGCAGCTATGGACGTAAAATCCAAAATGAACGATCGTTTTCGTGACCTGCAGGGCGGCCTGTTCCTGGAAGTGACCAAAGCGGACGTGGGCGAGGGCGCCGGCAACTTCATGAAGGCCGGCGGCGACATCATGGCCTGGGCGGACCCCTTTTTCCCCGACCCCTCCATCCCGGAGTCGGTGAAAAAGGCGATGGTGGAAGCCATCGAGGGCGGCTTCCCCGCCCACTACAGCATGCCCATCGGCCTGTATGAGCTGCGCGAGGCGCTGGCGGAGCACATCACCGGGCGCACCGGCATCCCCATCGACCCCAGCCGCAACGTCATCGTGACCCCCGGGTCGGACAGCGGCCTGCTTTTCGCCATGATGCCCTTCATCGAGGAGGGCGACGAGATCATGGTGCCCGACCCCAGCTACCCCAGCAACTTCCTCAACGGCAAGCTGCTGGGCGGCGTGACGGTGCCGGTGCCCCTGTATGAGGAGGACAACTACCAGATCCGCATCGAGGAGTTTGAGAAGCGGCTGACCCCCCGCACCAAGATGGTGCTGATAAGCCACCCCAACAACCCCACCACCACCGTGTTCCGGCGGGAAGGGCTGGAGGCGCTGAGCAAATTCATCATCGAGAACGACCTGATCCTGGTGTGCGACCAGGCCTTTGAGGACCACATCTACGACGGCATCGAGTTCGTGGCCCCCTGCACCCTGCCCGGCATGTGGGAGCGCACCCTCACCGTCTGCTCCATCTCCAAGGGCATCGGCCTGTCCGGCCTGCGCATCGGCTACATCTACACCAACGACCGCATCATGGACGTGCTCTACGGCGGCGCGGTGAACGTGCTGGGCGCGGCCAGCACCGCCTCCTCCATCGGCGCCATCGCCGCCATCAAGGACAAGGAGCACCTGAAGAGCAACTACGAGCGGCTGGAGCGCCGCCGCCGTCTGGCCTACGAGGTGCTGTCCACCACGCCGGGGGTGAAGATGAAGATGAGCGAGAGCGGCATCCTCTCCTGGCTGGACATCAGCGCCCTGGGCACCTGCGCCGAGGTGAGCGACTATCTGATGGAGCACGCCCGCATCATGGTCAACCAGGGCACGCCCTACGGCAGCCAGGGCGAAGGCCACATCCGCATCGTCACCGCCTGCTTTGCGAAGGACGAGGATGCGGTGGAGCGCTTCGAGCGCATCAAAGCGGCATTGACTCAGATGGCGAAGGAGAAGGGCGTCATCTGAGAAAAGCAGACGCACACCCCAAAAATCCGTTGAGAGGTATCGTGTGAAAGACCTGCTAATAAAAGTCAAGTAGAAATTTCAGATTTTTAGGGAGGCGAAAAAATGCAATACAAAATCAAGCCGCTGAGCATCTCAAAATTAAAACGGCGGCCAGCCAGATGGTATAGAGTGTAAAAAT
>DWXV01000067.1 GCA_019119025.1 Candidatus Allofournierella excrementigallinarum
GGCCCAGCCCTCCTTGGAGTCGCCAATGGCCAGGGTGGCGGTGTCCCTCTGGAAGGTGAGGTTGGTGTATTCCAACCGCTCCCCTGCCGGGACGGGGTCATAGGACTTGTGCAGGATCTTCAGATCGGTGCGCACCGGCGGAAGCTGGTCCGCGTCGGACTTGAGCACCCGCACGCCCACACCGCTGCCCACCATCAGCAGGTAGAACAGGTCGTGGTAGGCCACAAAGTCATTGATGACGGTGAAGGCGCAGTTGTAGTTTGCCATGGGGTATTTTTCCGCCACGGGCGTGCCGCCCACCCACAGGGTGCGGCCGGACAAAAACTGCCGCAGATGATAGATGTTATCATAGAGCTTTTCCGCCTCTTCCCGGGGCGTGGGGGCCAGCGAGGCGTTGTATTCCACCGCGCGGCGCACCGTCTCCCACCAGAACTCCCGGCGGCCCTGCTGGGGCAGATAGCGGGAGTAGGTGCGGGTGTAGACGAAGGCGCCCAGCTGCTCCATGGGGTTCGGGGCGTGCTTGTAGGGGCTGAGGAACTCCCTGGTCAGGATGCCCTCTTTCCACTCGCCGCTGGTGCGCTCCTTCTCCTTCTGCACCCGGTAGAGGATGTAGGTCTTGGCGGTGCGGTAAAGCTGTTTTTCAAACAGGGTCTCCTCCACCGCGTCCTGGATGCGCTCGATGTCCACGATGTCCTGGCCGGCGGCGGCCAGCTTCCCTTCCACCGCGGCGGTGACGTCATCCACCCGCTGGGGCTCATGCTCCCCGGCGGCGGCCGCCGCCAGCGTGACGGCGCGGCGTATGAATTCAGCGTCAAAGGGCACGACTTTGCCGCTGCGCTTGCGTACGTTCATTTCAGGTCCCTCCCAACGTTGTTTGCAGGATACACTATATATAGTAGTTCCTGCAAGGAAAAAAGTCAATATATTGTTTCTTTTTCCGCAAAGAGGCCGGCGTCTGCGGATGAGGGGCCGCTTTTTGCCCTTCTGTGCCCAGTATAGCAGAGGAGGCGTCCCATAGGGCGGACTTTTTTCGCAAACAAAAAAGAAAGCCCAGCCTGACGGCTGGGCTTTCTGGTGGTGGACCCGACGGGAATCGAACCCGTGTCCGAAAAGCGGTCCGCGAGAGTATCTCCGGGTGCAGTTTGTCTACAACTTTCCCGCAGCGGCAGGCCGGCAAACAGGCCGCCGCATTGGTAGCTTCATGAGGTCATGGCCGCCCGCAAAGCTTGAGGCGGCTCACGTTCAGCGTCTAAATGATGCCCTGGCCCCACACGACGCTTGAGTGGGCAGGACAGCTGCCTTTAATTAGGCAGCGACAGCTAATTTGTTGTTGTTAGCTATTTTTTTGGAGGCGTTTATAGTGTGGCCCCCATCCACTACCCGCTGCTCGCACTTCACACTCCCCGTCGAAACCTTTACGGGCCCATGTGGTAACTATTATAATACCCTTTTTTCCGCCGTTATGCAAGTGGCAGAGCAAAGATGTCACCAAGCCTTCATCGAAGCGTATGCCGCCGGGCACGGCGGCTCATGGTGCAGCCTCCTGCGGGGCGTCTTCCGGCACGCCCCAATAGCGGGCGGTGAATTCTTCCACCGTGATGGGGCGGCTGTAGTAGTAACCCTGGCCGAAATCACAGCCCAGTGACCGGATAAGGGCTTCGTTCTCCTGGGTCTCCACGCCTTCCACCACCACCGATATCCCCAATTGTTTGGCCATCTGCACCACCTGCTCCATGATGACCCTGGAGCGTGGGTCGTTTTTGTCCGCCGCCTCCATAAGGAAGCCCCGGTCCAGCTTGAGTTCGTCGATCTGCAGGCTGCTCAGGGTGTTCAGCGACGAGTATCCGCTGCCGAAATCATCCATGGAGATGCGGAACCCGATGCCTTGCAGCTGGCTGATACGGGCGTTCAGTTCCCCGGCGTTTTCCAGCGCCAGGCCCTCCAGGATCTCCAGTGTGATCCAGGAGGCGGGGATCTGGTAGCGTTCGGTCAGGCGTTCCAGCTTCTGGATATAGTCCGCCTCGAAAAACAGCAGCTTTGACTGGTTCACCGACAAGGGCGGCGGCTGGATGCCCTGGTCCAGCCAGGCGCGCAGCTGCTTACAGGCGCACTCCACCATATACAGGTCCAGCGAGACACTGAATCCGTTCTGTTCAAACAGCGGGATGAACTGGTCGGGATAGAGTATCCTGCCGGTCCCGGTGGTCCAGCGCACCAGCGCCTCGGCGCCGCCCAGCCTGCCGCTGGTCAAATCTATCTTGGGCTGCAG
The DNA here is from genome assembly GCA_019119025.1 of Candidatus Allofournierella excrementigallinarum. GTDB lineage: Bacteria > Bacillota > Clostridia > Oscillospirales > Ruminococcaceae > Allofournierella_A > Allofournierella_A excrementigallinarum. The sequence continues at coordinate 2,270 of DWXV01000067.1, forward strand.
GTACATGCGGAACTCACCGCTTTGCAGTGCCTGATGCATGTGGCTTTCCACATAGTTTGCCACTTCTTCTTTTTTATGCAGTTCCGTGTCGTAGGTCCACACCGTGTTGCTGCTCGCACCCTTGGCCCGTTCCAGCGCGAACATCGCATGGGTGAGCACATCGTCCACTTTCCCGGACGCGGCGCACTGCGGCGCCGCCACCATTCCGGCATAAAGCAGGATATGGTAGTCGCTGTTCGCGTCATGCAGGGCGGCGGCGCAAGCCTCATCCATGATATTCCGCAGCCGGGCGGCGGCCTGCGCCGGGTCGGCGTTCAGCAGCACGGCATAGAACAAGTCGGCGCTGTCGCGGCAGCAGAATTCCCCCTCCTCCAGCCGGGCCTGCAGCTGCCGGTGGATGTGGCAGAGAAGCTTGTCGGCCCGCTCGCGGCCAAATATCTCGTTGATGAACTTGAACTGACGGACATCCAGCGCCGCCAAATTCACATCGCGCCGCTGACTCAGCGCTTCTTGCAGCTTCAACGTGAAGCCGCGCAGATTGTCGCCGCCGGTGAGGGCGTCGTGGAAGGCCAGCTCGCGAAGTTCCCGGTCGTTCCGGCGTGTCAGGCGATAGCCATACACCAGCAGTGTGACCATCATCAGCAGCAGCACCGCGAAGGTGGCCGCAATGACCGTTACGATCCGGTAACGCTCGCCTGCTTCCTGCACCCGGCTGACACAGAGCATATACCAATCCTTGATGCCCACCGGTTCCAAAAGCACCTGATAGCTGCGGCCTTCATAACGGAAAGAAGAATAGACGCTCTCGCCGGCGGCCATGGCTGTGCGGATGTCTTCCGCCTTCTGCCCCCCATTAAAATAAGGCTCTTCATAAATGGAAGCGGCCGATTCCTCCACAACGGAGTTCTGGGAATGGATCAGCAGCTCGCCCCGGGAGTTGAGCAAGTGGATATGGCCGTTGCCTGAAAGCACGGTGTTGCCGCTTAGAATGTCCGAGAATATCTCCACCTGGTCGCTGGCGATCAACGCGCCCATCGTGACGCCGTTCCGGCTCACCGGAATGGCGTAAATGAAGACCTTTTCCTGCGTCAGTTCGCTTTGCACCAAATCGGACAGCGCCATCTCCCCCTGCCAGGCCTGGGCCACGACTTCCTGCACCTCCGGCTGCAGTTCCGTCAGCTCCACTCCGCCGCGCACCGGCTGGCCCAAAACAGCCAGAACGCCGGGCCCGTTCAGCGGGAAATAGGCCATGGACACAAAATCGTTCCGAAGGTTTGCCTCGTTCAGGATCTCGTCAAAGTTTTCGGCCTCATCCACGTTGCTGAACTCGAGAAAGCTCGACATGGTGGTCAATATCTGATAGTCCGAACTCATCTGCTTTTCCAGCCGGTTTTTGTACTCATCGGTCTCCGCGCGCATCTGCTCATTGGTAACTTCTACCACAGAGCGCGCCAAAAACGCCGCCACACCCGCCTCCGCGGCAAGCAGCAGCACCCCTGCGGCCACGATGAGCACCGCCGCGCGGTGAAGCCTTTCCCTTAGACGTTTTTCCACCTCTTTGCACGGCTCCTTTCCCACTGACAAGACAGCGCTTCTGAATTTATCATAGCACACCCGGCGGCCGGCTGCAAAAGAAAAAGCACCAATCTTTCGATTGGTGCTTTGTGGTGGAGATGAGGGGGATCGAACCCCTTACCTCTTGAATGCCATTCAAGCGCTCTCCCAAGTGAGCTACACCCCCACGGGCATGCCGTCTCGCGACTGCTTTGCTATTATAGCAAACCCTGCGGGGAATGTCAACCCTCTTTTGAGGAGAAATCAGAAGATTTTTTTGCGGCTTACTCGGCGCTATCGTTGAAGGCCTTGAATGCCTTGTAGGCCATGTAGACGTCGATCTTGGCCACCAGCTCGAAGGGCGAATGCATGCTCAGCACGGGCACGCCCACGTCCATGGTGTCGATGTTGTGGGAGGCCACATACTTGGCGACGGTGCCGCCGCCGCCCTGGTCCACCTTGCCCAGCTCGCCGATCTGCCACACGGCGCCGGCGGCGTCGAAGATGCGGGTGAAGTAGCTCACCAGCTCGGCGGAGGCGTCGTTGGCGCCGCCCTTGCCGCGGGAGCCGGTGTATTTGGAGATGGCCACGCCCTTGCCCACGAAGGTGCTGTTCTGCGCCTCAAAGGCGGAGGGGAAGGTGGGGTCGAAGGCGGCGGTCACGTCCGCGGACAGGCACTTGGAATTCTGGAAGCAGAGGATGTCGTCCGTGCCCTGGGCCTTGCACAGCTGCTGCACAAAGTGGAACACATACATGCTGTTCAGGCCGGTGACGCCCTCAGAGCCGATCTCTTCCTTGTCGGTGAGCACGCAGACGGTGGTGTAAACGGGGAGCTTGGTCTCGATCTCGGCAATGAGGGCGGGGTAAGCGTCCACCCGGTCGTCGTGGCCGTAGGCGCCGATGAGCCCGCGGTCAAGGCCCACGTCCTTCGCCTTGAAGGCGGGCACGGCCTCCAGCTCGGCAGTGATGAAGTCCCGCTCGGTGATGCCGTACTTGTCGTTCAGCAGCTTGAGGGCCAGCAGCTTGACACGGTCCTTGACCTCTTTGTCGGCGTAAGGCAGGCTGCCCACCACGATGTTCAGCTCCTCGCCCTTCACCCCCTCGCCGAGCTTGCGCTCGTTCTGCTCTGTGCCCAGATGGGGCAGCAGGTCGGTGATGCAGAAGACGGGGTCGCCCTCATCCTCGCCGATGCAGACGTTCACCTGGGCGCCGTCCGCCTTGTAGACGACGCCGTGCAGCGCCAGAGGCATGGCCACCCACTGGTATTTGCGGATGCCGCCGTAGTAGTGGGTCTTGAGCAGGGCCAGCTCGCTGTTCTCATACAGAGGGTTGGGCTTCAGGTCCAGACGGGGGGCGTCGGTGTGGGCGATGTTCATATGCACGCCCTCGCTCAGGGGCTTCTGTCCCATGGTGGCGGCGATGACGCTTTTGCCCCGGTTGTTCAGATACACTTTTGCGCCGGGGGCATAGCTCTGGCCGGGCACGAAGGGAACATACCCGTTCTCCTCCAGCAGCTTCACGGTGTAGGCGGTCACGTCCCGCTCGGTCTTGCCATTGTCCAGGAAGGTTTTGTAGCCCTCGCAGAATTTGTCCGCCGCCCTGTTCAGCTCCTCGCCGGCCTCGGCCGCGTGGGGCCGGGTGTACAGCAGCTGTTCGGCCAGCTTCTGGCCTTCGGTCATTTCTTTGCTCATAACTGATCCTCGCTTTCTTCAGGCTTCGTAAAGAGCCTGATAACGTTCATAGGCCCGGTTGATCTTGGTGACGTACAGGCCCATTTGCTGATAAGGGAAGGTGTGGAGCGCTTCGCCGTCGGCGGAGTAGTCGCTGCTTTCCAGCAGGCCATCCACCGTGCCCCACCCGCTGTGATAGGCCGCCGCCGCGGTGGACACGTCGCCGTGGTACCGCTCAAGGCATGCGGAGACATAATAGACGCCGAAGCGGATGTTCACCGCCGGGTCAAAGAGGTCGTCGAAGGTAAGGTCCTCGCCGGGGGCGATCTTCGATTTGATCCAGTCGAAGGTGACCTCGGTGATCTGCATCAGGCCCCGGGCCCCCACGCTGGACTCGGCGCCGGGGTCAAAGCCGCTCTCGGTGCGTATCACCGCATAGATAAGGAGAGGATCCACGCCGTTCTCCACGGCTTCCTTCTCCACGTATTCGGTATATTTCCGGGGATAGCGCGCCAGGTCCAGCCTGTACAGGCCCTCCCGCAGGCCCGTTACGGCCAGCACAAGCACCGCCGCGAACACGACGAGCCATAAAATTCGTTTTGCGAGCTTTTTTGCCACTCATGCACCGCCTTTCTCCTGCTCCAATGCCGCCAGTGCCTGGCGGTGAAGATGCTCCAGGTCCTTGTCGTTTCGTATCTCCCGCGCTGCGGCCTTGCGCAGCGTGCGCACCGGCAGCTGGGCCGCAAGGCGCGCCCGGGCCTGCCGCCGGGTGAGGCCGTCCCGCCGGCAGATACGCTCCACGCTCTGTTCGTAGGGCGCGCTCACCAGCCAGATGGCGTCGCAGTGTTTTTCAAAGGGCGCGCCCACGATGACCGCGCCGTCCACAAAAAAGAGTTCCTCTCCCCTGCGTTTCGCCTCGCCGGCGGCGGCCAGCAGGCGGGCGACGATCTGCGGGTGGGTGATGTTCACCAGCCTTTGGGCGCTTTCTTCGTTTCGGAAGGCCCGGTCCGCCAGCAGCTGCCGGTCCACCGTGCCCTGGGGGGTGAGCAGGTCGGCGCCGAAGGCCTCCGCCAATTCTGCAAGGCAGGGAGAACCGGGCTCCAGCACCTGCCGGGCCACCTGGTCGGCGTCCGCCACGGTGCAGCCCAGCCGGCGGTAGAGGGCGGACACTGCGCTTTTGCCGCTGCCCGAGCGGCCGGTGATGCCGATGATCTTCACAGCTCTACCACCTCGAAGGCGGCCGCCCGCACCAGCCGGTTGTAGACCGCAAGGCCCACGCCGCCCACATGGGGGCAGCGGGCATAGACCCTCTGGGCGCCCTTTTCGTCCAGGCGGCGCAGGGCGCTGAACAGCTCCCGGGCCTGGGCCGCGTCGTCCTCTTTGGCGCCGTAGCACACCGAGGGCACCGGCAGCTGCCCGCCCTCGCCGTCAAAACAGAGGGCCCAGACGCCCGGGCCGGCATGGCCGCACACATATTTGCAGTAGGCGGCGAAATCCCCCCGCAGGATGGTCACATGGGCCTTGGGGGCGTAGTGTTTGTACTTCATGCCGGGGCTGCGGGCGGCCTCCCCTTCCTTCAGCTTGTGGAGCACCGCGCCCGCCAAAAGCACTTCGCTGCCCAGCACCCCTTCCAGCTGCTCCTTGGTGACAAAGCCGGGGCGCAGCAGTACGGGCTGCTCCCCCGCCAGGGTGACGACGGTGGACTCCACCCCCACGCCGCAGGCGCCGCCGTCCAGAATGAGGGGCAGGCGGCCGTCCATGTCGGCCATCACATCCTGGGCAATGGTGGGGCTGGGCCCGCCGGAGCGGTTGGCGGAAGGGGCCGCCAGAGGCAGGCCGCTGGCGGCAATGACCGCCCGGGCCACCGGGTGGCTGGGCATGCGGATGGCCACGGTGTCCAGCCCGGCGCAGACTTCGTCCGCCACTTTGGGGCCCCGGGGCATGATGATGGTGAGGGGGCCGGGCCAGAAGGCCTCGGCCAGCGCCCTGGCTCCCTGGGGCACGCCGGACACAAGCCCCTCCAGCATCTCCAGCCGGTCGATGTGGACGATGAGGGGGTTGTCCTGAGGGCGGCCCTTGGCCTCGAAGATCTTTTTGACCGCCGCGCCGTTGAAGGCGCTGGCGGCGATGCCGTAGACGGTCTCGGTGGGGATGGCCACGATCTCGCCCGCTTGCAGCAGGCCGGCGGCTTTTTTCACCGAGGCCTCGTCGGCCTTTGCCAGAATCGTTTTCATGGTGTTTGTTCCTTTTCCTGGGCGGCCTGCAGCCGCCGGGTCTGGTCGGCGGTGATGAGCGCGTTCAGCAGCTCATCCAGCGCGCCGTCCATCACGCTGTCAAGTTTGTAGAGGGTGAGGCCGATGCGGTGGTCGGTGACCCGCCCCTGGGGGAAATTGTAGGTGCGGATGCGCTCGGAGCGCTCGCCCGTGCCCACCTGGCTGCGCCGGTCGGCGGCGATGGCGTCCTTCTGGGCCTGCTGCTTTTGGGCCAGAAGGCGGCTGCGCAGCACCTTGAGGGCCTTGTCCTTGTTTTTATACTGGCTGCGCTCGTCCTGGCATTCCACCACCATGCCGGTGGGCAGGTGGGTCACCCGGATGGCGCTGGAAGTCTTGTTGACGTGCTGGCCGCCCGCGCCGGAGGAGCGGAAGGTGTCTATCTTCAAGTCGGCGGGGTCCAGCTGCACGTCCACCTCTTCGGCCTCGGGCATCACCGCCACCGTGACGGTGGAGGTGTGGATGCGCCCCTGCGTTTCGGTTTCCGGCACCCGCTGCACCCGGTGGACGCCGCTCTCGTATTTGAGGCGGCTGTAGGCGCCTTCGCCCTGCACCGACACGCTTATCTCCTTCACGCCGCCCAGTTCGGTCTCGTTCAGGTTCAGCGCCTCGCACTTCCAGCCTTTGGAGGCGGCGTACATGCCGTACATCCGCCAGAGGCTGGCGGCAAAAAGCGCGGCTTCCTCGCCGCCCGCGCCGCTGCGGATCTCGAGGATGACGCTGCGCTCGTCGTTCTCGTCCCGGGGCAGCAGCAGAAGGCGGAGGGTCTGTTCCAGCTCTTCCTGCTTCTGGCGGCCCTCGCTGTACTCGGACTGGACCATTTCCCGGAAATCCGGCTCCAGGCCCCCTTCATCCAGCAGGGCGCGGGCCTCGGCGCACCCGGCGCAGACCTGCTCATATTCGTCCAGCGCCTTCATCAGCGGGGTGAGGCGCTTATATTCCTTCATCAGCGCGGCGTATCGCCCGCCGTCGGCCAGGACGGCCGGGTCCTGCAGCGAGAGGTTCACCTCGTCGTAGCGGCGGCGCACCTGGCGCAGCTGTTCCAGCATGGGGCCTGCTCCTTTCCGTTTTGCGTTTTAAAAAGCAAAGCGGCGCGCTACTCCTCGCCGGGGCGGAGTATCTTTTTGATGTTTTTTTCGATCTTCGCCCGGGGGAGCATGATCTCCCGCCCGCAGCCTGTGCAGCGGATCTTGAAATCCATGCCCACCCGCAGCACGTCAAAACAGGCCGCGCCGCAGGGGTGCGGCTTTTTCGTCAGTATCTGGTCGCCCACGCGCACATCCACAGGCCGGCCCTCCCTTGTATTTTGTCCGTCCCGCCGTTGCAGGCGGGGGCAATTTAATATTATATACCTTTGCGCCGGTTTTGCAAATATCCCCCGCCCCGCCCGCATATATTTTTTAAAAGCGCGCGCCGGCGGGTCCGCCCGCGGCGCGGCGCGGACAAAACCAGTTAAAGTGAGGATGGAAACGATGGTGGAATATACCCCCGAAGGCAAGGGCCGGGACGCGCGGCGGATGACCGAAAGCCAGCTGGCCGAAGCGTTTGCGGGCGGCAGCATCCTGGAGAGCACGGCGCTGGCCTATGACCGGGAGCGTCAGCTGGTGTTCGAGCTGGCGGGCCGCCCCGCCCGCATGCCCCACGACGAGTGCGCCGCCGGCGCGGCGGAGGGCGCGGTGCGGGACGTGGCGCTGCTGACGCGGGTGGGCCGGCCCACCTGTTTTCGCGTCACCGCCCTGCCCGAGGATGCAGGCGGCGCGTATCTTCTCTCCCGCCGGCTGGCCCAGGAGGCCTGCCAGAGGGAATATCTGGACGCGCTTTTGCCCGGCGAGCTGGTGAAGTGCGTGGTGACCCATCTGGAGAATTTCGGCGCTTTTTGCGACGTGGGCTGCGGCATCAGCGCCCTTCTGCCCATCGACTGCATGTCCGTTTCCCGCATCCAGAGCCCGGCAGACCGGGTGGGAGTGGGCCAGGCGCTCACCTGCGCGGTGAAGAGCCGGGACGACAAGGGCCGCTTGGTGCTGACGTTGCGGGAGCTGCTGGGCACCTGGCAGGAAAACGCCGACCGCTTTCATGCCGGCGAGACGGTGGTGGGGCTGGTGCGCAGTGTGGAGAGCTACGGCGTGTTCATCGAACTTGCCCCGAACCTGGCCGGCCTTGCGGAGCGGTGCGATGGCCTGCGCCCGGGCCAGCCGGTGAGCGTTTTCATCAAAAGTATTCTGCCCGAAAAGATGAAGATAAAGCTGGTCATCGTGAACCGGGAGCTGGCGGGGCCGCTGTTCTTCGCCCCCCGCTACTTCATCACCGAGGGGCGGCTGGAGCGCTGGGTCTACTCCACACCGGGCAGCAAAAAACGCATCGAGACGGATTTTGGCCCGGCGGCCTTGTAAAAGCGGGAGATTTTCACTATAATAATTTCTGAAAACACCCCGAGGAGGAAGTGAGAAGATGGCCGGAAGCGCTTTTACCTTTGGCGTGAAGCCGGGCGGGCTGACCGAGAACACCGAAGTCCGCATCCTGCTGTGCTATCTCATCAAGACAGTGGCCCCCATGGCGCCCCTCACCCGTGCGGAGATCGAGCAGGCGCTGCTGGGCGAGCAGTTGGTGAACTATTTCGAACTGAGCGCCGGCCTTGCGGACCTGGAGGAAAACGGCCTTGCCACCGTGGACGAGGCGGGCGGCTGGTCCATCACCCCCAAGGGCCTTGCGGTGGCGGATGAGCTGAGCATCGACCTTTTGCCCCGCACGGTGCGGGAGGCCGCGGTGCGGGCCGCGGTGCGGGCCCAGCAGTGGGCGCGCAAGGCTTCGCAGCACAAGGCCGAGGTGGAAAAGACCGGCGACGGCTACGCGGTGCGCTGCTCCATCTCCGAGATGGGCAGCAAGCTGTTTGGGCTGGAGGTGCTTCTGCCCGACGCAATGACCGCCGAAATGGCAAAGAACGCCTTCATCGAGCATGGCAGCGACATCTACGCCCTGGTGCTGGGCGCGCTGGCCACGCCGGATGAAAAGGGCTGACCAAACAAAAAGAGCCGTGCGGCGTGCACGGCTCTTTTTCTGTTTTCAGGGGTCCTGTTTGCCTTCCACCACGCCCTCGTGGTGCAGGACGCTGCCGATGGTGCGAAAGAAAATTTTCACGTCCAGGGCAAAGGATAGGTTTTTGGCATAATAGCCGTCCAGTTCCGCCTTCACGGGGATGGGCAGTTCGTCCCGCCCGTGGACCTGGGCGTAGCCGGTGAGGCCGGGCACGCAGTCGTTGGCGCCGTATTTGTCCCGCTCGGCCACCAGGTCGTCCTGATTCCAGAGGGCGGGCCGGGGCCCCACGATGCTCATCTGGCCCAGGAAGATGTTGAAGATCTGGGGCAGCTCATCCAGGCTGGTGCGGCGCAGGAAGCGCCCGGCGCTGGTGATGAACGCGTCGGGGTTTTCCAGCAGATGGGTAGGCATGTCGTGGGGGGTGTCGGTGCGCATGGTGCGGAATTTATAAATCTTGAAGAAGGTCTTGCCCCTGCCCACTCTTTTTTGGGTGAAGAGCACCGGCCCCGGCGAGGAGGCCTTGACCCACGCCGCGATGACCGCCAGCACCGGGGACAGGCACAGGATGGCCAGGCCGCTGCACACAAAGTCCAGCGCGCGCTTGAAAAAAAGTTTGTACATTCCTTCAGCCCTCCTCCATGCCGTTTTCGTCCCGATGGTGGTGGAAGGTGGGCACCATGTCGGTGAGCGCCTGCACCAGGTTCCCGCTGTTGTTGCTGTAGGCGATCTGCTTTAAGGCCATCAGGTGGTCGAAGAAGGTCTGGTTGTTCAGCCGCAGCGGCGCGCCGATGTAGATCTTGCGGTTGTCGGTCTTGCGCAGGCCCTCCTCGTCCATCAGCATCTCTTCATAGAGCTTTTCGCCGGGGCGCAGGCCGGTGAAGACGATCTGGATGTCCTTGTAGGGGATGAAGCCGGAGAGTTTGATGAGGTTCTCGGCCAGGTCCAAAATGCGCATGGGCTTGCCCATGTCCAGCACGAAGATCTCTCCGCCGTTGGCCATGGCGCCAGCCTCCAGCACAAGGCTCACCGCCTCGGAGATGGTCATGAAATAGCGCACGATGTCCGGATGGGTGACGGTGACCGGGCCGCCCGCGGCGATCTGGTCCTTGAACAGGGGGATGACCGACCCGTTGGAGCCCAGCACGTTGCCAAAGCGCACGGCGGCGAAGCGGGTCTGGCTGCGTTGGGCCATGGCCTGCACTACCATCTCGCAAAGGCGCTTGGTGGCGCCCATCACGTTGGTGGGGTTCACCGCCTTGTCGGTGGAGATGAGCACGAACCGCTCGGCGCCGTATTTGTCGGCGCTGACGGCCACGTTGTAGGTGCCGAAGACGTTGTTTTTCACCGCTTCCTCGGGGCTGTCCTCCATCAGGGGCACATGCTTGTGGGCCGCCGCGTGGAACACCACCTGCGGACGCAGGCGGCTGAACAGTGCGTCCATCTTTTTGGAGTCGCGCACCGAGGCGATGAGCACCTCCAGGTTCAGCCCGTCGCCGTATTTGCGGCGCAGTTCCTGCTGGATGGCGTAGGCGTTGTTCTCGTAGATGTCCACGATGATGAGCATCGCGGGCTTGCAGCTGGCGATCTGGCGGCACAGCTCGGAGCCGATGGACCCGCCGCCGCCGGTGACCATGATGCGTTTGCCCCCCACGAACCGGGTGATGATGCTTGAAAGCTGCACCTCGTCCCGGCCCAGAAGGTCTTCCACCTTCACGTCGCGGATGCGGCTGGCCAGGTCCTTGCCGTCGGTGATCATCTTCACGATGTCCGGCAATATCTTCACGTTGCACTTGGTGCGGTTGCAGATGGACAGCACCCGGCGGCGGTTCTCCTCGTCCATGGTGGGGATGGCCAGCAGGATGGTCTCGATCTCACAGCGCTCCACCAGCTCGGGGATGTCCTCGGTGGTGCCCATGATCTGCACGCCCATGATATAGCGGCCCTGCTTTTCCGGCGCGTCGTCCACGCAGCAGATGATGTTCATCTCGGGGTTGGCCGCCTTGTACTGCTCGTGGAGCAGGGTGCTGGCGGCGTCGCCCGCGCCGATGAGCAGGGTGCGCCGCGCCAGCCGCTTGCCCTGCCTGCCCAGCTTGACGTTCCGGTACATTCGGTATGTCAAACGTGAGTAGAGGGTGAGGGCCACCGCGAACAGCGCGCTGAGGAAATAGACCGAAATGGGCACGCGGGTCTCGCTGAAGATGAAAAAGGAGGTCACGCCGAACAAAGCCACCGCGATGATGGAGGCCACGCACAGGCGGAAAAACTCCACTATTTCGGCGTAGCGCCAGAGGCTGTCGTAGACGCCCATGAGGGCATAGACGATCTCAAAGCAGCTGACAAACAAAAACCAGCTGGCTACAAGCAGGCTGGAATATCGCTGGTAATCGGCCCGTCCGTTGATGATGACCCAGGGCGCGATGTAGGCCAGGGAGATCACCAGAATGTCGAAGGCGATCAGTATTTGTTTTCGGAACCGGCTGAGCAGCCGGGAAAAGGTTTTGCTCAAAACCATCACCAAATCTTTGCGTCGGTCCGCCGCCGCAAGGCGGGCCAAAAGCGCCGGAGTGAGCCGGCGGAACACGCTTTTTCTTTACTGTTTTGTTATATTTTACAACATCCGGGCTATTTAATCAATCCACATTTTATAGTTTGCCCGCCGCCGCGTGCAAAAACCGCCGTGGAGGGCCACGGCGGTTTTTGCAAAAGAGGCGTTACAGGATGATGCAGATGAGGCCGGAGCAGCCCTCGTTGATGACCCGTTCCAGCGTTTCCTGCAGGCGGGCGCGGGCCTCCTGGGGCATGTGGAGCAGCTTGTTCTGCAGCCCCTCGTTCACCAGCTCGTGCAGGCTCTTGCCGAAGATGTTGGACTCCCAAATTTTGATGGGGTCCTGCTCGAAGTCCTGCAGAAGGCTCATCACCAGCTCCTCGCTCTGGCGCTCGGAGCCCACGATGGGCGAAATTTCGGTGTTGATGGTGGCCTTGAGCAGATGGATGGAGGGGGCGCTGGCCCGCAGGCGCACCCCGTAGCGCCCGCCCTGGCGCACGATCTCCGGCTCTTCCAGATGCAGCTCGTTCAAAGTGGGCATCACGATGCCGTAGCCGGTGGCCTCCACCTGCTCGATGGCGCTGCGTATCTTCTCGTACTCCCGCTTTGCCTTGGCAAGGCCGATGATGCAGGGCATCAGGCTGGCCTCGTCGCAGATCTCCAGGCCGGTGGTCTCCCCCAGCACCCGGTAGAAAATGTCCGGCTCCAGCTCCAGCTCCAGGATGACCTTGCCAGTGGCCAGCTGCATGCTGCGCACCCGGGCGCTCTTGAGATACTCGCACTCCAGGGAGGCGGCGCCCTCGGCCACGTCCTTCATCTGGGTGACGGAGGCGGCATAGTCCTGGGCGGCGGCGTACACGGCGCTTTGCAGCCAGTGGTCCGGCTCCAGCATGGTGATCCACCGGGGCATGGCGAAGGCGATCTCCTTGACGTCAAACTCATAGAGGACGCTTTGCAGGATGCGGTCGATGGCCGCCGCGTCCAGGTCCACGCAGCTCACCGGCAGAACGGTGTGGCCGTATTCCTCTTCCATCTGCCGCGCCAGCCGGCGGGCAGGCTCCCCCGCCGGGTCCACGCAGTTGAGCAGGATGACGAAGGGCTTGTGGATCTGGCAGAGTTCCGCGATGACCCGCTCCTCGGCCTCCTTGTATTTTTCCCGCGGGATGTCGCTGATGGAGCCGTCGGTGGTGATGACGAGGCCGATGGTGGAATGGTCCCGGATGACCTTGCGGGTGCCGGTCTCGGCGGCCACGTCGAAGGGGACCTCCTCCTCGAACCAGGGGCTCTTGACCATGCGGGGCTTCTCGTTCTCCTCGTGGCCCATGGCCCCTTCCACCATATAGCCCACGCAGTCGATGAGGCGGGCGTTGAAGCTGCCGCCGCCCTCCAGCTCCACCGTCACCGCCGTTTCGGGGATGAACTTGGGCTCGGTGGTCATGATGGTGCGCCCTGCCGCCGACTGGGGCAGTTCGTCCCGGGCGCGGGTCTTGACCGACGGCACGGTGAGCCGGGGCAGGATGAGCTCCTCCATGAACTTTTTGACAAAGGTGCTCTTGCCGGTGCGCACCGGGCCCACCACGCCGATGTAGATGTCGCCGCCGGTGCGGGCGGCAATGTCCTTGTATACGCTGCTGCTTTCCATACGCCGGCCTCCTTTCAAACGGTCATGGGCACCAGCAGCCGGGCGGGCGCGGTCAGCTGCAGGTCCTCCAGGTGGTTCAGCTTCATCATGGCCGCCGGGGGCACATGGTAATGCTTTGCGATGTCGAAGATGTTCTCGCCCCCCTGGGCGTAGCAGATGCGCAGGGCCACGTCCGGCTCGGCGTTTTCCAGCGCGGTCTCGCAGGCGATGGAATCCACAACCGTCTCTTTGGTGCGGCGGAACACAAGGCCCCGCACCCGGATGGAGACGCGCACGGTGACCTCGCCCCCCGCCGCCGCCGGCTGGGCCGAAGTGACCACCGGCCAGCACTCGGCGCGGTACTGGTCGGCGGCGCCGGGCCAGACGTCGGGCAGCTGGTAATCGAAGGATCGGTCGTAGCATTCGATCTCGCCCAGAGAGTTCATGCACAGCACATGGGCGCACGCCCGGCCCCCCAGGCTGACCCCGCCTTCCGCCGCCGCCCATTCCAGCGGGTGCAGCGTGACCAGGCAGCCGATGATCTGGGCGTTCTCGTCCGGCAGCGTGCCGGAGGCGGCGGCCTCCGCGGTGCGGTTCAGCGTTTCGGCCAGCTGCTCGGCGGCGACCGTCTTGTAGGTGACGTCGGCGCTGTACTGGGTGGAGAAGGCGTCGGCCACCACATAGCACTCCACCTGGCGCACCATGCGCAGATGGAGCATGGCGGTGACGGTGAGGGTGGCGGCTCCCTCCTGCCCCGCCGCGGCGGTGAGGGTGCAGCCGATCATCTCGGCCTCGGCAAAGGCGACGGCGTCCTCGGGGGCGCCCGCCAGATCAATGATCTGGTTGAAGGGCACCGCCTGCTCCACCGTTTCCAGCTGGTATCCCGGCTGGCTGCGGTAGGTCAGCGCCACCTGGATGCGGCCCTTGACCACCGCCTTGCCGGTGATGACCTTGACCTCGTCCACCTGGCCCACGCCGGAAATGTCGATGACCGCCTGCACCTGGCCGGGCAGGGCCACCTCCTCCTCGGCGGTGAGCAGCTTATCCAGGTTTGCCACCGTGCGAAGGCCGTTCACCGGGATGAGCTTCTGCTCGGCGCCGCAGTCCGCCAGGGCGGTGATGACCTCCTGCTCGCTCTGGGCGCACACCTGGGCCGACAGGGCGTAGGCCCCCCGCACGTCCACCCGGCGCTGGTTCACCGCCCGGCAGTTAAGGTACTCCACCTCGCCGCTCACCGTGACGGAATAGCCCTGGTGCTGGCCCTCCGGCAGGTCCATGGCGCGGGTGAAGGGGATCTTCTGCTCGATCTGGCAAAGGCTCTGATCGTCCTCCGCCTGATAGTAGACCACACACCGCAGATAGCCCTCCACCGTAAGGCGGCCGGGCGTCACCTGCTTTTGCAGGGTGACGGGGTAGACAAAGCACTTGACGATCTTGAAGACCTGCGGCAGATAGTCCGGGATGAGAAGTTCGGTCTCGATGGGCAGCTCGGCTTTGGTCTCCCACAGGCTGCCCATGGTGGATAAGGTATCTCTAAACACCTTGAGTTCCATTGTTTCGCCCCTTTCGCGTGTTCTGACACATGTATATTCACGCCGCCGGGGGCATATGCGCAAAGCGGGACAAACAAAACAGAGCCCGCGGGCCGGCGCAAAGACCGGCCCGCGGGCTCTGTTTTGCTTGCGGGGCGTTACCCCTCTTTTTTGATTTTGAACAAGGCGCGCAGGAACCCTGCGAGACACTTCGGACTTTTGACCACGACCACCTGCATGGCGCATCCTCCTTTTCACTGGTTCTTTGTGCGGATACGCCATTATATCCTTGGGGCAAGGAAAATGTGCAGGCTTTGGTTCTCGAAAGGCTCATTTCGGGGCGCAGACCAGCAGGAGGCTGCCGTCGGCCAGCCGCACTTCGGCCCCGCCGGGCGCCGTCTCGTTGCTGGCGCCCAGGGTGGCGTCCGGCGCAAGGCGGGCGTTTTGCAGCGGGTATTTCGCCCCCGTGATGCAGACGCCCTCCGCCGCGCCTTCCAGCGGGAAGAGGGAGAAATAGGCTCCCGGGTCGTGGGGCACCCGTGCCGGGCGGCCGGGCAGCACATAGCGCAGCACCGCGCCCCGGCCCGCAATGGTGACCTTCGGCCCCTGCTTTGCCAGCCAGAGCCCGGCGGCGATGGCAGCAAGGCTGTGGTCCAGCCGCGCGCCGCCCAGCACGCCCAGGATGAGCGCCTCGTCAAAGCCCTTCTTTGCGGCGAGGCGGGCGGCGTAGTGGGTGTCGGTGTCGTCCTTTTCGGCGGGCAGCACCACAAGGTTCCCTGCCTCGGGCCGGGGCGCAGAGTCGAAGTCGCCCACGATGAGGTCCGGGGCCAGCCCCAGCGCCGCGGCGTTGCGGTAGCCGGCGTCGCAGGCGATGACGTAGTCGCCGGGCAAAAGCAGTTCCTTCTGCTGCGGGTCCACCGGCCCGGCTCCAATGATGACACAGCGCGGCATGGCGCTTCCTCCTTTTTCTGTAAAAAGGCCGGGGTTCGAGCCCCGGCCTTTTGGGTGCGGCGTTCAGCGCACTTCCCAGTCCTTGATGTCCTTCACCTCGTCGTACATGGCAAGGTAGCTTTCGTAGCGGGTGGGGCTTATCCCGCCCGCCTCCACCGCCGCGCGCACGGCGCAGCCCGCCTCGCTGCGGTGGGAGCAGCCGGTGAAGCGGCACCGGGGGATGTAGCCCTCGAACTCCGGGAAGGCGTACTGCAGGTTCTCCTTCGGGATGTAGCAGGCGCGGCCGGTGTCCAGGCTGGCAAAGCCGGGCGTGTCTGCCACAAAGCCCCCGAAGGCCTCGAAGATCTCCACCTCCCGGGTGGTGTGCCGGCCCCGGCCCAGCTTCCGGCTGATGGAGCCGGTCTCGCGGGAAAGGCCGGGCAGCAGGGCGTTGAGCAGGGTGCTCTTGCCCACGCCGGAGTTGCCGCAGAAAGCGCACAGCCGGCCCTCGATCCAGCCGCGGATCTCGGCCAGGCCCTCGCCGGAAACATGGTCTGCCACGACGACCGGCAAGGGCGAAAGAGCGTAGGCGTTTTTCAGCTTTTCGGCCCCGGCCAGATCGGATTTGGTGATGATGAGCACCGGCTGGACGCCCTTGTCCGCCGCGATGGCGGAGAGCTTGTCCAGCACCAGGGTGCTGGGGGTGGGCTGGGTGGTGCTGGCCACGATGAACAGCACGTCCAGATTGGCGATGGGCGGGCGCACAAAGACGTTTTTGCGGGGCAGTATCTCGGCGATGACCCAGCTGCCCGCCTCCTCTTCCACCGTCACCTTGTCCCCCGCCACGGGGGAGAGGTTCCGTTTGCGGAAGACGCCCTTGGCTTTGCATTCCAGCATGCGGCTGCCGGCTTTCACGTAATAAAAGCCGCCGATGCCCTTTGTGATATATCCCTCTGGCATAAAGTTCCTCTTGCTGTGCGGGTCTCAGGTGTTGCCGTTGTTGCCGCCCTCGGTGACAGTGCCGTCCCCGCCGCCGGGATTCGTGCTGGCCGTGGGAGTGGGCTCGGGGTTGGGATTGGTGCTGGGTGTGGGCACCGGGCTGGGCGTGGGCACCGGAGTGGGCTTGGGCGTGGGTTCAGGGGTGGGTTCCGGGGTGGGCTCGGGCGTG
>DWXV01000068.1 GCA_019119025.1 Candidatus Allofournierella excrementigallinarum
CCCATTTTTCGTAGGCATTTTGACTATGCCTATCTGATTTTTCTTGTGGCGAAAGGGCTTTCTGCCATCATCCGTGCTAAGAATTTGCTAATTTCACATTCTGAACAGGCCGTAACGAGGCGGCATTTTACGGATTTTTGTGCAGATTGACCAGTAACCACACAATGTCATAGCGAATCAAAAATAATGGGAAGTTATGATGGGTATATCGTACCAAAAGAAACGCCAAACTCCTAAGCGAAAGGCCGTGGGTTCGAATCCCGCCAGGGACGCCAGATTAAACGCCGAAAACCATTGATTTATCAGGGTTTTCGGCTTTTCTTATTTTCTCCGATTGCCTGAACATCCGAAAGATAAGGCCCTTGCTAACGCGATTTCCGAGAATTGCAAAGAAAGGCGGCTGCTCTGTGTTCAAAGCCTTCTTTTCATGTCTGCTAATTTTGTTAGCAAGGATCGTGTAGATTTGCAAACAAATCGAGGTGCTTTGCAAACACGACCTCAAAACCTGCAAAAAAACCTGCTAACAAAAAAAGTGATTGGTCATAATACAATCCCGTTCAAAAGAAGAAAGCCCCTCATAAAATGAGAGGCTTTCTTTGCTGGGCCTGCTCTTACAGAGCACTGACAATTTGCTTTAAGAGCGCAGCGGTCTCAGGGTTTTTGAGAAGTTCAAGGATTTTTGCCGTATCACTTTCGGGAGTTGTTGTGCCGGTTTCCTTTTCCTCAATCTCCTGAATAGCTGGTTCTGGAGCTTTCGCTTGAAAATAAAATGCGTCCTCAAACCGCTGTGCGTTAATGCAGCGATCCTCATCAATGATGTGGGACTAAACATCTGCCACCATCTTCATTTGTGCATGGCCAGAATCACCCTGGACTGCTTTCATATCGCCGCCGTTCAGTTTGAATTTGTAAGTAATACTGGAATGCCGGAGAGAATGGAAAACCACATGGGGAAATCCGTTTTCCCTGATGAGCTTGTTAAAGGCCCGGTTGATGATCTGACTTTCCATAGGGCGTCCGTTGCTGGTGCAGAACACGAGATCGTTGTCGATGTATTCATCACCGAACAGGTCTTTCAGCTCGTCAATTTCAGCTTTTCTGCCCACCAGCATTTTAGCAACCGTCTTGGGAAGGTAGACCCGCCGAATACTGGTCTTGGTCTTTGGTTCTTTCAGAACAAGTGCTGTATGGGTGCTTGCGATACAAGGAGGAAACTTTTTGATTACCCCTTTATCGCTGAGATCATCCAGCGCCCCACGAGTGACACGCTGCAATTCCTTGTTGACGAAAATGCTGGCATTACCAGCATCAATGCTGTGCGGAGATACATCGACACAATCCCATGTCAATCCGAGCATCTCTCCCATACGTAAAGAGCAGGAGAACGCAAGGTTCAGGGCCAGCAATAAAATCGGGTCATCACAAACCGCCATCGCTTTTGCGAGCATATCAGCGGTCCAGATTTCCCGCTCCTTGTGCTCCTCTTTAGGGAGGGTTGCGTTCAGAACAGGGTTCCTTGCAATCAGTTCCCAACGCACAGCTTGGTTAAAGGCATTACGCAGCAGCTTGTGGATCTCGCGAACAGTATGGGGAGTCAAATACTCGTTTGTTGGTTTACGGTTGTTTACACTGACCGCTTTCACGCTCAGTAAATCCCGGTAGTATTTGTCCATCATTCGCGGAGTGATTTCCCCCAAGCACATATCCCCAATAATAGGGGTTATGTAGTTTCGCATTAAACCTCGACGGCTTTCGTATGTGGACATTGCCCAGGTGTTTACCCCATAGATGGACATATACTCATTGAGCAAGTCATTCAAAGTCTTGGCATTGGGAACGATGAAGGTGCCGGATTCCTGCTCGTATTCAATCTGGGCTTTGCGCTTTTTGGCTTCTGCATTAGTATCGAAGGTTTCCCACCGCTGCCGTCTCTTACCGGCTTCATCAAAATAACTCCACACACGTAGAGCCAAACCTCTTGCTCGAGATAGACCATATCATTCCGGTGTCAAAGGGCGGACGCACAGAAGAAGACAACCTTCAAACGTTGTGCTGGAAATGCAATCGCTCCAAAGGAGACAAAATAATAAGTTGAAATAGATATTTTTCTGAATCTGTTTCCCATACACCGTATAGATACCCCTCTCGCTTTTCAAGAGTTGCTGGAGCGGCGCTTTCTCCAAATGACGCAAAGGGGCCGTGCCTTCGCATGCGCGAAGGCACGGCCCCTTTTTTATTTATCCTTTTGCGCCACCAGCAGGTACCGATGGATCGTGCCCTCGATCACGCCGTTCCGGTCCAAAATCTCCTGGGCACGGCACAGCCGCTCCCGGCAGGCTTCCACCGAAAAGCCCGGGAATTCCCAGGGCAGCACGCGGGCGAACCACACCAGCGCCCCCACGTCCCAAAAGCGGATGGGCCGAAAGGCCTCTTCTCCGCGCACGACCCGCAGGCCGGCGCTTTGCACCTCCTCCGCGGCACAGGCGAGCGTCTGCCGGGGGAAGGGCAGCGGCTGCTCGCCCAGCAGCAGTTCCACCAGTTGCCGGTCGTTTTGCGCCCCCACCTGTTCGGTGATGAACATCCCACCGGGCCGCAGCAGACGGCAGACTTCCGCCGGGTCATAGCTGCCGTGGCGGTTCAAGATCAAATCGAAAGCCCCATCAGCAAAGGGCAGCGGGCCCCCGCCATCCGCCTGCTGAAACCGTATCCCCAGCGGGACGAGCCTATGGCGGCAGAGATCCGCGTTGGGCGGCCAGCCCTCGGTGGCGCTGGTCTTATTGCAGGGATGCCCCAGCGACAGCAAGAACTCCCCGCCGCCGGTGTCCATGTCCAGAATTTCTTTGTCCGGCCGCAGAAATGTCCGCACCGCCTGCTCATAGTCCCAGGGCAGGTCCTGCTCTTCCTCGTAGCGCCCGCGCAGGTGGGAAAAATCCCAGCCCTTCATCCGCGCCGCGTCCTCTTCCCGCAGCCATTGGCGATACAACTCTGTTTCGTTCATTCAAAACCGCTCCTTTTCGTAGTCATCGTTCATACGAATCGGTGCAGTTCCGCTGATAACAGTTTTTACTCGATGCAGTCTGCTATCAGACGTGTCACTGCACCGAGTAATTACCTCGAAGAAGCGTCATTCTGACTTCACCGCCTTTCTGTTTTATGATACCACAGCGAAAATTTTCCGGCAATTGCGCCGGCCGGGGTGCAGCAGCAAAAATATTGCAAAAAAGCTGGTTTTTCTCAAACGGGTTTTGTATGATAGAAGCAGAAATTTGCGGCTCGCTGCGGCGTTTACCGAGGGACGCATTGCGCTCTTTTCTCGCGAAAATTTCAAACCATATTCCGAAATACCTTTCGAGGAGGAATCGAATGTGAAAAAAGAATTGGAAAACAATGTTCTCACTCCCACGGAAAAAGCTCCGAACTCCTTCGGAAAAGCAATGGGACATCTGGGCGTTCATGCCAAAGAAACCGTGGCCAAAGCGCAGAGCGCTGTGATGCATGCCGTGGACAAAAACGGTAACGGAAAAATCGACGCGGAAGACTTTGGCCTGACCCGTGAAAACCTGGAGGACGCAGGCGAAACAATGAAAGGCGTTGCCCTTGCCGCCGGGCATGGACTCAAGGCAGGAAGCGCTGCTATGGGGAAAGCGTTTGCCGAAGCCCGACTGGAACTTGACCTCAAGACATTAAAGCCGGCCTTTGCGGATACCTTGCCCTTCACCGCCAAAGACAGCCAGGCGGATGCAGCGCAGCCAAGCGTCCTCTCCATTGTCGCTCGGGACAAAAAGAGAAGTGAGAGCAAAGTATGCCGCGGAGCGGTGGGATACTATCAGTCCGCAAAGGGATATGAGCTGCTGAATCTTTACGAGGACTACGTGCCACAGTTATCGCTGGCATTTTACCCTGCTGCAGCCAAGGGCGTTTTCCTGGCAGACCCTTATCAGACAGGGGTCTATATCGCTCTGGATGAATACTTTGACTTCATCCGCAAGGCGCTTGTGAACGAACTGGAAGTCGTGGCGCAGGACCTTGGCGCAAAACATGTCCGCATCAGTTTCAAAGAGGACAAAAAAGCTCTGGTTGCGCAGCAGGTCAAAACCAAAGCAAAAGCGCAGATGGAGTCGGTGTCTGCCAGCCGCTCGGCTTCCGTGGATGAATTCTCCAGCGTGGAAATCGCCGCCGACGTGAAGTTCAGCGGACATGATTCTCCCATTGCGCCGCCCCTTGTTTACTTCAAAAACGAGAGTGACATTGTGAAACTGGTCCGCATGCGCACCAGCGATGGTTTCAATAAAATCGAATCCAAAACTTATCGTTTTCAGTGCAATCGTCTGTTCGGTGCCAAAGAAGATGACTCCGCGCAAATCAGCGCGATCCTGAACGGCATCAAATGCACCGGGTCGGCCTCCTTCAGCCAAAATATCCAGCGTGAAAGCCGCACCATTCTGGAATACAGCATTGAATTCTGACAAAAGTTCCGGCTTCCTGATTTTCACTGCAAACGGGCGCAGAAGTCCTCAAAACCAGAGGCCTTCTGCGTCCGTTATTTTTGCGCTCCGCCATCAAACATGACACACGGCTGTCCGGTTCCTATGGTATAATACAGGCAAGACACAGGAAAGGCGGCGGGGCGCATGAAACTGGACCGGCTCATCGGCATCTTGTCCATCCTGCTCCAGCGGGAAAAGGTCACCGCGCCGGAATTGGCGGCGCGGTTCGAGGTGTCTCGCCGCACCATCCAGCGAGATGTGGAGGCCCTCTGCCGGGCGGGCATCCCCATCGCCACCGCGCAAGGGGCGGGCGGCGGCATCTCCATTCTGAAAGGCTACCGGGTGGACCGCACCCTCCTCACCGCGCCGGAGATGCAGGCCATCCTGGCGGGGCTGCGCAGTCTGGACAGCGTCAGCGGCACCCGCCGCTACGCCCAGCTGATGGAAAAGCTGTGTGCCGGGGCGGGCACGCTGGTGCCCGGCAGCGCCGACCTGCTCATCGACCTGTCCTCCTGGTACAAGGACAGCCTCGCCCCCAAGATCGAGCTGATACAGGACGCCATCCGCCGGCGGCGCACCGTCCGCTTTTGCTACTTCTCCCCCAAGGGGGAATCCCGGCGCACGGTGGAGCCCTGCTATCTGGTGTTCCACTGGTCAGCCTGGTACCTGTGGGGCCGCTGCCGCACCCGGGAGGACTACCGCCTCTTCAAGCTGAACCGCATGACCGAGCTTTCCGCGGGCGAGCCCTTCGAACCCCGCCCCGCGCCCCTGCCGGACCTCGCACCGGAACGGGTGTTCCCGGAAAAGTATCGGGTGACCGTCCTTTTTGACCCGGCCTGGCGCTGGCGGCTGGTGGAGGAATACGGCGCGGACGACCTCACCGAGGAACCGGACGGCCGCCTGCGGTTCACCGGCGGCTTTCCTGACGCGGACAGCGTGCTGGGCTGGGTGCTCACCTTTGGCGAGGGCGCGGAGCTGGTGGAGCCGGAGGAACTGCGCCAAAAGCTGCGCAGTCTGACCCGGTCGCTGGCCGAGCGCTATGAAGGGAGGAACTGAGATGGCGTCCCATCCGGATTTTGTGGATTTTGTGGCCGACCAACTTCGGGAGGCGGGGACCATCCGCAGCCGCAGGATGTTCGGTGAATACGGTCTTTACTGCGACGGGGTGTTCTTCGCCGTCATCTGTGATGATCAGTTCTTCGTAAAAATCACCCCCGAAGGCTTAAATGCCTTCCCGGACCTGCCCAAGGCTCCGCCCTATGAAGGAGCCAGAGACTCTTTCCTGGTGGAAGATGTGGAGGACCGGGAGCGGATGACCGCCCTCGTGCGCATCACCTGCGAGGCACTGAAAGCCTGTCCCCAGAGAAAAAGGAGGAAATGACCATGCCCTTTGACTACAAAAAAGAATACAAGGAATTTTATCTTCCGCCCAAGACGCCAAGCATCGTCACGGTGCCCGCCATGAATTTTCTGGCGGTGCGGGGGCAGGGCGACCCCAACCAGGAAGACGGCGCCTACAAAGAGGCGCTGGGCCTGCTCTACGCTGTGGCCTTCACCATCAAGATGAGCAAGCTGGGCAAACACAAGCTGGAGGGCTACTTCGATTATGTGGTGCCGCCGCTGGAAGGCCTGTGGTGGCAGGAGGGCGTGCACGGCGTGGACTACGCCCGCAAAGCCGATTTTCAGTGGATCAGCCTCATCCGCCTGCCGGAGTTCGTGACGGAAGAGGCGTTCCATTGGGCAATCCGCGAGGCCGCCGAAAAGAAGAAGCAGGATTTTTCCAGGGTGGAGTTCTTTTCCTGGGAAGAGGGGCTCTGCGTCCAGTGCATGCATCTGGGCCCCTACGACGACGAGCCTGCCACCGTGGCGACCATGGACGAATACGCCCGTGCCCAGGGGTATCTGCCGGACTTCAGTGAGAGCCGGTTCCATCACGAAATATATCTGAGCGACGTGCGCCGCTGCAAGCCGGAAAAGCTGAAAACGGTCATCCGGCAGCCGGTGCGGAAGGAGGTCCGGCCGTGAAGGGATTCACGCGGGAGCACACAGAATTCAGCCTCTGCGGCCTCGCCTGCCTGCTCTGCCCCATGCAGGTGGGCGGATGCTGTCCGGGCTGCGGCGGCGGGGCGGGCAACCAGAGCTGCGCCATCGCCCGGTGTTCGCTGGAGCAGGGCGGGCCGGAGTTTTGCAGCGAATGTGCCGCCTACCCCTGCGCCCGGTACGACGAGTTCGACGCGGCGGATTCCTTTGTGCCCCACAGCCGCCGGGCCGCCGATTTGGCCCGGGCCGGGGAGATGGGGCTGGACGCCTGGCTGGCCCTGCTGCGGCAAAAGCGCGCCGTTCTGGACCAGCTGCTGGCGGACTGGAACGACGGCCGCCGAAAGTCTCTCTACTGCGCGGCCGCCTATCTGCTGGAGCCCCAGGCCCTGCGCCGGGTGATGGAGGCGCTGGCCGCCCAAAGCGGTCTGGTCGCCGCGCCTGCAAAAGAGCGGGCCCAAGCCGCCGCCGCGCTGCTGCAAACGGAGGCGGACCGGGCGGGCATCAGCCTGAAGCTGAACAAGGGAAAGGGATGAGCGAATGGCAGCGTCACAAGTGACGGCGAAGTTCTCCTGCCCGGTGGAAACCTTATGGCACACCGTGACCGACCTGGAGCACACCGCCTGGCGCAGCGGCATCGAGCGGGTGGAAGTTTTGGACGCGGCCCACTTTGTGGAGCACACCCACAGCGGCTATGCCACCCGCTTCACGGTCACCGCCTGCGAAGCGCCCCGCCTTTGGGCCTTCACCATGGAGAACGGCAACATGTCGGGCGCCTGGGAAGGGCATTTTGAAGGAACGGCGAATGGTTCCCGCCTGGTCTGCTCCGAGACAGTCAACGCAAAGCGCTGGTGGATGCGCCCCTTCGTGCACGGCTATCTGAAGCGGCAGCAGGCGCTGTATCTGAACGACCTGCGCCGCGCACTTTCCGGCAAATGAAAAAGCGCCCCCGACATCTGCCGGGGACGCTTTCTTATTTTGCCCAGCGCTCCACCGCGTCCCTCAGGAACTGCGCACAGCCCGGCACCGCCCGGTCGTAGTAGGCGGTGAACCGCTCGTCCAGCACATACAGCTGGGCGATGCCCCGGTGCTTTTGGGCCGTCAGGTCCTTCACCGTCACCGTCAGCCAGCGGCGGTGCAGGTCATAAAGTTCCCTGCCCTCTTCGCTGTCGGGCCCAAGGCCCGCCTTCACCGCGGCTTCCAGCCTTTGGCGCAGTTCGGCGTCCAGCGCGTTCCATGCGTCGTACTGCTTCTGTGTCAGGTCCATCAAACCGGCGTTGGCGGCGTCCACTTCCCCGTCGCCGTATTTGGCCCGGGCCTCTTTGCCGTGGGCGGCCTCGTTTTCCGCCACCAGCTTCGCCTTCAGGGCGGCAAATTTCTTTTCGTCCTCCATAGGCTCCTTCCTTTCTTCGCTGCCGATGGTCTCTTCCACCGACCGTATCAGGTCTTCCAGCCGCGCCTTCTGCGCTTGCAGGGCAGCCAGGTGCTGCCGCAGGGCGGCCAGCCGGTCGAAGGAGGGCGCGTCCAGACATTCCCGGATGCGGGCCAGCTCCACCCCGAGGGCCCGGTAAAACAGGATGTCCTGCAGCCGGTCCACCTGGGCCGGGCCATAGTAGCGGTAGCCGCTCTCGGCTACCCGGCTTGGCTTCAGCAGGCCGATCTCGTCGTACCAGCGCAGGGTGCGGGCGGTCACCCCGGACAGGCGCGACAATTCATGGATGGAATATTCCATGCTGCTCCCTCCTTCCTGCTATCAGTGTAGCAGTTGACGATACGGCAGAGTCAAGAGGGAAACAAAAAAATTGCGGAAATTTTAGCCCGGGTCATAGGTGGCCAGTGCCTCACTCAGCTGCGGCAGCCACGCGGGGCCGTCGTACTGGGCATCCGGGGCGCAGATCTCCATCAGCTCCACCTTCCCGTTTCGCCAGGTGCCCTGGCAGGTGAACAGATAGGTGATGCCCTCCTGCTGCACTGTCAGTTCCAGCTCGGTGAAGAGGAACATATCGTCCAGCCGTGTGCGGCTGAAACCCGCCTTGGCGTTTCGGATCACCACGCCCTGCCCCCTGAGTTCCTCCAGCGCTTCATACATGCCGCCGGCGTTGCCGATGTATCGCTCTATCCCCTCTTTGTCGCAGTCCTCCAGCGCCCGGGCTGCATTGCGGGCGCACAGCCATGCGGGGATGCACCGCCAGGCGAACCCGTCGCCACCCAGTGTTCCGTTCAAAACGGGCAGGACGAGCAGCAGCACCAGGCAAACGCACGCTGCCAGCAGGCTTCGCCTGCGCGTGCTTTTTCCCTTTCGGGCAAGCTCCTGCTGCGAATACCGAAGCACCTTTTGCACGGCGCTGTCCACATTTTCCGGGCAGCGTTCCTGCTTTGTTCTGGTCCCGGAGATGAGTTCCAGCACGGTGGCGTCCAGCGCCTGCGCCAAAGGCTCCAGCAGGGCGATGTCCGGGGCGCACAAGCCGGTATCACATACTTAAAGATATTGGTGTCATTCAATCAATTTTGCCGATGAAGCGGTAGAAGATTTCTACCTCCTGTTCCCGGCTTCCGTCCTCGTTCTTGACCGCCTCATGGACAAGGATTTTTTCAA